>DASZCG010000225.1:0-24838 GCA_035943355.1 Gemmatimonadales bacterium
CCCCCCCCCCCCCCCGGGGGGCAGCAGGGGGAAGGCAGCGCCAGTGGAGCAGAAGCTGCACCGCACGATCCGCAAGGTGACAGCGGATACCGACGCGCTGCAGTACAACACCGCGATCGCGGCGATGATGGAGTACGTGAACGAACTGCGGGAGCAGGGAGCAGGGAGCAGGGAGCTGTTGGAGCCGCTCGTCTTGATGCTCGCGCCCTATGCGCCCCACGTGGCCGAAGAGCTCTGGGAGGTCCTGGGCCACCCCGAATCGGTATTCGAGGCCCGCTGGCCCGCGTATGACGAGCGCCTGGCAGCCGCGGGCGACGTCGAGATCGCCGTGCAGGTGAACGGCAAGCTGCGCTCGCGGCTGGTGGTGCCCCGTGGCATGCCCGAGGAAGCGGTGTTGAAGATCGTGTTGTCGGATCCGGCCGTGAAGAAGTTTGTGGACGGCCAGAAGGTCAGGAAGGTGATCTACGTGCAGGATCGCCTGGTCAATTTGGTCGTCTAGAGAGCCTTCGCGACGAGATCACCGACCAGGTAACCGACCGCAGCAACGCCGACACCAATCACAAACATGTCGATGCCGCTCCGGATCACGCCGCGGCCCGTGAAAAAGCTGCGCGCGCCGCCGACCGCGAAGTGCGACAGCATCGCGATGGTGAACGCCGTCCAGATCGCTGCCTTGCCGTGCAGGAACAGGAACGGCGCGACGGGAATGAACGCGCCGACCGCGGTGGCGAGACCGGTGATCCAGCCTTCGCGGAACGGCGTGGCGTGGGCTTCGCCGATCTTCAGCTCTTCGCGCACCGATTCCCCGAGCGCGCGCTCCGGATCGCGCATGACCTCTTCGGCCATGCGCCGCGCGGTGCGCTGCTCGAGGCCTTTGGCTTCGTACAGCAGCGCCAGCTCCTCTTCCTCCACATCCGGCATCAGCCGGATCTCTTCCTTCTCCATCGCGATCTCGTGCTCGTAGACCTCTAGCTCGCTCTTTGCCGCGAGATAGCCGGACGAGCCCATCGAGAGCGCGTCGGCGATCATCCCCGCGACGCCGGAAATCAGGATGACGTGCGGTTGAACCGCGGCGCCGATGACACCGGCGACGAGACCGAAATTCGCCGTCAGCCCGTCGTTGAAACCGTAGACGACATTGCGGAGAAACCCGCCCGACTCGCTCTTGTGCCACGGCTCGCTTCCCTTGCCGGCGAGACCCGCGAGCGTTGCCGCGTGCGCGGCCGACTCCTTGGCAAGCTGCAGCGAGACCTCCTGTGCGTCGTGAAGCGTGGAAGTCTTGTGAAGGTCGAGGTACCCCTTCACTTCCTGCCCCTCTTCGCGCAGCAACAGCGGCAACAAGAACCGCGTCCCAAAGCAGCGGCCCACCCAGGCCCGGATTCTCGCGTTCAGCGACGGCCGCGCGTGCTCGACCACATGCCCGTGGTCGGCGAGCAGCGTGGCCCACATCTGGACGTGCCGCTCCTCGACGCCGGCCAGCTTGATGTAGACGTCTTTTTTGTGGGGATCGGTCTCCTGGCCGGCCAATGCCAGGTACAGGTAGGCGGCGTCTGCTTCATCCTGCCAGTGGTGCATCCACTGCACGTCGGGTTTGGACATGCGCAAAGATACCCCTATGCGGCTCAAGCTCCTACCGGGTAAGTACTTAGTGCACTGTGAGCGGCACGTGGTGCGTGCTTGCGTGGCAGACGCAAACCCACGCACCGCGTACCACGCACCATCCCGCGACGTTCTGCGTAGTTATGGCATCTAACATTCGGACATGACCGTGTCTCTGGCCGTCCCGGACATCCTAGTCGCCCGCGCCCAAGCTGGTGATGAAGCGGCCCTCGAAGCCTTGTACCGGGCCTTCGAGACGCCTGTCTACAACCTGGCGCGGCGGATGCTCAAGCGGCCGGAAGACGCCGAGGACGTGCTGCAGGAGACGTTTCTCGAGGTCGTGCGCAACATCAAGCAGTATCGCGGCGAGGGACATCTGTGGGGCTGGGTTCGCCGCATCGCGTCGACCAAGGCGCTCATGCGCATTCGTCGCGATCAGATCCGCGCGACGGAGCCGCTGGACGAGGAGCCCGGCAGGCACGGGATGCATATCGGCGCAAACATCGATCTGGAGCGCGCGTTCGAGCAGTTGTCGGAGACTTCGCGCGCGGTGGTGTGGCTGCACGACGTCGAAGGATACACGCACGAGGAGATAGCCGAGCAGATGGGCAAGTCGGTCAGTTTTTCCAAATCGCAGCTCGCGCGGGCCCACGCGCGGTTGCGGCGCATGCTGGACGTAGCAGCGGAAGACGTGGGAGGGACGCACGCATGATGCATTGTACGATGGAAGATCTGGGAGCGCTGCAGGCTGGTGAAGGGTCGGTGTGGGCGCGCCGGCACATCACCACCTGCGCCGGCTGTCAGAAGGAATTGGAGGCGCTCTATCAGCGAGTCGCGCAGCTCAAGGCGCTGCCGGCGGTGCGCCCACCGCGCGATCGTTGGCCCGCCGTGAAAGCGGTCATCCGGGCGGAGCGTTCCCGGAAACGCCGCACCTGGAGCGCGTGGACGGGGAGTCTCGCCGCCGCCGCGGTGCTCGCGGGAATTCTGTTGATGCAACCCGGCCAAAGCAGCCAGCTCTACGCCGAGCTCAGTAAAGCCAAGCAGCAATCCGCGACACTCGAGGACTCACTGCAGCAATACGACATCGACGGCCGTGTGCTGAGCGGACACGCGGCGGCCGTCGTCGCCGATCTGGAAGACCGCATCTCCGCGATCGATGGGACCCTGGCGCAGCAACAGACAGCAAGCAGCGCGCAGGACGTCCAACTTGTAAAACTTTGGCAAGACCGGGTCGGCTTGATGCGGCAGTTGGTGAATGCCCGCGCCACGCGCGCCCGCTACGTTGGGCTCTAAGGCCCTGGAGGAATGATGCTTCGTACGATGACGATGGCAACGCTTGCCGTCAGTATGATCTTGCCGGCCGCCTCGGGGGCACAGGAGAGACAGCCCAGTCCTCCCGCGCGGCCACGTGCCCGCGTCCGCGTGGAAACACGCGACGGGCCGTTCGGTGTCTACTCGTTTAGCGATAACCGTGGCCGGATTGGCGTGATCGTCGATACTCACGCCAACGCAACGGGCGACAAGGTGGGGGCCCGGATCGAGGGTATTACCCCCGGTGGGCCGGCCGAGAAGGCGGGCCTCAAGGCGGGCGACGTCATTACCCGTTTCAACGGTACGGCGCTCGGCGGCGTGAAGGCTGAGGACGAGGAGGACTCGGGCCCAGGCATGAAGCTCATCGATCTTGCCCGCGATCTCGATCCCGGCGACAGCGTTCAGGTCGAGTACCGCCGCGGCACCGACTCCCGTAAGGCGGCGATCATCGCGGAGGACCTCGGCGGCCCCGGCTGGGCCGGCGCGATGCCCGGTATGCGGATGAACATCATGCCCAGGATGCGGATGGGCCCTGGAGACGACTTCGAATTTGCGTTCGGCCGGCCGTGGGGCGGAATCGAGCTCGTGAAACTGAACCCCGATCTCGGTGACTATTTCGGCGCACGCGAAGGTGTCCTGGTCGTGAGCGCGCCGCGTGACTCCACGCTCGCCCTCAAAGGCGGGGACGTCATTACGGCGATTGGCGCCCGCAAGCCCTCATCGCCCGAGCAGGCGATGCGCATTCTGCAGTCTTACGATCCCGGAGATACGGTAGCGATCAACGTGTTGCGGAAGAAGAAAGCCGCAACGGTGACGTGGGTCGTGCCGGAGCGGGAAGATCACTACTTCAAGGTGGCGCCGCGGATGCACGAGGAGCCGAGCTGGTACCGGCTGAGACCCAGGCCGGTCTGGAAGATTCGCGACGTGGTTCGGACGACGCGGGTGATCTGAACGTTTAGGGGCGGTAGGAGGCGAGAAGGGGCGGTAGAGTGAATTCTCTACCGCCCCCTTTTCATCTCCTACCGCCCCCTAGCGATTCGGCCCAATCAAAATCGCATTCGTCAACATCCTCGCCGGCCCTCTCCAGAACGCCCGAAACAACGGATCGCTCAAGAACAGCACCACTCGGCCGCTGCCCTGATTCTCCACCGCCGCCCAGGTCGATCCCTTGAGCAGCCGCGCGGTGTTATCGGGCCACGTGAATCCTGACAACACGAGCGAGTCCACCGGATCGGTGAAGGCCGCCGCATTGGCGCCGCTCCGGGACGGTTTCCAGAACGTATCGCCGTCGATGAACACGGGCATTCGGCTCCGGTCGTAGCCAAGCGTGAGCCAATGCGTGGTATCGAGCGTCGCCCGGAAGATCGCGCCGGGAATCCACTCGAGGCGGTCACGTGGTGGCGCGGTCGGGGAAACGAGCGACGGCTCGGTGCCGGGTGCGGTCGTGTCCGGCTTCGCGCCGCTATCGGGTGCTACAGCCGCGATCGTGGACAGGCCGACGTCCTTGTTGGCGGCGAGTAAACCGGCGCCGCCATAGCCGATCAGCACACCGCCGGACCGCACCCAGGCCTTGAGCTTCTCCACTCCATCGTCACCCAGCTCACGACGCATGCGGCCGCTGCTGCCGTCCGGGATGATCAGCACGTTGAAGCTCTGCAGGTCGTCCATTCGGCCGATCGCCCGTAGCGGGACGGGTGTAAACGGCGCGTTCAGCTCGCGCGCGAGGAAGTACCACAGCCAGCCGTAGCTCGTCTCGTAAACGCCATCGCCGACGCCGACCAGAATGGTCGGGGTGTGGAGGGCGACCACCTCACCCGAACCGATGCCCACGTCGCCGCTGTCGGGAAATGCCGTCTGCACGGGCGAGACCGTGACGCCGAGTGCGGGTCCGAGGGCGGCGATGCGGTCGTGGAGCGTGGCGCTGTTGCGCTGCGGCCGGGCGACGAACGTACCGCGCGGGTAGGTACGACCGGCCGCCTGGATGGGGCGGGTGGCGATGGCCAGCTTGAAGCCCTCGGCCTCGAGCGCGATGGCGAGCCGCGCAGCACCCGGCTGGTCGTTGGAGAAGACGTAGGCGCTCGCAGCCCGCGCGGGCGCCGCCGGCGCAGGCAACACCGTGTCGGTTACGGCGTCACCACCCGCTCCGGCGTCTTCGGTCCAGTACGCGTCGAGATTGAACGACATGGGCAGGGACCAGGCCGTGATGTCGTAGAAGCCGTAGTCCTCTTTGTCGGCTTCCTCGCCGCGCCGCCGGTTGCGTTGGAATTTGGCCACCTCCCGGTCGACGAACGTGCGCTGCAGTTCCGCCTCCGGCTCGAGCAATGCCTTGGCGATGCGGCGTTGCGGCTGATTCAAATCGATGACATAGCTCCCGGCTGGGAATGTGCGTGCGGTTCCCGGGCGGCGGGGACTCAGATAACTGTGGGCGGCGCGCGAGGCGAGCGGTTGCCGCACTCGCGTAACTTCGACGCCGTTGCGCAGCAGCAGTCCGACGACGTGCATCGCGGACTGCGGATCGCTCCCGGGTACGAGCACCACCCGCTTGAGACGATCCGCCGCTGCCTCCGTCATGGCCGAGCGGCGGAACTCGTAGTAGTCCTGCAGTCGGCTCTGGCGGTTCTTGGCGGTCGTTTCGAGCGTCGCGAGTGAAGCGACGAAGTGGTGGGCGATGCCGTCGCGAAACGTGGTGATCGAACCGTCGTCACGCCGCTTGCGAAACTCCGGCCCCCCGTCGGTTTCGTACGTCATTCCGGTCGCGCCCTGGAAGGTGGACCATTCGTCCCAGTAACCCACGTAGAAGAAGTCGAAGATGCCGCGCACGAAGTACTGCCAGCCGTACTTGTCGAAGGCCGCCGCGTTGCCTCTCCCGTATGTGTCGAACCATTTCGTCGTCTGCGCCGGCAGGTTCATGTTCACCGCCTGCGCGACCGGCGGGAAAAAGAAGTTCGGCGTCGTCGAGTGATGGTCCACGAACACCTGTGGATGCCAACGCAAGATCCCATCCATCATGGCGCGCACTTCCGGCTGGCTCTGCGCCACGAGATCGCGGTTCATGTCGAAGCGGAAGTGGCTGTAACGCCCCGTGATGCCCCACGGCTCGTTCTGCTCGAAGGCCCAGGGATGATCGGCGCCCACGGCCACCGAGTTGTACCAGGCGGAGAACCGCTCGTGGCCATCGGGGTTGGCCGATGGATTGAGCACTACCACCACCGACTTGAGGATCTCGAGCGTCTGCGGCTCGTCCGACGCGGCCAACTGATAGGCGACCTGCATCGCGGCTTCGAAGCCGGCCGGCTCGTCACCGTGCACCGAGTACTGGAAGAGCGCGATCGCCGGCGATTGCGCCGCAATCGTCGCGGCCTGTGCGGGCGACGTTTTCCGCGGGTCAGCCAACGATCCGATCTGGGTTCTGATCTGATCGAGCTTGGCGAGGTTCGCGGGATCGGAGATGATCACTGCCCGGATGGGCCGGTACTCCGTCGTGCGCCCCCAGGTCTCGATGCGCACGCGATCGCTCGCCGTCGCTACGAGGGTGTCGAGATAGTGTTGCATTACTGCGTACATCGTGTGCTGGTTGCCGGCCGCGTAGCCCGTGATCGCCTCGGGCCTGGGAACGGTGGGGCGATACGGGCCCCGAGAGTAGAAGTCGAACGGTTCCTGGGCGGCGAGCGGGGACACTACACCGCCCCACGCGAGCAGCATGAGTAGCGGGCGCATGCAATCCTTCAGGATGATGGTGTGCCGAGCCCACCCTTCAGGGTGGGAACTACCGACGTCGCGCCGCCGGTAGTGCTTGGTCGAAAGAAGCGAACTCGAAGGGCTTGGGAACGCAAGGCCGGCCGGTGCCGTCCAGGAAACGCCGCATCTGCTCGTTGACGAGGTCGCCGGTCGTGAAAATGACTCGCTCGGCGTGGCCGGGGTCGCCGCTGCGGAGTCGCTCGTACAACTGTTCACCGGACAGGTCGGGCATACGCATGTCTACGATGACGGCGTCGTATGTCATGTCCCGCAGGCGGACGAGGGCATCCTCGCCGCTGGCTGTCGTTTCGACTTGATGCCCGCGACCCGCCAGGTACCGCTGCAGCGAGACGCGCACGGACGCCTCGTCGTCCACCACCAGGACCCGAAGGCTGTCGTTCTCGTTCGCCGCCTGCACGGGTGTGACGGCCGGCATTTCCCCCGCGGTCCGTGGCTTAATGATCGGCAGCTCCACGATAAAGCGTGCTCCGCTCGATGCCAGGTTCTCGGCCCAGATCCGGCCCTCGTGCTCCCGCACGATACCGAGGGAGATCGAGAGGCCGAGTCCGGTGCCCGAGCCGGTCGGTTTGGTTGTGAAGAACGGGTTGAAGATCCGCTCGATGAGGTTCGCCGGTATGCCGCCACCGGTATCCTCGACCTCGATGCGGACCGCGTCGCCGTTGCGGCGCGTGTGGACGGTCAGCCGGTGATGGTGGCCGTCGCGCTGCTCCATCGCCTGCTCGGCGTTGGTGATGAGGTTGAGGAAGACCTGCTGCAGCTGGTGCGCGTCCGCCATTGTGTCGGCAAGGGTTTCGTCGTACTCACGCCGCACGTCGATGCCGCGAACGCGGAGCTCGTAGCCGCGTAGCTCCAGCGTATCGTCCAGCACCTGGTTGATCGAGGTCGGGACCTTTTCGGCTTTATGCTGGCGCGCAAACGTCAACAGGTTCTGCACGATGCGGCTGGCGCGGCGCGCTTCGCTGTAAATCGTCTCCGCCGCCGTGCGCTGATCGGGCGGGAAGCGCTTTTCCGCCAGCAGCAGCTGCGCGAACGCCGAGATGCCGGCCAGCGGGTTGTTGAGCTCGTGTGCGACGCCGGAGACGAGCTGCCCGATCGCGGACATTTTCTCCGACTGGATCAGCTGCTCCTGCAGCATTTTCTGGTCGGTGACGTCACGAATGAGGCAGAGCACCTCTTCATCTTTCTGCGGCGTGGAATAGGTGATCGAGATGGTCCGAACCTCGCCGTCCTTGCGGTAGAACTGACTTTCAAAGAGGCCCGTTTCTCCCGCCAGCGCCTGCTGAAAATGGCCGAGCGCCTTGGGGAGGTCGTCGTCGGGCAGCATGGGGGCAAACCACTGCCCGACCAGCTCCTCGCGACGGTATCCCGAGATGTTTTCGGCGGCGTGGTTCACGGTGGTGAACCGGCCATTCGCGTCGAGCGTCACGATTGCGTCGGACGCCGACTCCACCAGGTGGCGGTAGCGGGCCTCGGAGCGTGCCAGCGTTTCCTGGGCGCGTTTTGGATCGGTAACGTCACGCAGCGTGGCGACCGTGCCGATCAATTCGCCGTTGACCCGGAAGGGACCACTCGAGACCGCCACATCGCGCTCCTCGCCCGTCCGGTGTTTGACGATGCGGGTTTCGTAGCGCTGTGGCTCGCCGGCAAGGACCTTGTCCTCGCGCGCGGCGACGTGGTTTCGCTCGGTGGGAGAGACGTGATCGGCGATGGCCTGCCCGACGATATCGGTGACGGTCCAGCCCAGCAGCTCTGCTCCGGCTTCATTCGCGGCCAGCACTCGCCGGTCTGTCCCCGTCACCACCATCGCGTCCGGCAGGGCGGCCACGATGTCCGCGGCCGCTTGCAGCAGATCGAGCCGCGGCCCCTTGGGCTGGGCGGTCGTTGGGCGGGTAACCCGCGCGGGCGAAACGCGGCGAGCCTTACTCACGCGTAATAAGAAACCTCCATCGAGCGCTTCATCAGCTGGAGACTTTCGAGCGCAACCTTCGTGACCTTCTCGGGCGTATCGGTGCCCCGCTTCACGCAGTCCTTGATGATCTCGAGCGCATGGATGGGATGCTCATCGTCGTACTTCGCGTGCTCCTCGAGCCACCAGCGGCCCCGCGGGCCGATCTTCTCGTTCTTTGCGAGTCCCCGCAGCGCCTTCTCGGAAATCTTCTGGGCGACTCCCTCTACCGCATAGTTCGTCGCCGACACCGCCTGGCCGAACTCCGCGTTGCGGCACATTTCGGTCAGATAGGAGTGGAATTTCTTCACCTCCGGAAGCATCGGCTCCGGCTCCTGAAACCGCTTCTTGTGAACGTTGAAACCGTCCCCCATGGCACGCCACATCGCGTCGTGCCGCCGCTCCACCCGGATGTTGTCGGTGAAAAACTCCTTCCCCATGGGTGGTGACCGGTCGAGCAGCACCTGCAGCCATTGTGGGAAGTCACGAATGATTGGATAGAATGCGACCAGAAAGTTCTGGATCTGCCCGTCGATGAGCTGGTTCTCCGAAGCGTCAATGATGACCGGAGTGTCGAGGATGGCCTGACGGCTAGGCTCGAGGGTCGAGTCCAGCTCCGCCACCCAGGTGGGGTGGGGCGTCACTTGCACAGCCATTGCTGCTCCTCTCCGAGGGCGCGGGGGGACGTGAACAACGGTCCAGCGGGCTGGAATGTAGGGATGCGAGCACAACTTGCAAGCTCAAGCTGGATCGTGACTTGGCACACAGTGTTTAAACGACGGCTTGACAAGATATATCGTACAAGAATATCGTGACGTAACATCTAACCTGAGGCGGAGATGCGCGGGAAGTTCGGCTGGGAGGGCTTCGGCTTTGCGTTTGGTCCACGCGCGTGGGGCTTCCGCGCTGGAAAAGGCGGGCATCGCAGGCGCCAGTGGTTCGGTGCCGGCGACATGAAGTACGTCATCCTCAAGCTGCTGCGCGACAAGCCACGTCATGGCTATGAAGTCATGAAGGAGCTCGAGGAACGGATGCACGGGTGCTATTCGCCATCGCCCGGCACCGTCTACCCCACGCTCCAGTGGCTTGAAGATGAGGGTCTGGTGCGCGCGACTGACGTCGACGGCAAGAAGGTTTACGAGATCACCGATGCGGGAATCAAATTCCTGGAGGAGAATCGTGACGTGGTTGAGGACATTTTCGATCGCGTGAAAGACGCGGTGGACGAAGTACTCGGCGGCGGCATGGGTGACCTGAACCGCGCCATGGGTGGGTTGATGCGGAGTGCCTATCGAGCCGGCTGGCGGTCGCGCGATGACAGCGTCCGGCAGAAGATCAGCGACATTCTGAAGCGGGCAGCGCAAGAAGTCGACGCGCTGGTTCAATCCAATGAACGCACCAATGAACGCGCCTAACCGGGGTTCGGGTATGCGCGCATCCGACGCTGAACGCGAGCGCGTCGCGGGACTCCTCGAGAGCGCGGCCGCCGAGGGCCGGTTGACGCCGGACGAAGCTGGGGAGCGGCTGGCTGCCGCGTCCGCGGCTACCTACCGTGAGGAACTTGGCAGCTTGATCGCCGACCTGCCGGCGGCGCGCCACCCGGACAACGAGGAACGGTCGCGCGGGCCGCGGCGTCCTTGGTGGCTCGGAGCGCTGCGATTCTCATTCGTCGCCATGCTGCTGATCGGGTTCTGGGGTTTTTGGGGGGTGCGGCTGTTCGTCTGGCCGCTGGCCTTTATGGCGTTTGCGTTCTTCCTCGCACCTTGGCGGCGCCGCTGGCACCGGTGGCACCGGTGGGAGCGGTGGCAACGCGCTCCGTTCTAGCCTTGGTGGTACGAAAGTGTCGCGATGCTGCTGGAATGTTCGAAGACGATTAGCGAAGCCAGACCCAGATCGTGCCGCCGGGACACGATCCCGCGACTGTGAAGTAGGATGATGTGGGTGTCGTGCTGAAGGGCACCAGGCTGAGGGGGCCGCGGTTCGGGGTCGCCCCGCGGTACACCTCAACGGCCTCGACGTCAGCGGCTGCAATCGCGGACAAGGGCCACCCGGTGGCATCCTGACCGTCGATGTAGACGGCATACTTGCGGAGCTCTTCCCTGTTGAATCCGCGCACAAGCACTGAAGATGCGCGCGGGAGTGCGTAGTCCAATCGCGTGCCCCCTTGTGAGGCAAACTCTTCGCGCGGCGCGAATGTAGCATTTCCGCCGGTGCACCGAACCCGTCGTGCCGCGTGCGCGTCCCATGCCCAACCCAGAACGCCCCCGAAGCCCGCGAGTCGGCTGATCTTCTGGTGACTGAGTCCCGACGGCACCGGTGCCAGCAAGACCGCAAGATCGAGTGCTTCGCCGACGGGGAGGGTGACGGAGTGGCGCACCACGAAGTAGCCCCGCTTGCGGACCATCATCATGAACGTGCCTGCTGGAACGCTGGGGAGGCTGAAGCGACCCAGGCCATCGGTGTGCGTCGCGACAGCACCGCCCAGGACGGTGACTTCCACACCGGCGACGGGCTGGTCAGCGACGTCTGTAACAGTACCGAATACACCGCTGCGACGGCCCCGCACAACAATTGGCTTCAACTCCTGCGCCAGAGGCGTCATGCGGACGATGACTTCCTCATCGGTCCGCGTGATGACGACGGTTGCTTCCACCGGATTGAAGCCGAGCCTGCGAAAGAGGAACCGCTCTTCTTCCCGTGGGAAGCTGTCCAATTGAAATCGGCCGTCCGCGCCGGTGCGAGTCGTGCGGCCAGCTGAGAGAGCGAGGACCTGAACCTGATCGATGGGCTGTCCAGCGGTGTCGTGAACGTCGCCGCGGACTGTGCGCATGATAGGCGTTTGCGCGGTTAGCGCATTGACGGGGAGAAGAACACACGCGACGGCGGCGAATCGGACGGCGTAGCGCATACGGTATTTTACCCGCGGTGCCTGCTGCTTGCTCCAGCGCGCTCGCCGAGCTCCTGTAGTGCGCGCGCAACGTATACCCGCGTCATCTGCTTCCTCCAAGACAAATCGAAATCGGTGTTGTCCATCGGCTTTGAAGGACGATAGGCAGCTTCCGCGGCAGCGGCTATCGTTTCCGCCCCAAGAGTCATATCGCGCAGCGCCGCGGCCGCCTCCGTAACCTCCTGCGGATAGCTCGCCACGCCGCCGAGCACGATGCGGGCATCGACGACGGTTTTTCCGCTCCACTGGATCCAGGCGGCGACGCCGAGCACTGGGAAATCGAATGATCCCCGGCGGCGAAGCTTGTGATAGACGGCGTCCCAACCATTCGGCTGCGGGAGCCTCACGTTCACCAGAATCTCGTCGGACTGCTTGGTGAGGTAATTGATCCCGTCGTTGTCGTAGAACCGCCCGGCGGGTACCACGCGCTCGCCCTGTGGACCAACGAGCCGATATTCCGCACCGATCGCGACCATGACTGGAGCCACGTCGGACGAGCTCACCGCCCAGCAGCGCGGGGAGGACGGCGCCACCCAGCAGATGTGGCCGTCCTTCTTCATGCAGAAGTCGATCGATTTCCGCCACTCGTAGCTCTGGTTGTAGTAGTTGCAGCGCGTATCGAGGCACAGATTGCCGCCGAGCGTGCCCATGTTGCGGAGCAGCGGGGTCGAGACGAGGCGGGCGGCGGTGGAAACGGCGGAGTAGGAACGCTGGAATGATGGAACGTTGGAAAGAGCGCTCAAGGTGAGACACGTTCCAACATTCCCTGCTTCGATCGTTTGCAGCTCCGGTATTCCCATCAGCGAGATGACGGTCTTCGGCTCCTGATGGCGGCGCTTCATGTTGGGATAGAGATCGGTGCCACCGGCGACGAACATGCTGTTGGGGCCCGCGTCGGCTTTCATTTGCAGCGCTTCGGCCAATGTCCGGGGCTGGAAGTAGCGGAACGCCGGCAGCCTAAGCATGCACGCGCTCCGCGGCTTTCCCGTCCCCACCCTCCCACGGCGTCGGCACGCGTGTGGGCTCAGGCCACGGAATGTCGGGGAAGGTTGTCGGTCCGTAGCGGCCCTCTTCCCCTTTGGCCTTTGCGCGCAGCGCCTTGAGCACCTTGTCCGGTGTAATCGGTACCTCATCGATTCGCACACCCACCGCGTCGTAGACCGCATTGGCGACCGCCGGCATCACCGGCAACAGCGGCCCCTGACCGACCTCCTTGGCGCCGAACGGACCGTTGGGATCGGGGTCTTCGACCAGGTACGTGATGACGTCGCACATCTCGAGCGTGGTGGGACTCTTGTACTCGAGCAGGCTTGGGATCTTGTGCACGACCTTCAGGTCGCCGCGATACGCCATTTCCTCCATCAGCGCTTCACCGAGACCCATGTAGATCGAGCCTTCGACCTGGCCGATGACGGCGGCCGAGTTGATCGACCGGCCCACATCGTGCGCGATCCAGATTGTCGGAACGCGCACGATTCCCGTTTCGGGATCGACGTCCACTTCGGCCACGCAGGCGCTGTACGAGTAGGCCGGCGAGGGGCCGACTCCCGCGCCGCGATACCTCCCCGCGCTCATCGGGGGCGTGTACGAGCCGACGGTTCCCACCGTGCCCTCGGCGGCCTCTGCCCATTGCACGGCGTCTGCGAACGTCATCCCACGCTTCGGGTCCTCTGCATCGTAGACACGGCCGTCCGCGAATGCGAGGCGATCGGCCGGTATATCGAGCTGCTTCGCGGCGTGGAGGCCGATGATCTGGCGGGCGCGCTCGGCGGCCTGGAGCGCTGCGTTGCCGCTCATGAGCGTCACCCGACTCGAGTAGCTGCCGAGATCGACAGGCGTCAGATCGGTATCGCCGGTCACGACGGCGACATCGAACGGATCGACGCCAAGGACTTCCGCCACGATGTAGGCGAGAATCGAATCCGATCCCTGTCCGATTTCCGTCGAGCCACAGAACACCGTGACGCCGCCGCCGCGATCACATTTCAGCTGCACGCCTGAGTGCGGCATGTTGTTCCAGTAAATCGGCAGGCCGGCACCGGAGATGTAGCTCGAGCACGCGAGCCCGACCCCGCGCCCGCGGGGCAATTTCCGGAACTGTTTCTTCCAGCCCGATCCGTCGACAACCTTCGCGATGCACTTGCCCAGCCCCATCGATCCAACGCGCAGATAGTTCGCGGTGAGCGAGTTGGCAGGCACGAGTGTCTTGAGCCGCAGCTCGGCGGGATCGATCCCGAGCTGCTCGGCGATCTTGTCGAGATGTACTTCGAGCGCGAAGCGGGGCTGCGGCGTGCCGTGCCCACGTTTCGGGCCACACGGCGCCTTGTTCGTGAAGGCGCGCGCACCCTGGAAGTGATAGCGCGGGACGTTGTAGGTCACGGTCTGCAGCGCGCCCGTGTAATACGTGCTCGCGACGCCATACGACCCGTAGGCGCCGCCGTCGAGCAGCGACCGGAAATGCATGCCGGTGATCGAGCCGTCCTTCTTCACCCCTGTCCGCACCCACATCAGCGTCGGATGGCGCCCGCGATGGCAGTAGAAGACTTCCTCGCGAGTCAGCGTGATTTTCACGGGCCGTCCCGTGGTCATCGCGAGCTTCGCGACCGCGATTTCATGATTGAAGGGGTCGCTCTTGCCGCCGAACCCGCCGCCATTGGGGGTTGCGATGACACGGATGCGCGCGGCGGGCAGCTCGAGCACCTTGGCGAGCGCGCGGTGCACGTAGTGCGGCGTCTGGGTCGATGTCCACAACGTCAGCTTCTGATCCGGCGACCACATGGCGACCGCGGCGTGCTGTTCCATCGGCAGGTGCGTGCTGCCCTCGAAGAAAAAGAGATCCTCCCGCACGATGTCCCCCTCGGCGATGCCAGCGTCGGCGTCGCCGAACTCGAGGTCGACGAGCTTGTGGAAGTTGCCGCCGTCGCCGTAGTCGTGGATGCGCGGCTCGGCGGTCTCGACCGCCTCCTCGGCCGACGCGATGGACTTCAGCGGTTCGTACTCGACTCGAATGAGGTCGCTAGCGGCGGTAGCGGCTTCCTCGCTGGTTGCAGCAACTGCGCCGACAGGGTCGCCGATGAAACGAACCTTATCGATGCAGAGGGCGTGCTCATCCTGTGACACGGGCAGGATGCCAAACGGGATCGGCAGATCGCGCCCGACGAGCACGGCGTGAACCCCAGCGAGCTGTGCGGCCGCAGTTGTGTCGATCGAGACAATGCGGGCGTGCGGTTGGGTACTGCGCAGCAGCTTGCAGAAAAGCATCCGGGGGAAGGCAAGGTCATCGGCGAACTTGGTGGCGCCAGTGACCTTTGCAGTCGCGTCTACCTTGCGCAGTGCTTTCCCAATCACCCGGCGCTTATCGGCCATACAGTGACTCGGTCCTGGGTTCCGCTTTTTCGCCGCGCATTCGCGCCGCTGCCAGCTCCACGGCCTCGTAGATCTTGATGTAGCCCGTGCAGCGGCAGAGGTTGCCGGCGAGCGCGTCCTTGATGTCGGCGCGGGTCGGCTTCGGGTTGGTCGTCAGCAGTGCTTCAGCCGCCAGCAGGAACGCGGGCGTGCAGTAGCCGCACTGCGCCGCGCCGAGGTCCGCGAATGTCTCCTGCAGCGGATGGAGTTTGCCGCCCTGCGCCATGCCTTCCACGGTGCGCACCGTGCGCCCGGCGCACGCGAGACCGAGCACGAGGCAGGAAAGCACGGGTGTTCCGTCGAGTAACACCGTGCACGTGCCGCATTCGCCCAGCTCGCAGCCATGCTTCGTGCCCGTCAGCCCGAGATCTTCCCGCAGTACCTCGAGCAGCGTCTTGTGCGGCGCGAACGCGACCTCGGTCGGCTCGCCGTTTACGGCAACCGCGATTTTGACCTTCGATTCGGAAGTCATGGCCACATCGTAATCTTGATAAGACGTGGGGGCCGCGCCAGCTTGTTGCCCATGACAAAACTCATCTCACTCACTGCCGTCCTCTTCATCGCATGCGCGTCTCCGCTCGCGGCGCAGGATTACCGGGCCCAGGCCATTCGTATCCTCGGCACCGTCCCCTTCATCGACGGTCACAACGACATCCCCGATGCCGTCCGTGAGCGCGGTGGCGTCGACTCGGTCAACCTCGCCGTGAGCCAGCCGAAGCTGATGACCGACATCCCGCGGCTCCGCGCCGGCCACCTGGGTGGCCAGTTCTGGGCGGCCTACGTGCCGGTGAGCACGATACACGAAGGCGAGCACCCGGCGGTGTACGCGCTGGAGCAGATCGACCTCGTGTACCGGTTGTGCGGCAGGTACCCCGCCACCTTCGCGATGGCGCGTACCGCCGCGGACGTCGAGCGGAACTTCAAGGCCGGCAAGATCTCCTGCCTGATCGGCATCGAGGGCGGGCATGCGATCGAGAATTCCCTCGGCGCGCTGCGCGCGTTCGCGCAGCTCGGCGTGCGCTACATGACGCTCACCCACTGGGAGACAATCGACTGGGCCGACGCCGCGACCGACAGCGCGAAACACGGCGGGCTGACGCCATTCGGCGAGGATGTCGTGCGCGAGATGAACCGGGTGGGCATGCTCGTGGATCTTTCGCACGTGTCGGACGGGACGATGATGGATGCGCTGCGCGTGTCACGCGCGCCCGTGATCTTCTCGCACTCATCCGCCCGCGCGCTGGATAACCACGTGCGCAACGTCCCCGATTCGATCCTGACGCTGCTCGCGAAGAACGGCGGCGTCGTGATGGCAAACTTCGCCCCCGACTACGTCTCCGACTCGTTGCGGGTGTACGACGACAGCATCCAGAAAAAAACCACGCGGTTGCACGCGGCGGGCCTCGATTCCTTGGCCATTGGCGATTCGGTCAAAGCCTGGCACGCGGCAGGCCCCAAAGCCACCCTCGCCCAGGTCGCCGATCACGTCGAGTACCTGCGCAAGGTCGCCGGAATCGATCATGTCGGCATCGGCTCCGACTTCGACGGCATCTCCAGCGTCCCGGCCGGCCTCGAGGACGTGTCCAAGTTCCCCGACTTGATCGCGGAGCTGCTGCGGCGTGGCTGGACTGAGGCGGACGTGAAGAAAGTGGCCGGACTGAATACGCTGCGGGTGCTGCGGGAGGCGGAGCGGGTCGCGGGGGAACTACAGCGACAATCGCGGTAGACAGCCGTCGTCCGCGTTGCCATGTTGTCCCACGTACATTTCCGCGAGGTCGAGAAATGAGACGGCCCGCACAGGCAGTGATCGTCAACGGCGTGGTGGGTGGACTCCTCGCTGGACTCGTCGTCGTGTCGTGGTTCTTCATTGCGGACACAGCGGCAGGGTACCCGTTCCGTACGCCCCGGCTGCTCGCCGGCATGCTCCTGAATCAGGAATTAGTGCGTCTCACCCCTGGGCTCGTCGTCGCCTACACCGTCCTCCACTTCGGGGTCTTCGCGACGCTGGGAGTGGGTATGGCGTGGGTGAGCGCGACTTTCACCGCGCTGTCGCGTCTGTTCCTTGGTCTCGTCTTCGGATTGCTGTTGCAGGAAGCGGTGTTTTACGTCGGCCTGCTCCTGCTCCGGGCACCGGACCTCGGCGTCATCCCCTGGCCGCACGTGGTCGGCGCGAACATCGCCGGCGGGCTGGCGCTGATGAGCTATCTGCACTACGCGGAACGCGATCCGCGGCCCTTCGGCCTTGCCGCGCTGCGCGCGCCTCCTGCGGTGGCGCGTGGCGTGGTGAACGGGCTCATCGGAGCGGCCGTCGTCGCCGCCTGGTTCTTCATCCTGGATCTCGCGAGCGGCACCCCCTTCCGCACCCCCGCTGCGCTCGCATCCGCTCTGTTGATGAACGCTGCCGGTCCCGGAGACATCGTGGTCACGTTCGGCCTGGTGGCGGCATACACCGTTGTTCACATCGTCGCATTCGCCATTGCCGGCGTTGTGTTCGTTGCGTCGGCTGAGCAGGTCGAGCGCGCGCCAGCGATGGGCTTGCTCGCGTTACTCACGGCGATTCTGCTCGATGGCCTCGTCCTGGCGACGATCGGTGTCAACGCCCAATGGGTCCTGGGGACGATCGGATGGTGGTCTGTGATTGTTGCAAACTTCCTCGCCGTTTTGGCGATGGGCTGGCAGGTATGGCGGACTCACCCCGTGCTGCAACACCGCTTGTTGAAGGAACACCCACAGCTGCGCGTCTAGACGATGGCGAGGGAGCTGGCCCAGCAAGCCGCCAGCTCCCCTCCGATGGCATCTCTCATCACGGTGTTGGACTTGTGCTGATGCTGTCGTGCACGTCGCGATGCAGGTCGCGGCGGTCCTGCGACCACGATCAGGAACTGCCGGGGCGACGCGATTATCGACCCACCCAACGCCGGATTTTCTCCAGCGCGACACGCAGGCTCATCGGCTTGACCATGTAGTCCAACGCGCCCGCCTCGAGACCGCGCAGCTGATCGGACTCGTTGCCGTGCACGGTGGTGAAGACCACGCGGAATTTTCCCGGGCACTCCTGCTTGAGCGCTTCCAAGATGGAGTAACCGTCCAGCGCCCGCAGATCGACGTCCAGGAGCAGCAATGGCGTTTGCCCGTGCGTGTCCAGCTCGCGGAGCGCGTCCAGCGCCTCGCGGCCGTTGCGGTAGTGCACGAAGCGATAGCCGCGTGCTTCCAGCCCAAACGTCAGCAACTCCGCCAGCGTGGGATCGTCCTCGACGACGATGACCTCGGGGACCTCCCGAAGGTCGGTAGAGGGTGGGGAGGGAGGGGAAGGGGCGGACGGAACGACCTCGATCGGCGGCGGCGCACTCTGTTTCGTGAACAAGGCCGTCGCGAGACGACGCACGAATGCGCGTGCTTCCTGGCCGCGGTTTGCGGCCATGCCGTTTTCCGACTGCTCGAGCCATTGCTTGGCGGCGGTTTCGAGCTCGGCCGCGACCACGCTGGCCTGGGGAAATCCGAAGGAGCCAGCCGAGCCGCGCAGCCGGTGGGCATCGCGGCGCAATGCTTTTATCGCAGCCGTGTCATCGCCCGCGGCGACGAGCCGTTCGGCTAATTCGGCGATCGCCCCGAGCTGATCGCGGGCTCCCTGCAGGTATTCGTCCCGCACGCCCGGAGGGAGCCCGAAGTTGTCGACTCCTCCCGGTCCCCGGTTCACGGGCTCCAACATATAACTAGCTTGTGTTGGGACCTAATGATCGAGCGCGAAGTGGGCCTCTGTGCGACCTGCCGGTGGGTGCAAATCGTAAAGAACCGGCGCGGCTCCGTGTTCTACCGCTGCACGCGCGCCGACACGGACGCGCGGTTCGTCCGCTACCCGCCGCTCCCGGTGCTGCGCTGCCCGGGCTACGAGCGACGAGCGGAGGAGGACCCAGCCACCGACCGGGGGGGCCTCTAGGACGCGCCAGGCCCGCCCCGCCAGGTCCTCGGCGAATTCTGTGCCGATCGGTCAGGGGTGCTCATGCTGGTCCAGGTTGAGCACAGTTGTGACTCTCCTCACTTGCAGAACGCCCACCGCTTCCTCACTTTGAACCGCGAGCAGCTATCTCCTTAGCAGAAAGGGACTTCGTGCAGCGTTTTTTTCTCAAGTATTTCGAGCGCATTCTCGTCCTGCTGCTCGTGGCTTCCTTGTTCGTGATCAACCGGCTCATTGAGCAGAAGCTCGCCTTTCTCAGCTTCTACTATCTGCCGGTGATCCTTGCCGGTTTCTACGGCGGGCGGCGCTTTGCGGTCGCATCGGCCGTGTTCATCGGCTCACTCACCTTTTTCTTCCAGACGATCGAAGGCCTCGGCATGGATGCCGGACTGACGCAGGATTCCATGCTGACGCTGGTTCCCTGGGCCGGGTTCCTGATTCTCACCGGATATGTGGTCGGCGGGCTCGCGGAGCAGCGCGCCGCCCGGTTGGCGGATCTCAAGAACGCGTATCTCGCGACCCTCGAGATGCTCACGTTTCACATCGAGTCGAGCGAGCGGCATCAGGAAGGACATGCGACGCGTGTCGCCCAACTGGCCAGCGAGATGGGCGCCGAGCTCAAGCTACGCGACAGCGAGCTGGAGAACCTGCGGATCGCCGCGCTGCTGCATGAAGTGGGAACCGCCGATCACCGTCTCCTGCGGCTCTTGTCTCGCTCGGTGACCGACCAAACACTCGCCGTGGCGCGCGCGTTGCGCGGCGCCGCGGAGATCATCGCGGAGTACTCGCACTACTACGAGATCGTGGGCGACGATTGGGACATCGAGGCGCTTCCCATGGCGACGCCTGTGAAAGTGCTCGCCGTCGCCGACGCTTTCGAGACGCTCCAGATGGCGACGCCGGTGCGGCCGGCGTTCACGCGGTGGAGCGCGCTCGAGGAAGTCGAGAAGGGCGCGGGAAGGACGTTTGCGCGGGAAGCGGTGCGGGCGCTGCGTGTCGTGGCCGGCCGCCCCGAGGTGGCTGCCCCGGGCCCCGCCAAAGCCCTGAAGGTCGTCTAGGGCGTGTCTTGCGGCGGTGGCGCATTGCGACCGCTCGCCACTCCACCGGCGACACCCACACCCAACGCAACCGCAGTACCAACGGTCACAACCGGCAGAAAAGCGATCGGCAGCGCGACGGCCGCTGCGGCGGCGCCGGCAATCCAGGGAGCGGAAGGTTTCTTGACGGCTTCGACGTAGCGCAGGCGGCGCCGCACGAAGTCGCGAGAGACAACGAAGCCGCCGACCAGGGCGGCGGCCGTCACGATCAATCCCAACATGGTGGTCTCCTGTAGGTACCGCGCTCTACGGAACTTGCGTGGGGTGCGTTTCAGGCGCAATCTCGCGTTTCATGGCGGCACCCGGGTCTAGGCTCCGCGATAGCGATGCGGCAGATCGCGCGTACCTGCTGAAGGTTGCGGTCTTCTTTGGGCCGGCGTGCTTCGTGATGCTGTCGCTGGTGTGGTACTTCATGCACAAGAGGGAATGGATCTCCGGTGGAGTCGAGGCCATGCTCACGGTCCTCAACATTCCTGTCACGATCGGCGCCATTTTCGCTATTCACCGCGCCGTGGGCGCCGCGTCGTCCGGCCTGGTGAAGACGATGTTCGCCGTGGGCGACATCGCGCCGCCACGCACCTATCCGCGGCAGGACGTCCTGATCGCGCACGGCAAGTATGAAGAAGCCGCCGAGTGGTTCCGCGATCACCTGCGCATCGAGCCGGATGATCATGAGGCGCGGCTCAAACTCGCGCAGCTGCTCGAGACTCAGCTCAAGCGGTACGATGAAGCCGAATGCCTGTATCTCGAGATTCGCAACGCGGAGCCGCCGGCCAACAAGAATCAGCGGATGCGGACGGCGAACGGTCTCATCGATTTGTACCGCAAGACCGGACGAATTGACCGCTTGAAAGGCGAGTTGCTGCGATTCGCCGATCAGTACCGCGGCACGCCGCTGGCCGACGGCGCCGCTCGGGAGCTGAGCGAATTGGCGGAATCGAACCCTACCAGCGAATCGCGGCGCTTCCCCACGTGAATCCCGATCCGAACGCCGTCAGGACGAGCAGGTCGCCTCTGTTCAGACGTCCTTCGGCGAGCGCTTCGTCCAGGGCGATGGGAATCGACGCGGCCGTCGTGTTGCCGTATTTCTGGATGTTGGTGTAGACCTGATCCTCACGCAGGCCCGTCGCCTTTTGGACCATTTCGATGATGCGGAGGTTTGCCTGGTGGGGAACGAGGAGTGTGACGTCAGCGGCGGTGAGGTGGTTGGTCTGGAGGGCGATGGCGACGGACTCGGGCATCTTCACGGACGCGAACTTGAAGACCTCCCGTCCCTCCATCACTGCGCGATGCAGCCCCTGCTCGAGCATCTCGACGCTGACGTACGGGTCGTGTGCCAGGCCGGGGCCGTCGACCCAGAGCTTCTCGGCGTAGCGCCCGTCGGCGAAGATGTGCGTCGACAGCACGCCGCGGCCTCCCCCGTCGGCGTCGACCGGCGCCAACACGGCCGCGCCCGCGCCATCGCCGAACAGGACCGCCGTGTCCCGGCCGCGCGTCGTCTTGTCGAGCCCGCGCGAGTGGACCTCGGCGCCGACCAGCAGGATGCGTTTGTACTGTCCGGTGCGGATCCAGGCGTCCGCGATCGACAGGCCGTAGATGAATCCGCTGCACTGATTGCGCACGTCGACGGCGGGAATGTCGGTGAGGCCGAGCTCGCGTTGCAGGAAGACCCCGTTGCCGGGCTCGAAATGGTCGGGCGTGCAGGTGCAGTAGATGATGCAGTCGAGATCCCGCGGCTCCAGGCCGGCCTTGTCGAGCGCCTTCTGCGAGGCCGCGCGGGCGAGGCCGACGCCGGTGTCGCCGCGGTCGACCCAGTAGCGCGTCTTGATCCCGCTGCGCTGGACGATCCACTCATCCGACGTGTCCATGATCTTCGCGAGATCGTCGTTGGTGACGACACGCGACGGAACCTGGAACCCCGTCGATAGGAATGCGGTGCGCAGCATGCGTTGACACTCGAGAAAGGTTGCGGGTGATTCCGAAGCTCCCAAGATTAGCTCATGGATCTCACCGTCACCAGAGAACAGTACGACGCCATCCGCCTTGCGAAACACCTTCCGGACGTGCTCAAGAACGTGCTGGAGAAGGCCGGTACAGCGGCCAACGGCCACGTGCTGCATCTCACCTACGAGGAAGCCACCGCCCTCAACGAGCTTGCCGCCTGGAACGTGCACACGGACGACGCGGGCAACGTCACACCGGAGTCGCAGCTCTTCGACGATCTTGTACGCGCAATCCTTACACACCCGGAGTACTGAATGCGATTTGCCTGCCTGCTGCTGCTGATTGCCTCCCCGCTGCTGGCGCAAAAGCGGGCCATCAGGTTCGAGGATTACATCGCTCTCACATCGGTGAGCGATCCCCAGTTGTCGCCTGACGGGAAGTGGGTCGCCTATACCGTCGCGACGACGTCGCTCGAGGACAATCGCAATGTCGCGCGCGTGTGGGTCGCCGAAGTGGCGACGGGCAAGTCGCGGCAGCTGACGGGCGGGCCGGGCTCCGACCGCCAACCGCGCTGGTCGCCCGACGGCAAGACGCTCGCGTTCATTGCGACACGCGACAGCGGCGCGCAGGTCTGGGTGCTGCCGATCGCCGGCGGCGACGCGCGGAAAGTGTCGCACCTGGCGGACGGGGGGGGGGCGTCCGATCTGCTCTGGCTGCCCGATGGCTCGGGATTGCTGGTGGTGAGCGACATCAAGTGGCCGCTCAATCAGGAAATCGACCAGCGCAATGGGAACTATCCCACCGAGGCGCGGATCTGGAGCGGCCTCATGTGGCGGCACTGGGACGATTTCCGCGCCGGGAAGCGGCAGCATCTGTTTCGCGTCGCTCTCGCGAGCGGCAAGGCGACAGATCTGACGCCGGTCGATCACGACGTGCCCCCGATCGCGACGGGCGGCGATGGCGACGTCGCGATCTCGCCGGACGGCCGTGAGACCGTCGTGGCGATGCACGGCGACACGACGGTCGCCGACAACACGAACGTGGACCTGTTCGTGGTCGACAGCGGAGGAACGCTGCGGCCCATCACCACAAACGCCGGCGCCGACAACACACCGCGCTATTCACCGGACGGCAAGTGGCTCGCGTATCTCTCCATGGAGAGGGCCGGATTTGAGGCCGACCGCCTGCGGCTCATGCTCCTTGCACGGGCAGGCGGGCAGGCGGGCGGACGGGCGGTTGACGCGACTGCCGGATGGGATCTGTCGATTGGCTCCTATACGTGGTGTCCCAACGCGAAGTGCATCTATGCGGTCGTCGAGGAGCGTGGGCGAGACAACATCTATCGCATTGATATTCCCGGATACAAGCGGACGCGCGTGGTCTCAGGCGGCGTGAATACGGGCGTACAAGTCGGACCGGACAACCGCACGCTCGCCTATCTGCATCAAAGCAACACGCAACCACCCGAGGTGTGGGTCGCAGGCAGCACACCGAAGGCGCTTTCGCATCAAACCGACTCCGCGGTTGCCACCCTCGATCTGCCACCGCTCGAAGAATTCGGATTCGTCGGCGCGCTCGGCGATTCGGTCTTCGGGTGGACGCAGAAACCGCCGGGGTTCGATCCGGCGAAGCGGTATCCCGTGGTCTATCTGATTCACGGCGGGCCGCAGGGCGCGTGGACTGATTACTGGGGCGCCCGGTGGAATTACCAGATGTTCGCGGCGCGAGGGTGGGTAGTCGCCGCCGTGAACTTCCACGGCTCGACCGGCTACGGCCAGAAATTCACCGACGCGATCTCACAGCACTGGGGCGACTATCCGTACGAGGATCTCATGAAGGGTCTCGACGTCGTCGCCCGGCTACCGTACGTGGACTCGACGCGCATGGGGGCGGCGGGCGCATCATACGGCGGGTACATGGTCTACTGGATCGCCGGCCACACGAAACGGTTCAAGGTGCTCGTGGACCACGATGGCGTCTTCAACACCACGAGCATGGCGGGCAGCACCGAAGAGCTGTGGTTCACCGACTGGGAGTTCGGCGGTCCGCCGTACACACACCGCGAACTTTACGAAAAATGGTCGCCCTTGAATCACGTGAACGACTGGAAGACGCCGATCCTGATCGTGCATAGCCAGCTCGATTACCGAGTCGATCTCTCGGAGGGATACCAGGCGTTCACGGCTGCGAAGCGGATGGGCGTCGAAGCGAAATTCCTGTACTTCCCTGATGAAGGGCACTGGGTGTTGCGCCCCCGCAATCGCCGCATCTGGTGGGGCACGGTCCTCGATTGGCTGGAGGTGCACCTCAATGAAAGCCCTCACCCGTAACACGCTGTTGGCGTTGCCGCTCGCGCTCGTCATTGCGGGGGCATTGCCTCGGCAAGGCTGGGACTTCCTGGACGCGTTCACGCTCGCGTTCTGCTTCACCTATCTGGGCCATTGGGTGGAAGTGTGGCTGCTCAAAATCCCCGGCATCGAAACGCCGGGCGGGAAACTCGTCCGCGTCCTCGGGTGGTTTGCGGGTGGACTGTGGTGCTACGTCGTTGCGCGCTGGGCGTTGCTCAGGATGGGACGCGATGCGAATCAGTTGCCCTCTCTGATTTGGGGCGGACTATTCTTTGTCGCGTTGCAGCTCGTCGTGCATGGGATATTGCAAGCGACTGGTAAGACTACTTCTCTAGCGGACAGTTAGAAGAAGCCAGACTACAGGAACTACTCTACGGACTGGAGCTCGTCACCTGGTCCGAGTGTTGCAGCCGTCCGTGCCTTATGCCGCCGTGACGGCTAGATTTTCGCGACCGATGTTGCGCCGACGAGTTCGCCACCCGATGCGTTTCACTATTGTCCTGGCCGCCGTGCTCGCGGGGTGCGAGC
>DASZCG010000226.1:0-3246 GCA_035943355.1 Gemmatimonadales bacterium
GGGCGCAGCATGCTGCGCCCCTACAACCCCGGCCCTACGCCCACCTGCGCAGTTTGATTTCCGCAACAATCAGGTCCGCGGCCCCCTCGAATCCCAATCGCTCGGCATTCAACACCAGATCGTACTGCGTGAGGTCCTGCCGGTCGCGGCCGTAGTGCGACTTCACATACTGGTCGCGCTGCTGGTCGGTCTCCGCGATCGCCTTATCGGCGCTCGCGGGGTCGACGCCCAGCCGCTCGACCGCCACTGTGCGACGGAATGGTAGGGACGCGACCACATACACATGCAGCGCGTTCGGCCACGAGGCGAGGATGGCCTGCGCGCCGCGACCTACCAACACCACCCGGCCCTCGGCAGCCGCCTCGTTGATAACGCGCTCCGTCATCTTGACGATCGTTGCTTCGTCGGTCTCGACTGAGACAGGATGCTCACCGGTAATCAGCATCTCCGGCGAGCCCACGGCGAGCGTGCGCGCCAGGCGTTCCAACAGTCCCGGCGCCCGCTCCTCACGGCGCGCCACCTCGTCGCGCGGCAAGCCGGCGCGCCGCGCTACCTGATCGACGAACTCGTTGTCGACGAGCGTCCAACCGTCGCCGAGGCGCTCGGCCACCAGCCGCGCGATCGCCGAGCCGCCCGACGCGTACTGCCGCGTGATCGTGACGAGTGGCTTTACTGCTGCCGGAGATTGCGTCGGAGATCTCCGATGTTGAGCAACGGGACGCCGCCCTGGGTCGGAACGAGTATCACGAGATTGTTCGATGACTTCATGTCGCGCAGCACGTCGAGATACTGCCGCATCAGCGCCTCGGGCGTGAGCGTGGTATTCAGCAGCCGCTGCTGCTCCGCCTGCAGCCGCGCGACTTCCACCCGGTGGCGCTCCGTCTCGACTTGCTGCTCTTGCGCGATCTTGGCGTTGATCGCCTGCACGACCGCGGCCGGCGGCTGCAAGTCCCGCAAGAAGAACGCGGTCACGGTCGCGATGCGGAAGGGCGGGCCGCCGGCGCGCGGCTGCGTGACGAGCGCCGAGTCGACGAGCGCCTCCATGGTGCTGGCGATCTGCGTGCGCTTGGCGATGTCGTTGATGGAGTACTGGACCATCCCGTCCCGGACACCCTTCCGGATTGCGTTCAGGACGGCACCGCGGATCTGCTCCTCGTCGCCGATCTCCGTGTAGATGCGTGGCGCCTGCTGCGGGTCGATCTGCCAGCGGATCGATACTTCGACGTGCATCCCCATCTGCTCGGAGGAGAGGGCCTCGATCTCCTCCACTTGGGCGCCTGCACTCGGCCATTGCTCCTCGCGGGTCGAGAAGCGCTCGACCGACGACCAGGGCGAGACAAACCGGATGCCGGCGAGCAGGGGCTTGGGATCGACCGTCCCGAAGGCATGCCGCACGCCCGCCTGCCCGGCGTTTATCACCACGGTCGTGGAACCGAGGACCGTGACGACGCCGATCACCAGCGCGACGTAGCTGAGAATCCGCAGCGTTCCGCCGATGGAACGCCCGCCCGCGCTCTCCGCGCGGACGGTGGCGGCGCCGAGGCGCAGAAAGAAGGCGACTGCGAGGAGTACAAGCCCAAAGACGAGTTCGCCCATGGCGACTCCCGGATGTGGAGGAGGTTACGTGAAGAGGTTGGGTCCCGCTCCCGGTCCTGTCTGTCCCTTGCCGAATGGCGGTTTCGGTTCGGAGCGCGCCCGCACGTAGCCCAGCTCCTCGCTGCGCGCGATGCGCTTCTCCGCGACCAGGCCTTCGAGCACGAGCTCGCACGCCGAGACCATCGTGGCGGGGTCTTTCTTGCCCGCGAGTCCCACTTGATCCACGAGGGTCAAGAGACCCGGCACGACCGTGAAGCCCTTGAGCAGCGCTTCGGAACGCTCGTCCGGGGTGATCTTCAGCGCGCCGCCTTCATCGAACCAGTGCACGATGTCGTCCACATTGGCGCCGCCGACGCGGCCCTCGAAGGTGCGGCCGGCCGCGCGCCGGATCAGATCCTTGGCGATCGTCTCCGAGCCCTGCAGCTCGCCCTCGTATTCGAGCTCGAGCTTGCCGGTGATCGCCGGCAAGGCGGCGTAGACGTCGGAGATGCGCGGTACGACGTGTTTTTCCTTCGTGATGATGGTGCGGCGTTCCGCGTTGGAGAGCACGTTGTCGAGTACGCTGATGGGCAGGCGCTGCGACACGCCGCTGCGGCGATCCACACGCTTGTCCTCGCGCGCCTCGAACGCGATCCGCTCGATCAGCTCTGCCATGAAGTCGGGAACACGGAGCGATCGATTGCCGCCGTTGCGCTCGACCCATGCTTCCTGCTGGGTGATCGCGGTGCCCAGCTCCACCGTGAGCGGGTAGTGGGTCGTAATTTCCGAGCCTATCCGGTCCTTGAGCGGCGTGATGATCTTGCCGCGCGCGGTGTAGTCCTCGGGGTTGGCGGTAAAGACCAATGCCACGTCGAGGTTCAACCGCACCGGGTAACCTTTGATCTGCACGTCGCCTTCCTGCATGATGTTGAACAGGCCCACCTGAATCTTGCCAGCGAGATCGGGCAACTCGTTGATCGCGAAGATGCCCCGATTGGCGCGCGGCAGCAGGCCGAAGTGCATCGTCAGCTCGTCGGACAGGAGGTGCCCGCCGCGGGCCGCTTTGATGGGATCGACGTCGCCGATGATGTCGGCGATGGTGACGTCGGGCGTGGCCAGTTTCTCCACGAACCGCAGCTCGCGCGGCAGCCAGGCAATCGGCGTCTTGTCGCCACGCTCCCCGATCAGCTCACGGCCGTATTTCGAAATGGGGACGAACGGATCGTCGTTGACTTCGCTGCCTGCCAGAATGGGAATCTCTTCGTCGAGCAGCGTGACGAGCTGGCGGAGGATGCGGCTTTTCGCCTGCCCGCGCAGGCCCAGGAGAATGAAGTGGTGGCGCGAAAGAATCGCGTTGACGAGCTGCGGAATGACCGTCTCCTCGTACCCCACGATCCCCGGGAACAGCGGCGAGCCGTTCTCCAGCAAACAGATGAGGTTTTCCCGCATTTCGTCTTTGACGGTGCGCTGGCGGCGGGCCGGGCTGGCCCACTCCGTCTGCTTCAGCTCGGCGAGTGTCGTCGGTTGAGTCATGGCTCGACGTTAAACCATTCAACCCGTGCTCTGCAACCCTTGCGCAATTCCACGGACACTTGCGACCAACGCGCGGAACAGATCGTTGTCTCCCCCCCCCGACCCCCTGGACCCCCCGGACCCCCCGCGTCCCTCAGC
>DASZCG010000227.1:0-3227 GCA_035943355.1 Gemmatimonadales bacterium
GGCGTGAAGTTGCCGGGGAAGAGTCGCGCCTTCCATCCAGACTTCTTCGGCAGGAGCAGATGGTCTTCCGGCGAGCCTAGAAAACCCCGAAGGAATTTCTGCTCCAGCAAGCCACTGGCAATGTGAGCGATGATGTGGCCGACAACGTAGGCTGCTATGAGCCAGAAAAAGCCCATCACCACGCCAGGCGGTTCGTGCAGCTGACCAATTCTACCCGTGCTGTAGGCCACTGCGACGAGAATAAGAAAGCCCGTTGAGAGGTAGCCGAAGAAATCGTAGACACTGAACGGTATCCTGTTCACGCCCTATCCTCCGGCTGCGACGGTGCCCGAAGATAATCCATATCAGCTCGGCGCGCGGATGACCCGGGGTGAAGATCCTGCCTGGTCGTTTCAAGCAACACTGGCAGAACAACCATCTCCTGCATTTGACCCGTGCCCCAAGGGTCGGCTTGGCCACGTCACGCGTCCTAAAGGACGCGGTGAGCCCTTCAGGCTCGCGTCCTCGCCGAGCCGGCGCCCTTCGCTGCGCTCAGGGCAGGCGTTCAGCGCAGCACGCGGCCTGTAGGAACGCCCCGTTTTCCACAGCCGGGACCCATTTCGCGGGTAGAAGTGCGCTGTCGACCTGTATTTCGACGCCAATTGTCTGGATAGCTCAGGGCGCGGACGCGACTAGCACGAGCGACGTCCGGATCAGCCCGCACATGCTGCGGAGAGGTCGACGCGCGGTCGCGACTTGGACGCGCGAGGTCCGGATTAGTCGGCGCGCGCTGGGGAGGTGTCGGCGCGCGGTCGCGACTAGGACGCGCGATCTCCCGACTAGCACGAACGCGGCGCGGAGACGTCGGCGTGCGGTCGCGACCACGACGCGAAATGGGCGGACTAGGACGTACGCGCTGGGAAGACATCGGCGCGCGGTGGCGACTAGGACGCGGAACGAGCGGAGTAGCACGCGCACGCTGTGCAGAGGTCAGCGCACGGTGCAGAGTCCTGTACTAACGGCCTGGACCTCGAAGCTCAACGCACGGACCAGTCGTCGCACGACGCGGACCTCGAAGCGCGAGGTCGGAACCCCGAGGCTGTAGGCGAGCCCTTCGCTGCGCTCAGGGCAGGCTTTCAGCGCACGGAGTCCTATCACCGCCCTCGCCGCTCCGTCACCGTCGCCACCACCCGCACGCCCGCCTCTCGCGCAATCGAGAGGGCGTCATCGATCACATCGAACGCCAGTGAGCTATCGGCCATGAGATACAAGACGTGGTCTCCCACCCGGTGCTCGTACAGCCGCGCCAACTCGGCACCCAGATCCGCGCGCGCCACTCTCCTTCCTTTGCCGCCGTACTCGCTATCGGTCGACAATTCGAACACGCCACGGCGATCGATCCGCAGCGTCACGGCATCGGGCTTCGGTTTGTCGATGGCAGTCTTGCTCGTCGGCAATGCCAGGGCAGGGATGAGCAGCTGCTGAATCATGAAAATCAGCAGCAGCACCAGCATCACATCGATCATTGGCGTGAGATTCGGCGCGGCGCGGAGGGAAGACATGACGGCCTCGTGGTCTTTTCCCGATTCTACCGGAGGATTCTGATAGGAGCTCGGCGCGTGGATTAGGTAAGGATTACAGGTTCATGAGAATCGTCCCGCCTTACGCGCGCCGCGCGATTATGACTTTTGGCGCGGCCTGGCGTGCCACGCGACAGCCTGACGTGTATGATTTTCGCACGACGCTGAACCACGCTGAAGGCTTCCCAACGAGAGGCGGGGACCTCATGAAGCCCACACCGATCCTGCTCGGGCTGTTGTCCGTCCAACTGACTGGCTGCGGATTCATTATTTCCAAGGGCCCACCAACCGGTCACGAGCAGATGCTGTCATTCTCCTGCACAGAGAGTAACGCCGGGCCTATCCTCGACATCGTCTGGGCGAGCCTGAATGTGCTGGGAGCGGTGGCCGCCGCATCGGACCGGTCTGCCTATGAGAACCCGGACCAAATCGTGGCCGTCGGCCTGGGTTGGGGCGTCGTCTCTAGCTTCTCGGCGGCCAGCGGTTTCAAGAAGTCGAAGGAATGCCGGCGTGCATTACAGCAGCTCGCCGAGCGAAACGCGCAGCTGCGATCCAATCCGACCGGTCTGGTCATTCCCACCGACGTAGTGCAGTCCGTGGTGGTGAGTCCGTCCGAGAGCACGCTGGCGGTTGGGGACCGGCAGCAGCTCGTCGCAAGTGCGCACAGCTCGAGCGGGACGGTCATTCCGAACCGAGACTTCACGTGGTCGTCCTCGAACGACGCGATTGCGTCGGTCAGCAACGCCGGCCTGGTCACCGCACACGCCGCGGGGACGGTCGTGATCGCCGCGAATAGCGGGAACGTCGTTGGAACGGCACGCATTGTGGTCACCGCACCGCGCTAGGAGCCAACCGAGGAAATAGATCGTGAGCCCTTCAGGGCTCGCGTCTTCGCCGAGCCGGCGCCGCAGCGCACGGATCAGGAGAAAGCAGATCCTGCGCTACGCGCGCGTGCCGCGCTCAGGATCTGCTTTTTAGTATCGTCGGTGACCCACGCCCCCTGGTGCCTCCGTGTATCGGCGGTGTAGGATATCGTCATGCGGGCCACAGCCACTTTCGGCGCCCTGCTAGCCCTCCTCGCCTGCGGCGATCCCCTCGCCCCAGTGAGTGTGGGCGCGGTCTATCATTTGCGCAGCATCAACGGCGATCCGCTCCCGTGGAGCCCGCCGACCAACGACAGCGCGTACGTCCCTCAGCGGATCACCGAGGGATGGGTCACGTTTGTCGACGCGTCCAACGCCCAGCGTCACGAGCGTTCCGAGGGATGGGTGACCAACGCCAATGGCGACCGGCTCCCACTAGTCAACGACTGGACCAGTTCGGCGACGTATGAGCGGATTCCGGGGAAGATCGTGCTGTCGTATCCACCGAGCCCCGGGGGTGGTGCCGGCGCAGACACGCTGTACCTCGGCGCACGCGGAACGCTGCTTCTGCGGCAGGCCGGCTACCTCTCGCCGCTCGATAGCACGGTCCGGCATTTCTGCATCACGGCCTGTTAAGGTCTCATGCGATCCTCGCCTGTCCTGGCGCTCTCCTGTAACCTGCTTGCGTTCGCATCGTCCCTTTTCGCGCAGCGCGTCTCTATCAAGGCTGCCTCGCCCAGCGATGTCGTGGTCGCGATCCAAAAGCGACTCGGCGCCCAGGGCTTCAAGCTCGCGGATTCATCGA
>DASZCG010000228.1:0-7640 GCA_035943355.1 Gemmatimonadales bacterium
CCGCGGCCTCGCGGAAGCCGGCCCGAATCGCGACGAGCAGGCTGCGCGGGCTCGCGGGATGCGTCAGGAATCCCGACAAGAACTCGGTGGGGAGCGCGTCGGGCACGTCGACTTCACCGTGGCGTCCCAGGGCGACGATCGCGCCGCCGGCGTCCACGAAGGAACGCAGCACGTCCACCGGGAATGCGGAGCGGCTCTCGGCGTCGAGCAGCAGCACTGTGGGCCGGTCTTCAACAGCGAGATCCCGCGGCTGCTGTACGGCGCGGGCTTCCACCTGCGACGTCGCCAGCGCAGGAGCCACGGAGTCCGGCCGCCACAGCGGCGGATGCAGCAGGAGATATCTCACGCCGCAGGTGTGCCGGGACGGCGCACGCGGGAAGGACCCGTTAGGACTGCTTGACCCGCTGCAGGCCTTGCTGCGCCTCAGCGTATTCGGGGAAGATCTGGATCGCGTGCATGAACATGTCCGCGGCCTTTTCCTTTTGCCCGCGATCCTGATACAGCAGGGCGCGCGAGTAGTAGGTCAGCGCTTCCGTGGGAATCTTGCGCTCCGAGCGCTGATCGTTCGCGCGGCGCTCGAGTTGGGGCAGGTTGGCGTCCTTCATCAGCCGCTCGGAGACGGTGCGGATCAGGTCGAACAGATGTTCGCGCTGTGCCCGGTCGGATTCGGTCTTGACGATCTCCGTCGTCTCGGTATTGACCAGGCGCACGTCGATGCGGAAGTCGCCGTAGAAGTCGATGAAGCTGCCCATCACCATGTACCGGGCACCGGTCACCTTGCCGACCCGGGCAATCGTGGCGGAGTCGACCCGGCCCTGCGCGCCGAGATTCTGCTCGCTCAGCAGCTGACTGATCTGGTCGCGCTCGACGACACGGGCAGCCGGATTGCGCTGCAATTCGGAGATCAGCATGCCGGCGATGCCGCGCTCCAGCGCGTCGAAGTCTTCCTTGGCTTGCCCGTAGGAGCCGCCGTTGGTGAACGGCAGCACGGCGATGCCGGGCCGGGTGTCCTGGCCGCGCTGTTGCGCTCCCAGGAGAACCGGAACGAGGCTCAACACGGTCAGGATGGCACGCGCGCGCATAGCTACTCCTCGAGTCACAGGGTCACCTTCATGCCTTCTTGCGCGGCGACAACCTGGAGCGGTCCGCGCGACGTCGCGAATTTGCGGGCGGCCGCCACCAAGGCATCCATTTCCTTGTCGTCGTGCTCAGGTTCGTGATGGAACAGCACGAGCTGCTTCGCGCCGGCGTCGCGGCCGAGCGTCACCGCTTCTTCGTAGGTCGAATGCCCCCAGCCGCGGTGTTGCTCCAGCTCCCTGGGCGTGTACATCGCGTCGTGAATCAGCAGGTCGACGCCCTTGAGAAACGCCACGAAATCCCGCCGCCAGCTGCCCGGCACATCGTAGTGCCCGCCGCTGCCCAATTCGTTGTCCGTCACATATGCCATGCTCGGCCCGACGGCCTTCGCCGGGGTGAGCCGGAATCCCAATGTCGTTCCGGGGTGCCGCAGCTTGATCGTCCGGACCCGGAACTCGCCGATCGAGAAGTCGTCCGTGTCCACCTGCTGCACCGTCAGCTGCGCCGACAACGCGTCAAGCGGTACCGGAAACACCGCCGGATCCATCTGCTGCCGCAGGATCGCTTCCAGTGAGGTGGTGCCTTGCCGCGATCCCCAGATGCGCACCGTATTCCCCGGTGCAAAGAACGGTTTGAAGTGCGGCAGTCCCTGGATGTGATCCCAATGCGCATGGGAGAGCAGAATCTCGACGCGAGCGGCGCCATTCTGCTTCGCCACCAGCTCGAGCCCCAGCGCCCGGATCCCGGTGCCGGCGTCGAGCACGACTAACTGACCCCCGGCGCCTTCCACCGCAACACACGGCGTGTTTCCGCCGTAGCGCGCGGTGGTCGGTCCGGGAGTGGGAATGCTCCCCCGGGTTCCCCAGAAGGTCACCGTGTAGGTCATGTGCTTCGACACGCCGAAAATGCCAGCTAAGTTACTGGCAATTAGTGACGTAGACGGTGATGCGCCTCACGACCGTCCTGCAGCTTGCTCCAGCGCTCCCCGGTCACGAATCACGATGTCCTTGCGGCTGACATCGATCATCCCCTTGTCGACGAGCTCGCGCATCGTCCGCGACACCGTTTCGCGCGAGGAGCCGATCATCTGAGCGATCGTGTGGTGGGTCAAACGGCGAGTGATGCGCTGGCCATCGGTTTCGTCGGCCAGATCGAGGAGCAGTTGCGCGACGCGCCCGTGGACGTCGAGCAGCACAAGGCTGCCGACTTTCTCGTCCACGCGCCGCAACCGGCGTGACAGCTCGCGCAGCAACGCGAGCGCGATGCCGGCGGAGTGTTCGAGGATTCCCTGGAAATCTTCCCGACGCAGCACGAGCAACGTCGAGTCTTCCATCGCGATGACGTGCGCGGAGCGCGGCTCGTCGTCGATGAGCGCCATCTCACCGAAGAACTCGCCTTCGCCGAGCACGGACAGAATCACTTCCCGGCCATCCTCTCCGATGAGGACGACTTTCACCTGGCCCTTGGCGACCACATACAGCGCGTCGCCGGGATCGTCTTCGAAGAGGATGACGGAGTTCTTGGGGTAGGCACGGTCGCGCGCCACTTCCACGACCCGTTGCAGGTCGGGGGCGGCAAGCTGGCTGAACAGCGGGACCTTTTGCAGCACATCCGCTGGTGACACGCGAACACTCTCCTTGGTTCGCGCACAGCTTACGGCCTCGCGCCTTGGGTGTCAATCGAACCGCGGGGGTGAGCCTTGCCCCCAAGTTAATGTCCCAGCTATATTTCCGCACTTCGTTTCTGTCCGACAATTCAGCAAGGATACTGCAGTGAAACCCGGTATTCACCCCAAATATCAACGGGCGACCGTCCAGTGCGCGTGTGGCAACACGTTCGTCACGCGCTCGACCACGCCCGTGATTCACGTTGAAGTCTGCGCCAACTGCCACCCCTTCTTCACCGGCAAGCAGAAGCTGCTCGACACCGCCGGCCGCGTGGAGCGCTTCCGCCAGAAGTACGGAACCAAGGCCCCCCCCGGAGCGACCTAAGTCCGTGGAGGCCCGACTCCGCCAAGCGCTCGCGCGGGCGGAGGAGGTCGCCCGGCAACTGGCCGACCCCGATACCGCGCGGAATCCGGCCACACTCAAGCAGCTCGGTCGCGAGCACGCGCAGCTCGACGCCATTCGCCAGGCGCACCAGCGCCTGGAGCGCCTCGAGGCGGAGCTGGCCCAGGCTCGCGAAGTGCTCGCCGACAAAGACCCCGAGCTGTCACAGTTGGCGCGCAGTGACGTCGAGCGGCTGCGTCCAGCGATCGACCACCTCGCGGGCGAGCTCGCCGAGCTGCTCACGCCATCGGACCCCTTCGATGACCGCGATGCCATCGTCGAGATCCGCGCCGGTACGGGCGGTGACGAGGCGGCGCTCTTCGCCGCCGATCTGTTTCGCATGTACACGCGCTTCAGCGAGCGCCGCGGCTGGAAGGTCGAGATCCTCTCGCTCTCGGCAGGCACACTCGGCGGGTTGAAAGAAGCGGTATTCGCGGCGCGCGGTCCGAAGGCATACGGCACGCTGCGCTACGAGTCGGGCGTCCACCGCGTCCAGCGCGTTCCCGTGACCGAGCAACAGGGCCGCATCCATACGTCGGCGGCAACAGTCGCGGTGCTCCCGGAAGCCGAAGAGGTCGACGTCAAAATCGAGGACAAGGATCTGCGCATCGACGTGTTCCGCTCGGGCGGTCCCGGCGGGCAGAGCGTCAACACGACCGACAGCGCGGTGCGCGTGACGCACATTCCCACTGGCCTCGAAGTGAAGTGTCAGGATCAAAAATCCCAGCTGCAAAACAAGATCAAGGCGCTCGAAATCCTTCGCTCGCGCCTGCTGGATCGCCGGGTGGCCGAGCAGGAAGCGGCGCGCGCGCGGGACCGGCGGGCGCAGGTGGGCACCGGCGACCGTTCGCAAAAGGTGCGCACCTACAACTTTCCGCAGAATCGCGTGACGGATCATCGCATTCACTTCACGACGCACAACATCGATCAAGTGTTGGACGGCCGGCTGGACGAGCTGATCGGCGCGTTGAAGCAGGCGCAGGAAAAGGAGCGGATCAGTGCCTGAAGTCCGCGTGCTGCGCCGCATCACCGACGAGTTGAGTCGGGCCTCAGGCTCGCTGCCCGATGGCGAGGCCACGGCGCTCTGGGCCGCGGTTGCCGGTCTCACACCGGCTGAGGTCTGGTTGAGACGAGAGGCCGACGCCGCGCCGGATGTGTCGCGCCGCTTCTGGGAGGCGGTAGCGCAGCGCCAGCGCGGTGTGCCGTTCGCCTACGTCGTCGGTCGCGTCGGATTTCGCACACTCGATTTGCAGATCGATCCACGTGCCCTCATCCCACGTCCCGAAACAGAGGGGCTCGTCGACCTCGTGTTACGGGAAACCGGGACGCGGGACACGGGACGCGGGACAGGTGGGCTCGTGGCGGATATCGGCACCGGCTCGGGCTGCATTGCGCTGTCGCTGGCCGTTGAAGGGTCGTTCGCCAAGGTGATTGCCGTCGAGCAATCGGCGGCGGCTGCTGCGCTCGCCCGCGAGAATATCGCGCGCATCGCGCCTCCCACTCCGGTCGAGGTTCGCGAGGGGAACCTGCTGGAGCCCCTGGTGGACAGCGGGGAACGGCTTCGCGTGATCGTCTCCAACCCACCGTATGTGACGGCTGCCGAGTTTGCAGCGCTGGACCTCGCCGTGCGCGATTTCGAGCCGCGCGAAGCACTCGTCAGTGGGATCGATGGCCTCGACGCGACGCGCGCGCTCTTTGCAGGAGCAGGCGCGTTGCTGGAGCCAGGCGGCTTGGTGGCATTAGAGATCGACGAGCGGCGGGCAGATGCGGTATGCACGCTTGGCTCTGCGCACGGTTGGAATGTCGCCATTCATACCGATCTGTTCGGCTGCCCGCGCTACGCGCTCGCGTTCCGTAGCCTGTGAAACCAAAGGAGGATTGGTGCTCGAAGAAAAAGCGGAAGATTTAGGGCGCGTGCTCGGCCAGACCGAGGAATACAAGGCGTTGCGTCGCGCAACCGAAGCACTGCGGGACGATCACGCGGTACAGAAAGTGCTCGCTGAAGCGGAGCGGTTGGCGCAGGAAATCGAGCGCGTCGCACAGCAGGGGAAGGAGCCGACGAAGGAGCAGGTGGAGCAGTATGACACGGCGCTCCAGGGCGTGCAGGGAAATCCGGTGTATCAACAGATGGTGGCGGCGCAGGCGAATTTCGAAAAACTGATGGCCAAGATTAATGCCCGGATCTACGAGGGCATCAAAAAGGGCGCCGCGAGCCCCATCATCACGCTCGGATGACGTTCGTCGTCGTCGAAGGTCCCGAGGGCGCCGGCAAATCGACGCTGGTGCGCTGGCTCGGGACCGCGCTGCGAGCTGAAGGCCGGGAGGTACTGACGGTCCGCGAGCCGGGCGGGACCCCGATCGCCGAAGCGGCTCGCAAGCTGGCCCTGAAATCGCGCCACGACCGCGCCTATGCCGCAGAGTTATTTCTCTTTCTGGCCGCCCGCGCCGATCTTGTAGAGCGGGTGATTCGCCCCGCGCTCGCGGATGGGCAGATCGTCATCGCCGACCGCTTCGGCCTCTCGACGATCGCCTACCAGGTAGCGGGACGGGGGCTGCCACAGGCGGATGTCGAAGCCGCCTTGCGAGTGGCGACGGGCGGGTTGACGCCGGATCTCACGCTCATTCTGGACGTTCCGGTGACGCTGGGGCGGGAGCGGCAGAAGGTGGCCGGCAAGGTGCGCGACCGCATCGAGCGTGAAGATGACAGGTTTCACACACGGGTCCGGGAGGCCTACCGTAGCGCATCCGGGCCCGGGATTGTCCATATTGATGCGAGTCAGACCAAGAAGGCCGTCCAGGACGCCGCCTGGCGCGAAATCGTGGCGGCAACGGCTCTATCATTGAAAGGCGCATAAATGATTCGTCACAAGGGGTATGTGGTCGCCGCCGTCACCGTGGCCGCGCTGGTCAGCGGTGGCTGGTTCCTGCAGCGCGAGTCGGAGCCGGCCGGATCGGTCTATCAGCAGGCGCGCCTGTTCGACGACGTGCTCGCGCACGTCGCCGACTACTACGTCGACTCGCTCGACGAAAAGCAGCTGTACCAGATGGCGATCGACGGCATGCTCGACCAGCTCGGCGATCCCTATTCGGTCTTCCTGAAGCCCGAAGATTTCCGCCAGCTCTCCGAAGCGACGACGGGCAACTACTCAGGCCTCGGCATTCAGATCGACGTGCGCGACGGCTGGATCACGGTTGTCGCGCCGCTGCCCGACACACCGGCCGAGCGCGCCGGCATCCAGACCGGTGACCGCATCGTGCAGCTGGACGGCCGCTCCACCGAAGGATGGAAACAGGATCAGGCGGTGAAGGAGCTGCGCGGGCCGGTGGGCTCGCCGGCGGAGCTGACGATCCGGCGGCTGGGTCTCGATGATCCGGTCAAGTTCAAGCTCACGCGCGCCACGATTCACATCCGGTCCGTGCAGATCGCGATGATGTTGAACGATCACGTCGGATATATCGCGCTCAATCCTGTCAGCGAGAGCTCGGCGCGTGAGGTGTCGCAGGCGGTCGACACGCTGCTCAAGCAAGGCATGAAGTCGTTGATCTTCGATCTCCGGCAGAATCCCGGTGGCTTGCTCGACCAGGGCGTGGCCGTGTCGGACCTGTTCCTCGATCCCGGCAAGGCGATCGTCGAGACGCGTGGCCGCGCGCCCGGTTCGTCTCACGAGTTCACCGATGCGAAGCCGCAGCAGTGGCCGCGTTTGCCCATTGTCACCATCGTGAATGGTGGCTCGGCCAGCGCCGCAGAGATCATCGCGGGTGCGCTGCAGGACCATGATCGCGCCGTGCTGATCGGGACGCCGACGTTCGGGAAGGGACTGGTCCAGTCCTTCTGGCGGCTGACGCCGGAGACCGGTCTGAAGCTGACGACCGCGCGCTGGTTTACGCCGAGCGGCCGCACGATTCAGCGGGTGACGCGCACCGAAGCGGAGCAGGAGGCCCAGGTGATCGCGGCACAGCGGGGACAGGACACCAAACCCGATTCGACCGCGGTATTCCACACCGACGCCGGGCGGACGGTCTACGGCGGAGGGGGCATTCGACCGGACCTCTACGTCGTCGCCGACACCTTCACCACGGCCGAGCGGGCGTTCATCCGGGCGTTGGGCGACAAGACGCCGGTATATCGCGACGCGCTCGCTTCGTATGCGCTCGAGCTGAAGGAAGGGAACCGGTTGTCGAATCCGAATTTCACGGTGACCGACGCGATGGTCGATGAGATCATGCGCCGGATCCGCAGCAAGGGTGCGGAGCTGGCGGATTCCATCGTCGCCGGTGCGCGGCCGCTGATTTCGCAGGAGCTCGGCTACGAGGCTGCGCGCTACGTATTCGGCCGCTCGGCGGAGTTCCGGCGCCGTATGGCGGATGATCAGCAGGTGAAGCGCGCGCTGGCGCTGGCCGACCGCGCCAAGTCGCCGCAGGATCTCCTCACGCTTGCCAATACGCAGCCGACTCCGTCGACGGTCCGCAATCGGTGACCGAGCAGTCTCCCCGCGCGATCGGGCTCATCGGGCC
>DASZCG010000229.1:0-8531 GCA_035943355.1 Gemmatimonadales bacterium
TCAGAGCGCCTCTCGAGCCCTACGCCCCCCGAGCCGATCGAAAAAGCCATCCTGCGGGTCATGTTGAGTAGCGAGGACTGGAAGTCTCGGGTCTTGGCTGAGATCGATCGTGAAAACTTTGCATCTGAGGTCTATCGAAGCGTCTTCGATGCGCTAGCCGAAAACAGCCCCGACCGATTGGACGGAATGTCCGCTCGAGCTCTTGAGGAATTGCAAGCGGCAGGCCCTGGGATTGACACGCCCGATGATCTCTTCGTATGGGCGGTCACCAAGATCGAGGCTGATCGCAAGTCTCGGGAGATTTGGAGAATACAGCGGGAAATTGATCTCGCGCCTGAGGCTGACAAACTCCGACTCACTCTTGAAAAGAAAGCGTTGGCGCATGAACGAAATGCCAAGCGTCCTACCTGGAAGATTCTCGAGCACGCAAGGAGGAAGGGTGCACCCGGATCTTGAAGCACTGTTGGCGTTGCAAGACAAGGACATCGCGCTCGCCAGCTGCGACGCCCGGATAAGAGCGCTCGAGCCGGAGCTGCGGGCGCTGGACGAGCAGGTCGCCGCGGCGGAGCGGGTGGTGGCGCAGGCGCGCGCCGGCATTCAGGCGGCGCTCGACCGGCGCGATGGCCTGGAAGGGAAGATCGCGAGCTATCGCACCATGCAGGAGCAGCGCCGCCAGCGGCTGGAATGGGTCCGCGGTGCGAAAGAAGCGTCCACGCTGATGGCCGAGCTCGATCTGGCGCGCACGGTGCTCGCGAAGGAAGAAGCCGAGTTCATGCGCTCGGGCGATGCCGTAGGCGAGGCAGAGCGCAAGACCGCGGAGGCCGAGAACGCGCTGCAGAACGTGCGCGACGCGCAGGCGGCGCAGCGCGAGGCGATCGCCGGCAAGCGGCAGGAGATCGCCAGCGCGCGCGAGACCGCGTCGCGCGCGCGCGAGGACGCCAGTCGCGCCGTGCAGCCGGCGATGCTGGTGCGCTACGATCGGATCCGCCGCGGCAAGGCGCCGCTCGCGATTTTCCCGTTGCACGGCAGCTCCTGCGGCAACTGCTTCACGGCGGTCCCGACGCAGCGCAAGGCGCTGATTCAGCGCGGCGCGACGATCGAAGGCTGCGAAGCCTGCGGCGTGCTACTCTACGCCAAGGAATGATTCCTCCCCGCTGGATCGTCACCGCGAGCGCTGACCCCCTCGCCACGCGTGCCCTCGCGTCGCAGCTGCGCATTCCCGAGGCCCTCGCCGCCATTCTGGTGCAGCGCGGCCTCGCGGAGCCGGCGCACGCCAAGGAATTCCTGCGCCCCGATCTCGATCGCCTCAGCGACCCGCATCGCTTCGCCGACATGCCGGCCGCGCTCGATCTCGTGGTGCGGGCGGTGCGCGATCGCCGCCCGATTCTCGTGCACGGCGACTACGACGTCGACGGCCAATGCGGCGCCGCGATGCTGACGCGCATCTTGCGCAGCGCGGGGGCGAGCGCGCACGCGTTCGTGCCGCACCGCATCCGCGACGGCTACGACTTTGGGCCGGCGGGGCTGGCCGAGGCGCAGCGGGTGGGCGCGACGCTCATTATTACCTGCGATTGTGGTATAACAGCGGTCCATGCCGTCTCTGCCGCCCGTGCCGCCGGCGTTGATGTGATCGTCACGGACCACCACTTACCGGGCGACGCGCTGCCGCCCGCGAACGCGGTGCTCGATCCGCGCCGTCCCGATTGCCAGTCGGAGGACAAGAACCTCTGCGGCTCGGGCGTCGCCTTCAAGCTGGGCCAGGCGCTGGTGCAGGTGCTGGGGCTGTCGCCCAACCTGCCGCTGCACTTTCTCGATTACGTCGCGCTCGCGACCATCGCCGACGTCGTGCCGCTCGTAGGCGAGAACCGCATCCTGGCGCGCCATGGTCTCAAGATGCTCGCCGACTCGCGCTGGGTCGGCCTGCGCGCGCTGGTCGAGACGGCGGGCCTCGCCACGCGGACGCTGCGCGCGGCGCACGTCGGCTTCATCCTCGCGCCGCGCCTCAATGCCGTCGGCCGCATCGGCGATGCCAACGACGGGCTCCGCCTGCTGCTGACCGAAGACCCGCAGGAGGCGGCGGCGCTGGCGCGCCAGCTCGAGACGATCAATGCCCGGCGCCAGGAGATGGACCAGCTGATCCTCGATGAAGCGATCGAGACCGTCGAGAAAACCCTCAACGCCAGCGACGCCGCCATCGTCCTCGGCGCCGACACCTGGCATCCGGGCGTGATCGGCATCGTGGCCTCGCGGCTCGTCGAGCGCTACGGCCGGCCGACCTTCCTGATCGGCTGGGAGCCGGGCGGCGAGCTGGGGCGGGGCTCGGGACGGAGCATTGCGGGTTTCGATCTGCACGGCGCGCTGCAGCGCGTGGGGCGCCACCTCGAGAAATACGGCGGCCACACGATGGCGGCCGGCTTCACGATCCGCCGCGACCGGTTCGCGGACTTTCGCGTGGCGTTCCTCGCCGTCGCGGGCGAGCTGCTGAGCCCCGCGGACCTCGCGCCGAGCCAGCGGGTCGATCTGGAGCTGCCGCTGGACAAGGTGAGCGAGGAGCTCGAACGCCTGATGCGCCATCTCGAGCCGTGCGGGGCGGGGAATCCGGCGCCCGTGTTCGGCGTGCGCAACGCGCGCGCGGTGGGGGCACGCCGCGTGGGGACGAATCATCTGCGGTTCACGCTCGACGACGGCAAGGCGGTGCTGCCGGCGATTGGCTTCCGCTGGGCCGACGCCGTGCCGGAGGCCTGGCTCACGAATCCGCTCGACGTGGCGTTCCGGCTGGAGCGGGACGACTGGCAGGGACGCGTGACGATTCAGGCGCGGGTGGCGAGTCTTGCTCCGCATCATCGCGGGTGAGTTCAAAGGCCGGCGCCTCAAGGCTCCCGCGGGGCGAACGGTGCGACCGACGGCTGATCGCGTCAAGGAAGCCTGGTTCAGCATTCTGCAGCAATCGATCCCGGACGCCCGGGTGCTCGATCTCTTCGCGGGTTCCGGGGCGTTGGGGTTCGAAGCATTGTCGCGCGGCGCGCGCGCGGTCGAGTTTGTCGAGAACGGTGCCGCGTCACTGCTGGTGATTCGGGACAACACAACCACGCTCAAGGTGGAGGATCGCGTGACGATTCACCGCATGGACGCGGTGCGGTTCGCCGAGCGGCTCCAGCCGGCGCAGTACGACGTCGCGTTCGCGGATCCGCCGTATGCCACCGACGCCGCCGAGCGGATCGCCGGCATTTTCCGCGCGACGCCGTTCGCGAGCATCCTCGGGATCGAGCACCGCCCCGATCTGGCCCTGAAGGGCGACGACACGCGGCGCTACGGGGACACGGCGATCACCTTCGTGTACGCATCATGAAACGGATCGCGGTGTACCCCGGGTCGTTCGACCCGATCACGAAGGGCCACGAAGACTTGATCCGCCGCTCGCTCGAGTTCGTCGATCGGCTCATCGTCGCCGTGGCGGTCAACGTCGCCAAGCAGCCGCTGTTTTCGCTCGAGGAACGCGTCGCGCTGATCAGGGCCGCCGTGACGGACGCGCGGGTGGACGTGCAATCGTTCGATGGATTGCTGGCCGAGTTCGCCACCACGGTCGGGGCGGCGGTGATCGTGCGCGGGCTCCGCGCCGTGTCCGACTTCGAGTACGAATTTCAAATGGCGTTGATGAACCGCAACCTCGCCCCGAAGATCGAGACGGTGTTTCTCGTCCCCGCGTTCGATCTCACCTACTTGAGCTCGAGCCTGGTGCGCGAAGTGGCGCGCTTTGGCGGCGACGTCTCCTCCCTCGTGCATCCAGCCGTCCAGAAGGCCCTGAAGCGCAAGTTCGCAAAATGAGCTTCCTGGACCGCGTCTACGAACGGGCGCGGACCATCAAGCCGCGCGTCGTCTTTCCCGAAGGCGACGATCCGCGGGTACAGGAAGCGGCGCGGCGCGTGGAGCGCGACGGCCTGGGATCGGTGCAGTTGTTGGACCGACGCACACCGCACGACGCATCACGCGCGATGGTTGCCCTGCTCCGATCGCGCCGTCCCGACAAATTCCCCACCGACGCCGCAGCCGGCCAGGCACTGGAGCACCCGCTCACGCGCGGCGCCTGCCTCGTCGGCATCGGGGCCGCCGATGTGATGGTGGGAGGCGCCGTCTTCCCGAGCGCTGATACCGTGCGGGCGGCGTTGCTGGCGGTGGGCACGGCGCCCGGCATCGCCACGGTGTCGGGCGCGTTTTACATGATCAAGGACGACCGCGTGCTCTCGTTCGCCGACTGCGCCGTCGTTCCGGAGCCCACGCCGGTGCAGCTCGCCGATATTGCCGTCGCCGCGGCGCGCGACCGGCGTCGCATCGTGGGGGACACGCCGCGCGTGGCCTTTCTGTCGTACAGCACGCGCGGCAGCGCCCAGGGCCCGCGCGTGGAGCGGGTGCAGGCGGCGATCGCTCAACTGCGCGGCCGCCAGCCGGTGCCCGACTTTGTGTTCGATGGTGAGCTGCAGGTGGACGCGGCGCTGGTGCCGGAGGTCGCGGCGCGCAAGGCGGCCGGCTCGGCGCTCGCCGGTCAGGCGAACGTGCTGATTTTCCCCGATCTCGATGCCGGCAACATCGGCTACAAGCTGGTGCAGCGGCTGGGCGGGTGGACGGCGCTCGGTCCGATCCTCCAGGGACTCGCCCGACCCATCGCGGACCTGTCGCGCGGCGCCACCGCCGATGATATTGTGAACACGGCCGCCATCGCCATTCTCCAAACTCGCGAGGGCTAGATGCGCTTCACGCTAAAGAAGGACAAGAGCGGCGTCGTCGTCGTGGGGGTGGAAGGCCAGCTCATCGTCGGCAACCGCCAGGAGCTGAAGCAGAAAGTCCTCGACGCGCTCGAAGAGGGCTCCCGGAAGTTTGTCATCGATTTCTCCAAGACCGGTTATATCGATTCATCGGGACTCGGGGTGCTCGTGTCGCTGTCCAAGAAGATTCGTGAGCAGGGAGGAGAGCTGCGGCTGGCCGGCCTCAATGCCGACCTGCAGACCTTGTTCGAGCTGACCAAGCTCGACACCCTGTTCGCGATCACCCGGACTGCCGAGGAAGGGTTGGCGGCGTTTTGAGCCTGCAACTCCAGGTGAGCCCCGGCTCGATGAAGCTCGACGTCCCGAGCGACCTCGGGATCGTCGGCGATGCCGTCGAGCTGGTCGCCAGTCATCTCCCGCCCGGCACCCTCTCTCCGCGACGCATCAGCTTCAACCTGCGGACCGCCCTCGCCGAAGCCCTCGGCAACGCCATCCGCTACGGCACCGGCGAGGATCCCGACCGCGTGGTGCGCATCCACGTCGAGCTGGGGCGCGACTTCGTGCGCATCTACGTCGTCGATGACGGCGCCGGCTTCGACCCGAGCGGCACGCCGGACCCCACCAGTGCGGAGAACGTGGAGCGCGAATTCGGGCGCGGGCTGTTCGTCATCCGGCACCTGGTGGACGACGTCGCGTTCAACGAGAAAGGCAACGGCATCTGCCTGACTCTCCGAGCGGGGTGACTCGACTCGAGCGCCTGATCCCGGTGCTCGCAGCACTTTCCGGCGTTACACTGCGATTGTGGCGCGCCCGCACGCCGGGCGGCCGCCTCCTGCCCGTGGGCGGTGGACTCGGCGAAGGCCGGGAAGAGCCGCACTGGACGCCCACGCCCAACGGCGGTGGACGGCTCGAGACTCCCGATGGTCCCGCCTGGTTTCAGCCGATCCCATCGGTGTCCGACGCGTGGCTGGAGGTCAGGGGCGGCGAGCACGGGGCCGTCGAGCTGGCTGAAGTGATCGGGGCCGTCATGGGCGCCGAAGAGGAGACCGACCAGGTCGCCGCCGAGTTGTCGGGGCGGTACGAGGAAATCGATCTGATCTACACGATCAGCGAGATCCTGGGCCACACCATCCGTCTCGACGAAGCCGCCAATCGCATTCTCCGCGAAGTGTCCGCCGTTGTGCGGGCGCGCCGCGCCACTCTGATGGTGCACGACCCGCGCACCAACGTGCTCCGCCTCGTCGCCGCTCGCGGAGTGGAGCTCGGGGAGATCGAACCGGTCGAGGTGGACGATCCGCGATCGGTTGCCGCCCGCGTGTTTCGGGAAATGCGGATCATCAGCTACGATCCGACCGATCAGCGCGCGCAGAAACCGGCGAGTCCGGCGGAGCGCCAGTATCGCGGCCAGGCGTTTCTCTCGGTTCCGGTGGTCTATGCGTCACCGGGCCGCGTGCCGACGCCGATCGGGGTGATCAATTTGACCGATCGCACCGGCGAGGATGCGTTTACCGCCGGCGACCGCAAGCTCGTCGCCGCCATTGCCAACCAGATCGGCGCGGCGATCGAGAACGCGCGGCTGGTCGAGCTCGATCTGGGGCAGCAGCGGGTGCGGCGCGAGCTGGAGCTGGCTCACGACCTGCAGCTCAAGCTGCTGCCGTCGCCTGCCGTGATAGCCACGAAAGCCGACGTCGCCGCGCGCTGCCGGCCGGCGGAATCGGTGGGTGGTGACTTCTACAATCTGTTGAGCCTGCATGGCGAGCGGGTCGGCGTGATGATCGGCGACGTGTCGAGCCACGGATTCAGCGCCGCGCTCATCATGGCGCTGGCGATGGCCGCGTCCGGTATCCACGCGGAGACCGCCGAGTCGCCGCATGAGGCGGTGCGGCGTCTCGAGATGTCGTTGTCGGAGGAGTTGACCGAAACGGAGATGTTCCTGACGCTCTGCTACGCCGTGGCGGATCCGGCGCAGGGCACGTTGACGTACGCGAATGCCGGTCATCCCCACGCATTTCTCGTGTCTACGGACGCGGGCGTCATGACGCGTCTCGAGGCGACGCGGCCGCCGCTGGGGCTTGGGGACGGCGGTGCCGAGCGCGTCATGCCGTTCCAGCGTGGCAAGGCCATTCTCTGCCTATTCACCGACGGACTGGCTGACGCGCGCGGGCCGAGTGGCGAGCGGTTCGGTGAGCAGCGGGTGCTGAGCCACGTCGTCAATCTGCGCAACCGTCCCGCGCGGCACATCCTCGAGGCTGTCTTTACCGATATCGCCGCGTTCACCGGCGGCGCGCCTGCCAACGACGATCGCACGCTCGTTCTCCTCAAGGTTTGAGAAGGCTCGGCCAGCACTTTCTCAGCGATCCGAAGATTCTGGGGCGGATTGTGGACGCGCTCGATCCCGTTCCAGGAGAAACGGTGCTCGAGATTGGGCCAGGGAAGGGGACACTCACCGACGCCTTGCTCGGGCGTGGCCTGCACGTGGTTGCTATCGAGAAGGACAAGCACCTTGCCGGTGCGCTGGTCCGCGCAAATCTCACCGTGATCGCAGGAGACGCCTTGCGGCTCGATTGGCCGCGCGCACCCAAGATCGTCGGCAACATTCCGTACTACATCACATCTCCCTTGATCGATAAGGCTCTCACGCCGCCGCTGCCCGAGCGGGTCGTCTTTCTCGTACAGGAGGAGGTGGCGGACCGCATCGCCGCCAAGCCGGGGAGTAAGACTTACGGGGCACTGTCGGTGGGGGTCCAGGCGGTCGCGCGCGTGGAGAAGCTCTTCACGGTGGCAGCCGGCGCGTTCCGGCCGCCGCCCAAAGTGCGCAGCGCGTTGATTCGCCTGACGCCACGTGTTGAGCCGTTGGTGACGACTGACGAGATCGGGAGTTTGCGCGCTTTTGTGACGGCGTGCTTCAGCAAGCGTCGCAAGCAGCTAAAAAACGCAGTGCCGGGGCTGAGCGAGGCAGAACTGCGGTCGTTGGGCTTCGATGTCGCCGTCCGACCCGAGCGGCTCCCGCCGCAGGCGTTTGTTCAGCTACTGCGTGCCAGCCGCGGCGCAGAGCAGTAGCCGCGGCGTAGAGCTGTAGGCCCCCTGGGGACATTTCAAGAATTCTTGAATTGTTGGGTATAGACTCACGCCCATGCGCCGCAGCATTCTGCTTCGCATCGCCCATACGTGGCCACGCGAACGCCCCGGTCTGCCGCACCTGCCGCACGCGTTGGATCCCCAGTTGGCACGTGTCGCGCAGTGGTTCCACGCCGCGTCGGACACCACCCGCCTCGGCATTCTCGAGTTCTTGTCCCAACGCGATCGCTCGGTGAGCGAGCTGCTGGAGTTCCTCGGTGTTCCCCCATCGCGCGTTTCCTTCCATCTGAAGGTGCTCATGCAATCGGGACTGATCCGGGGGTACCGCGACGGCCGCCACCGCTTCTACAGCCTCCGTGGCGAGACGCTCGATTTGATGCTCGCCTTCATGCGCACGATCATGCCGGGGGCGCACCAAGGGACCTGTCCACTGTCCTGCTGCCGCCAGCCCTTGACGTATCAAGAAAACTTGATACGTTAGAGCCATGACAACCGCCATCCGGCCAGAACCCGCCCTCGTGGCGAGTTGGTTTCATGCGTTGGCCGACGAGACCCGCGTCCAAATCGTCGAAATGCTGACCCACAAGGAACGGTGCGTGTGCGAGCTCGAGCAGGTGCTCGATATCGCCCAGTCCCGGCTCTCCTTCCACATCAAGGTGCTCAAAGACGCGGGACTGATCGCCGATCGGAAAG
>DASZCG010000230.1:0-2045 GCA_035943355.1 Gemmatimonadales bacterium
CGACGGCGGCAACGAGATCCGCGTGCTGGACGATTCCAATCATTGGAAGATGATTCGTCACGAAGGTCCCGACGAGACATTCGGGGGCGTAGCGGCGTTCACGCCCGACGATCAGGCGGTGTGGCTGATCTCGAGCGTCGCTGCCAACGCTGCGCGCCTCGTGCAGATGGATCTGAAGACCGGAGCATCGAAGGTCATCGCGGCCGACTCACAATTCGACGTGAACGGCCTGCTGACACACCCGCGCACGCACGCGCTGCAAGCGGTCTCGTTCGATCGGCTGCGCCTCGAGTGGCAGGTCCTGGATCCGGCAGTCCGCGGCGACTTCCAGGCGTTGAAAGCGGTGCGTGATGGCGACTTTACGGTGGACAGCCGCAGCCTCGACGACAAGCGCTGGATTGTCCGCTACGTCGTGTCCGACGGACCTGTCTATTTCTACCTCTACGATCGGCCGACCAAACACGCCGCGCTGCTCTTTAGCAATCGGCCCAAGCTCGAGCAATACCGGCTCGCCAAGATGCAACCCATCACGTTCAAGGCCCGTGACGGGTTGACGCTGTACGGCTACCTCACGGTGCCGGTCGGACGGGAGCCGAAGAACCTGCCGCTGGTGGTGTTCCCACACGGCGGGCCCTGGGGCCGCGATGACTGGGGCTACAATCCGTTCGTTCAGTGGCTCGCGAATCGGGGCTACGGCGTGTTGCAGGTGAACTTCCGCGGCTCGACCGGCTACGGGAAGGCGTATCTCAATGGGGGCGATCGCGAGTGGGCCGGCAAGATGCATACGGACCTGCTCGACGGCCTGGACTGGACGGTTCATCAGGGCTACGCCGATTCCAAGCGTGTGTGCATCTTCGGTGGCAGCTACGGCGGTTACGCCACACTCGTCGGTGTCGCGTTCACGCCCGATGTCTTCACCTGTGGCGTCGATCTCTTCGGCCCCTCGAACCTCGTGACCCTGATGGAGAGCATTCCCCCGTACTGGACGACGTTCCGGGCCATATTCGACAAGCGCATGGGCGCGCACGACGATACCGTGTTCCTGAAGTCGCGCTCGCCGCTCTTCAAAGCCGACGACATCCGCGCCCCGCTGCTGGTCATCCAGGGTGCGAATGATGTTCGCGTGAAGCAGGCCGAGAGTGATCAGATCGTGGCCGCGATGCGGAAGAATAACCGCGACGTCGTCTACATCGTCTTTCCGGATGAGGGCCATGGGTTCGCGCGGCCCGAGAACAACCTGATCTTCACCGCCGCCGCCGAAGCCTTTTTCGCCAAGTATCTGGGCGGCCGGTTGGAGCCGGAGGGAAATGGCGAGAGTGCGACGAGCTTTATGAAATGAGGACCACCGTCGGAACGTGACACGCCTCGAAGGTTGGATCGCGCCGGCTGTCGCGGCGAACGCGGGCCGCTCCGCATTCCGCCTGCTGCCCACCGGCCTCGACGCCTTCGTGGCGCGCGCGGTCCTGATCGACATCGCCGAGCGCACGCTCGACCTCCAGTACTACATCTTCAACCGCGACCAGACCGGCTCGCTCATCACCAATCGGCTCATCGCCGCGGCCGATCGGGGTGTGCGGGTGCGCGTATTGCTCGACGACTGGGGCACGCTCGATAAGAAAGACGAATCCGTCGCGGACCTCGATGCGCATCCCAACATCGAGGTGCGGCTCTTCAACCCGTACACGCACCGCTCGGGACTGCGCCGTCTGGCCGAGCTCCTGCTGCGGTTCGATCGCGTCAACCGCCGCATGCACAACAAGTTGTTCGTCGCCGACAGCGTCGCCACCATCCTCGGCGGCCGCAACATCGGCGACGAGTATTTCGGTTTTGGCGAGCTCGATTTTCAGGACGTGGACGTGCTCGCGGCAGGCCCAGTCGCCCGCCAGTCGAGCGGAAGCTTCGAGACCTACTGGAACAGCCGTTTCGCGATTCCCATCTCGCGGCTCGGCACGTTCGCACCCGACCCCGAGTCGTTTCCCGGCAAGCGCCAGCAATTGCATGATCGCTGTGAGCTGCTGCAGGATTCGACGTACGCCCGCGCGCTC
>DASZCG010000231.1:0-4886 GCA_035943355.1 Gemmatimonadales bacterium
GGCGGGGGGGGCGGGCGTCTCGCCGCTCAAGGATGCCAGTCTCGAGCGTGCCGTGACGTCCGGCGATTACAAAGGAAAGAAGGACGAGACGCTGCTCGTGTACGGTGCCGGCAAGGCGGAACGCATTCTGCTCGTCGCGGCGGGGAAGCCGACCGAGATCACGCGCAGCGCGATCCGTCGGGCGAGCGCGATTGCGGCACGACGCGCCCGCAGCCTGGGCACCAAGACGTTCACGCTTGGCGTCGCCAAGGAAGCGCGCGGCAGCCTCGGCGCGGCCGAGCTGGCCCAGGTGCTCATCGAGGGCGTGGCGCAGGGAAGCTGGCAGTTCCTGGAGCTCAAGAAGCCGCCCGAGGATCCGAAACCCGACGTCGAGTCGGTCGAGCTGATCTTCGAAGCAGCGGATAAGGAAGAAGCCGAGGCGGGACGGCGGATCGGCGACGCGATCGCGGCCGGCTACCTGTTCACGCGCAACCTGCAGATGCAGCCGGGCAATGTCTGCACGCCCACCTATCTGGCCGAGCAGGCCCGCAAGCTGGCGGCGGCGCATGGGTTCGGTGTCACCATCCTGGACAAGGCGCAGATAAAGAAGGAAGGGATGGGCGCCTTGCTGGCGGTCGCGCAGGGGAGCGCGGAGGAACCCCGCTTCATCGTCCTGGAGTATCAAGGCGGAGCTGCGGGAACTGCGCCCGTCGTGCTGATCGGCAAGGGCGTCACGTTCGACTCCGGCGGCATCTCGATCAAACCGGCACTGAACATGGAGGACATGAAGTTCGATAAGTCCGGCGCCACCGCCGTGCTCGGCGCGTTCGAGGTGCTGGGACTGCTCAAGCCGAAGGTCAACGTCGTGGGCCTCATACCGGCGACCGAAAACCTGCCGTCCGGCACCGCCCTCAAGCCGGGTGATGTGGTGACAAGCCATTTGGGGAAGACCATCGAGATCATCAACACCGATGCTGAAGGGCGGCTCATTCTGTGCGATGCGCTGTCCTACGCGCGTCGCTACAAGCCCGCGGCGGCGATCGACGCGGCGACGTTGACCGGCGCCGTCGTGATCGCGCTCGGCCACCACGCCATCGGCATGCTGGGCAACGATGACGCGCTGCTCGACGAGGTGCGCGATGCCGGCGAGCGCGCCGGCGAGCGCTGTTGGCCGCTGCCGTTGTGGGATGAGTACCGCGACCTGTTGAAATCGGACGTTGCCGACGTGAAGAATTCCGGCGGCCGCGCCGCCGGCACGATCGCCGGCGCCTGGTTTCTGCGCGAATTCGTCGATGGGTTCCCCTGGGTCCACCTCGACATCGCGGGAACGGCATACCTGGAAGGCGAAGGCGCAAGCCACGCGAAGGGTCCCACCGCGATCGGCGTGCGACTCTTCACGGAGTTCCTGCTCAAACGCGCGGGCGCTTGATTCGCGCAGGCCTGCTGGCCTTCGCGCTCGCCGCCGGAGGCGCGCTCCGCGCGACGACCGCAGCCGCTCAGGCCGCCCCCACCCGCAGAGACACGACCGCCGCCAGAGACACGACCGCCGCCAGGGACACGACCAAGCGGGACACGCTGCCGGCGCTCCTGCCGGTCTTCACACCCGCCATTGCCCCCGGACCGCTGCCGCGAGGCATGCGGTATACGTTCACCGTCGATTCACTCCTCCTCACCAGCGCACGCACCGTCAGCGACGTGTTGAGCCACATCCCCGGCGTGTACGTGGTGCGCGGCGGCTGGTATGGCCAGCCGGAGATCGTGCTCTACGCCGGACGCGGACCGGCCTCGCTCGAGGTCTACTGGGACGGCGCGCCGTACGTGCCGCTCGGCCGCGATTCGCTCTACCTCGATCCAGCGCGTATTCCGCTCGCTCCCCTCGAGCGCATCGACGTCGTGCTGCTGCCGGCGGCGCTGCAGGTCTACCTCGTCACGGCTCGGCAGCGCTCGACCGCGACGACGACGCAGGTTGGCATCCTGACCGGCAACCAGGACATCGCCGAGTACCGCGGTGGATACTCGACACGCACGCGGGGCGGGTTTGGGGCAGCGTTGATCGCGGACTGGAATAGCGTCGGCACCGGTTTCACGGGCAGCTCGACGACGCCGTTCGGTTCGAGCGACATCTGGCTCAAGCTGGACTACATCCCGCCCGATGGGCGACTCGGGGCATCGTTTCAGACCCTGAGCGCAAGCTGGCATCGCGCCGCGTCCGGTGAGGGAAATGTGCTGGGCTGGAGCCAGGACCGTTACGACCGGCAGCTGCGGTTTTTCATCGCCCAGCGCGCGGATGGCCTCGGCTACCGGGTGACCACGATACTGGCCTCGAGCCGGATCACCCACGACACGCTGGTCTCCAATAATCGCACGGTCTCGAGCGCGACGATCGAAGCGAGCAACACGTGGCCACACGCGAACATTGTCGCGACAGCGCGAGTCGGCGCCGCGCATCTGCCGCAGCAGCTCGAGGCCCGGGGCGGGTGGACGCTCTTCTCCCATTTCACCGTCGCGGCGAGCTTCCGGCAATCGTTCTATGACGGCGAGCGCGCCGGCGTGCGCGGCTTCGCCTCGGCCGGACTCATCCTCCCCTTCGGCTTCTCGGCGCGAGCCGAGGGTACGTGGCAGCGCGACGTGCAGGCGCTGTTCACCCCAGCCGACTCGATACAGACGGTTGTCGATGTCGCCGCGTGGATCCGGTTCGATCATCCGCGGCTCAGCATCGAGGTCGGCCGCGGCCGCCGCGATCCGTTTGCCCCGCTCGGCTTTGCCGGCGGGATCGGCCCGATCGATTCGTTGCAGCCTACCGAGGCGACGGAGTTTGTCGCCGCGCACGGATCCGTCGAGCTGCTCCCCGGGCTGCGCGTCTCGGGCTGGTACTACAATCCCATCACGGGCGGCGGCGATTTCGAGCCGCCGCAGCACGCGCGTCTCTCGGCGAGCTTCTACTCGAAATTCTGGCGCGTCTACAAGAGCGGGATCTTTGCGTTGCGCGCGGAAGCCGCAGTCGAGTCGTGGAGCCGTTCGCCTCTCGGTGGCATCCACCGAGACAGCACGGGAACCGTTGTCTCGCGCGCGATCAACGGGGCAAGTTTTGTCGATACGAACCTCGAGATGCAGCTCGGCGGCGTGACCCTGTTCTGGACGGTGCAGAACATCAACCTGATGCGGTCGAGCTATCTGGAGGGCCTGGGGTTCCCCAAGAGCGCGCAGCGGTACGGCGCCCGCTGGTTCTTCACGAACTAGCACCGCTGACTACATTTAAGGCCCTGTGCCGCGCAGTATGACAGGCTTCGGCGTCGCCGAAGATCGGGTGTTGAGCGGACGTCTGCGGGTCGAAATCCGCACCGTCAACCACCGCTATTTCAACCCGCAGCTCAAGTTGCCGGCCGATCTCGCCGGCATCGAGATCGAGATGCGCGAGCGGCTCCGGCAGCTGCTCGAGCGGGGCCACGTGGCGGTCACCGCGCGCTGGGTCGAAACTGCCGCGGCGGAGCGCGGCATTACGGTCGACCTGGCACGTGCCAAGCAGGTGCTGGCGGCCACGCAGCAGCTGAAGAAACAGCTCAAGCTGAAGGGCACGGTGGATCTCGCGTTCGTCGCGCGGCACCCCGAGGTGCTGACCGTTGCAAACGGCGGAGGCGTCGAACAGGTCGTGCAGTGGAGCGACGTCAAGCCGATTGTAGAACGGGCGGCGTCGGACGTCGTCGCGATGCGAATCCGCGAGGGAGAAGCGCTCGTCGCCGAGCTGAACGCCAGGCTCGACGCGTTGGAGGCGGGCGCGCTGGTGATCGAGGAGCGGGCGCCGGCGCGGCTCAAGGCCGAGCATGCCCGCCTCAAACAGGCGGTGGTCGAGCTGACGGCGGCCGCGACTGTGGACGAGCAGCGCCTGGCGCTCGAGATCGCGCTGCTCGCCGATCGCGTGGACATCACGGAGGAGCTGGTGCGGTTCCGTGCGCACGTTGCCGCGGCGCGCGCCGCGCTGCGCTCCGATCAGGCCGTCGGCAAGCAGCTCGGGTTCCTGGCGCAGGAGCTGCTGCGCGAAGTGAACACCATGGGGTCGAAGGCGAACGACGCGCGCATCACGCAGACCGTGATCGCGATGAAGGGAGATCTCGAGAAGTTTCGGGAGCAGCTGGAGAACCTGGAGTGACGCCGCGGATAGTCGTGTTGTCGGCACCCTCAGGGGGCGGCAAGACGACGATCGCGAAGGCGCTGCGCGAACGGTTCCCGGACCGATTCGGATTCTCGGTATCGGCGACGACCCGGAAGCCCAGGGCCGGGGAGCACGATGCAGCGGATTATCATTTCTGGGACCGCGCACGGTTCGAGCAGGGCCTGAAGAACGGCAAGTTTCTCGAGCATGCCGAGTACGCCGGCGAGCTGTATGGGACGCTCAGAGACGAAGTGGAAAAGGTTCTCACATCAGGACGTCATGTCGTGCTGGACATCGAAGTGGAGGGAGCGCGACAGGTCAAGAGCCATTACGCGCCAGCTGAGTCCGTGTCGATTTTCATACTGCCCACGGAGCCGCGTGTCTTGATCGAGCGTTTGATGGCTCGCAAGAGTGAAAATGCAGATCAGCTGCGCAAACGAATAGAGCGGGCGAAGTACGAGCTGCAGCAGGCGACGCAATTCGATCGCTGGATTCGAAATGACGTCCTGGATGATGCAGTGGATGCGGTTGTCAAAGCAGTGGATGAGGATAGAGGCTTTCGTCGCACCAAGAGTGATCTTAAGTGGTTGGACCAATACGGTTCTGAACTTCAGGCACAGGCCCAGCAGTTATGGGACGAGCTGCACCACCAGAAAGGCTGAATCATGCGGATCGTGACACCGGCAGAAGTCGCAGGACAGACCCAGAACAAGTACCTCGGCGTGCTCGTCGCGGCCAAGTTCGCGCGCTACGTGAA
>DASZCG010000232.1:0-2959 GCA_035943355.1 Gemmatimonadales bacterium
TTGCCCTTCTGCTCGACGATCTCGGTCATGACCAGCGTCTCGCCGCCGGTCCAATCCTCGTCGAACAGCTGCGTTGCCACCATCCGCGCGGGCCGCACGATCTCCGTGAACGTTCCTCCCATGGCCATCCGTTGACCGTCCGCGTTCTCCCAGACATAGCGGTACTTGCCGCCGACGCGGAGGTCGATCTCGCACACCGGCATGGTCCAGCCGGGCGGCCCGAGCAGCCAGCGCCGTACCAGGTCCGGCTTGGTGAACGCGTCGAATACCATACCCCGCGGCGCGTCGAGCACGCGCGTGATCACCACGTCAAGATCCGTCGGGGTCGAAAGCTGCAGGGCTCCGGTTTTGGTCATGGGGATTTCCTTTTCCTCGGCTTGGGTTTCGCGTCCTCGAGCAGCGCGTCCACGGTCTTCTTTTGCTTGCCTTTCAACTCCTGCAGCACGGCGTCGAGGCGCTTGAAGTTCGCCTCCCAGATCCGCCGGTAGCGCTCGATCCAGTCGGTCGCATCGGCGAGCGGGCGAGGCTCCAACGTGCGGGGGCGGCGCTGCGCCTCGCGGCCGCGGCTGATCAGGCCCGCGCGCTCCAGCACTTTCAGGTGCTTGGAGATGGCGGGCTGGCTCATGTCGAACGGCGCCGCCAGCTCGTTCACCGTGGCTGCTCCCGTCGCCAGCCGCGCCAGGATCGCCCGGCGCGTGGGATCCGCCAGGGCGGCAAAGGTGGCATCGAGAGTATAACCAGATGGTTTCATAACTGAGTGGTAATGTACACTCGGCCCGCCGGCCGTCAAGGGCGTATCATTGTGGCGTGAAAATCGCGACCTGGAACGTGAACGGGATCAGGGCCCGGGCGGCGCAGCTGTGCGAATGGCTGCAGCGCGACCGGCCCGACATCGTCTGCCTGCAGGAGCTCAAGGCCACCACGGCGCAAATCCCGGCCGAGTGCCGCGTGGCGGAGTACCACGCCTACTGGCATACGCTCAAGGGCTATTCCGGGGTGTCGCTCCACGTCCGCAGGGACCTCTACGCCGTCGATCCCGTCTTCAGTCACCCGCCCTTCGACATGGAATCCCGGATCGTGCAGGTCGAGCATGGCGATCTGGTAATGGCCTCGGTCTACGTTCCCAACGGCGGCAAGGACTACCCCGCGAAGCTGGCGTTCGTCAACAGCCTCATCGCGTGGTCCGCGGGACTCACAGCCGAAGGCCGCCAGCTGATTCTCTGCGGCGACCTGAACATCGCGCGCGCCGAGATGGATGTGCATCCCAAGGAACGCAAGCCGAACGCGGTCGGCCAGCGGCCCGAGGAGCGGGCCCTGTTCGAGACGCTGCTCGGCACGCAGCTGGTGGATATGAGCCGGCACTTCGATCCCGACAATGCCAACCTGTTCACCTGGTGGGCGCCGTGGCGGAACCTCAGGGCCCGGAACATCGGTTGGCGCCTCGACTACGTGCTGGCGTCTCCCGCCGTTGCCGCGCGGGCCGCCAGCTGCATTGTCCAGACCGATGTCGGCACCAGTGATCACGCACCGGTGATGATGACACTGCGTTGAACCCCGGCTATTGTAAGGGCATGCACGTTTTCCTGCTTTCGCCCGCGAGCTGCGCCGGCACGCGCGCACAGCAGCTGATCAACAGCCGGACCTCTCCGCTCACGGCCCAGTTGGCGAACGGCGGGGCGCCCCTGGGTGAAGTGTTCACTTTCATGAGCAGTCTCTATTTCCGCGGCAAGCTGGCGTATGCGACCCGGTTTGGCAGAGCCTACGTCATCACCCCGGGTCGCGGGCTGCTGCCGGCCGATGTGTTGATTCGCGTGGACGATCTGCGCAAAATGGCGGACGTCCCGGTGGACGAGGCGGTGACCGCGTTTCGTGAGCCGCTGGTGCGCGACGCCACCGCGCTCGCGCGGCGTATCGGTGCAGATGATCGCGTGGTGCTGCTCGGCAGCGTGGCGACGGACAAATACGTGGGACCGTTGCTCGACGTGCTCGGCGACCGCCTCTACTTCCCCGCCACGTTTGCGGGCCGCGGGGATATGAGCCGCGGCGGCCTGCTCCTGCGGTGCGCGCGCAGCGGCACCCCGCTCGACTACGTACCCGTGCGCGGCGCCGTCCGGCACGGGCCCAAACCGCCGAAACTGCCGCGACTGCGAGGGTCGTCTTAGCAACGCAACGGAACTGTCGTCTTATGCATCAGGCGTCACTACACACCCAAATGGGTGTGCTCGACAATCACGGTCCTAAAGGACAGCTCATGAAATCCTCGCTGCCATACGTGTTCCTCGCCGCAACGCTTCTGCTGCTACCGACTCCAGTCGTCGCGCAGTACGGTCAGTCCGGAGGAATGGGCGCCATGCGCCGCTACGAACCGGAAGCGCCGAGGCTTCCCGGCATCGAGCTCGAAGGGCCGCTCGATTCCGGCAGCGCGCGCGTCATCCTGGAGCTCAACGAGGATCAGGCGCGCCGCTATGCGCAGGCGTACGACTCGTTCATGGTGGCCACGCAGCCCCAGCGCGACAGCGCCGCGGTCGCCACAACCAAGATGAACGAGCGATTGGAAGCGGGCGACCGCCCCGCCGCGATGTTCTACGTCGAGCGACTGCAGGACCTCGGGAAGTACCTCAAGGATCGGCAGGACAAGTTCGAGGATAATCTCCGCAAGTTCCTCAGCGGCGATCAGGTCAAAGCGTACCGCAAGTGGCGCGACGGGCAGCAACAGGCGATCGAGCGCAAGCAGCGCGAGAACGCGATGCACTGGCAGGAGGCGGCATTCGGCGGGTTTGGCGGCGCCCGGATGAGCGCGGGCGGAGCCCCAGAATTCAAGACGCCGGTTCCTGCGGCACCCGGTGTCGCGGCGCCGGCATTGGGCGCCCAAGCGGTGTCCGTTGGCAGAGGGCTCTATATCGGTGGCCAGTTCGGCACCGCCAGCACCGGGACGCTTGTGGGCACCGATCTGCGCAGC
>DASZCG010000233.1:0-7380 GCA_035943355.1 Gemmatimonadales bacterium
ACGGCCGCCCTTCCATATCTGAAGGCGCACTATCCCAAGTTCGCCGATTATGCTGGACAGACTGCCGAGCAGATCTTCGGGGGCGCACTGCGTGACGCCGTCGTGCAGCAGGCTGAAACGTTCGCGACCGCGCTGGCCCGCAACAATGGGGACGGCTCCTTTACGCTGGTCCCCCTGCCCCGCGAAGCGCAGATTGCTCCCGTCTATGGAATTCTCGCGGGCGACTTCGACCACGACGGGAAACTCGATCTGCTGTTGGCGGGGAATTTCGACGGCGTGCAGCCGGCGATCGGGCGCATGAGCGCAAGCTACGGATTGTTTCTGCGGGGGGACGGCCACGGCGGCTTCACGCCGCTGCCCGCCGCGACCAGCGGATTTGCCGTACCGGGAACGTCGCGCGACATCCAGCGGCTGCGGACGCACGCCGGCGATCTCTACATCGTCGCGCGCAACAGCGATCGGCCGCTGTTCTTCAGAGCGGCACCCGCCCGGCGGCCGCTAGCCTTGCTTCGTCTTGATCAGAATCACACCGTTGGCGCCGCGCGACCCCCATTGCGCGGTGCTGGCGGCATCCCGCAAGACCGTGATAGACTCGATGTCGTGCAGGTTGATCGCGTTCAAATTGCCGGCGGCGTTGGGACCCAGCGCGATCCCATTGACGACGACCAGCGCTTCCTCGTCGCCCAGGATCGTCGTCGTGCCGCGCAGTTTGATGATCGTCCGGCCGTCGGCGGTGCGCCCAAGGGACAAGCCGGGGATACGCGCGACGAGGATCTGCTCGAGCGACATCCCCGGTGACTGCGCGATATCGTCCGCGGTGATCACGCTGCCCGCTCCCGAAGGACGCGGCGGACGCACGGTGGATGAACTGCCGGAGCAGGCGGCAAGCACGATTGCGGCAGAGAGGAAGGGACGCAGACTGAGGCGGTTCATAACATCCCCTGGTAGGTGATCGCGGTCGAATATACACCACGCCGGAGTAATCGATGAGGACTCTGCTACTCGTTGCGCTGACGCTGCTTCCCGTGCGGATGGAGGCGCAGCTGCGCGTCGCCTCCCCCGACGGACGCAACGCCGTTGTCGTCCAGACGCATGACGGAAAGTTGTACTACGCCGTGCAGCGCGACGGCCGCCCGCTGCTCACGCCATCCCTGCTCGGATTCCAGTTCCGCGGCCAGCCGCCGCTGCGCGACAGCCTGCGCATCGTGGATTCGAGCCGCAGCACCTTCGACACGGTGTGGACGCAGCCCTGGGGCGAGGTCTCGCGCATCCGCGATCACCACAACGAACTGAAAGTCTCCGTCGAGGAGACCACGAGCCCCAACCGCAAGTTCACGCTGGCGGTGCGCGCCTTCAACGACGGCGTGGCGTTCCGCTACGTGCTCCCGGCGCAGCCCAACCTCGGCGACTTCGAGATCATGGACGAGCTCACTGAATTCGCGATGGCGGACAACGCGCGTGCCTGGTGGATCGCCTCCAACCGGCCGCGGCTCGACCGCTCCGAGCAGCTCTGGTCGGAGGGCCCGGTGAGCACGCTCGACAGCGTCCAGACGCCGCTCACCATGGAGCTGCGCGACGGCAAGACGTTCGTGGTCATCCACGAGGCGAATCTGGCGGATTACGCAAAGATGAATCTCCGCGGACCGCGCATGGAGAGCCGCACGCTGCGCGCGGACCTCGCGCCCTACGCCGACGGCGTAAAGGTGCGCGGCAAGACGCCGTTCGTGACGCCATGGCGCACGATTCAGATCGCCGACAAGGTGACGGAGCTGTCGCCCTCGGTCATCGGCTTGAACCTGAATCCGCCCAGCGTCATCGCCAACACCGACTGGATCAAGCCGATGAAGTACGTCGGCATCTGGTGGGGCATGCACATCGGCACGATGACGTGGAACTCGGGGCCAAAGCACGGCGCCACGACCGAGAACACCAAGCGCTACATCGATTTTGCGGCAAAAAACGGATTCGGCGGCGTGCTGGTCGAGGGATGGAACATCGGCTGGGACGGCGACTGGATCCAGAACCGCAACGCATTTTCATTCACGCAAGCCTATCCCGACTACGACATCGTCGAGCTGGCGCGCTACGCGAAATCGAAAGGCGTGCATCTCATCGTGCACAACGAGACGTCGGGCGGCATTCAGAATTACGAGCGGCAGATGGACAGCGCGTTCTCGATGTATGAGCGCCTGGGACTCGACGCGATCAAGTCCGGGTACGTGACCGACCTGACCAGCGAAGGCCATTCGCACTGGGGTCAGTTCATGGTCAACCACTACCGGCACGTGATCGAAGAGGCCGCGAAGCATCACATCATGATGGACGTGCACGAGCCGATTCAAGACACCGGCGAGCGGCGGACGTACCCCAACTGGATGAGCCGCGAGGGCGCGCGCGGCCAGGAATACAACGCGTGGGGCGGCGAGGGCGGCAATCCGCCGGAACACGAGACGATCCTGTTTTTCACGCGGCTGCTCGATGGTCCTATGGACTTCACGCCTGGCATCTTCGACATCCTGCGCACCAAGACGGGGCCGGCACGCACCAATGAAGAGGCGCGCGTGCGCACCACCATCGCCAAGCAGCTCGCGCTCTACGTGGTGATCTACTCGCCGTTGCAGATGGCGGCCGACCTGCCCGAGAACTACGAGGGTCAGCCGGCGCTGCAGTTCATCAAGGATGTCGCCGTAGACTGGGACACGTCGCGCGTGATCGACGGCAAGATCGGCGACTACGTGATCGTGGCGCGGCGCCAGAAAAACAGTCCCCAGTGGTTCCTCGGCGCCATTACCGACGAGGCAGCGCGCACGTTCGACGTGCCGCTCACGTTTCTCGATCGCGGCAAAAACTATGTCGCCGACATCTACGCCGACGGGCCCGGAGCCAACTGGCTCACGAACCCCACGCCGGTGACGATTTCGCACCGCACCGTGACGCGGAACTCCCGGCTGCGGATCGTGCTGGCGCCCGGTGGCGGGCAAGCGATTCGCATTCGGCCTGCGCCGGCGGCGAAAAAGCCATGAATCAACCAATCGCTCGCGTCGTCAACCTGATCCCCGAAGACTCGCAGCACCTCTGGTCCGGGGATCTCGCTGCCGCGCGCCGCGCGCTCCTCGCGGCAGATCCTGCCGCAGTGCTCGGCATCAACGGCTCGTTTGCGCTCGTCGCGCAGGAAGGCGAGCGCGTCGTGCTGGCCCGCAGCCTGGAGCGACCGCTGCGCTACTTCCTGGCGAAAGCGACCGACGGTCCAGTCCTCATCGTGGCGGAGCGGATCGACGAGATCGCGGCGGAGCTCGAGCGCCGCGGCTGGGCCGATCAGTTTCACCCCGCGTATACCCGAATGGCGCCGGCACATCACGTGACGACGCTGCGCCTGATCGGCTGCCCGGACCCCAATCCCTCGTACCGGCGCTTCTTCGACCCGCCACGCGGCACGTTGCCACCCGATCTGGACGTGATCGGCCGGCACTACATCGCAGCGCTGTACGCGGAGCTGCGCAGCTGGCTCGCCGCGCAGGACCCCCCCCCGGCGCCGATCGGGGTGCCGTTCTCCGGCGGGATCGACAGCGGGTCCGTGCTGCTGTGCCTCTACAAACTCCTGCTCGACCAGGGACAATCGCCCGCGCGGCTCAAGGCGTTCACCCTCTCGCTCGATGGTAATGGCGACGACGCGCGGCAGGCTCGCGAGTTCCTGCGGAAGACCAGTCTCGAGATCCTCGGTGAGACGATCGCCGTGCCGTCGAGCGCGCTCGACCCGCTGCGCGCGGTCGCCGTCATCGAAGACTACAAGCCGCTCGACGTCGAGTGCGCGGCCGTCAATCTCGCGCTGCTCCAGGAGCTGCGCGCGCGGTATCCGCAGTGGCGGCTGCTCGCCGACGGCGACGGTGGGGATGAAAACCTCAAGGATTATCCGATCGAGGCGAACACCGAGCTGACCATCCGCAGCGTCGTGAACAATCGCATGCTCTATCAGGAAGGATGGGGCGTGGAGTCGCTGAAGCACTCACTTACCTACTCGGGTGGCTACAGCCGCGGTTGCGTGCGCGGCTACGCGTGCGCGCAGCGGTACGGATTCGTCTCGTTCAGTCCCTATACCCGCCCGTCGGTCATCCGCGTGGCCGAAGCGATTCCGTTTGCCCAGCTGACTCAGGGATCACACGACCGGCTGTACGCGTTGAAGGGCGAAATCGTAGGCCGCGGTATCCGCGCGGTTCTGGGACTCGATATGCCCGTGTATCCCAAGCGTCGCTTCCAGCACGGCTCCACCTCGCCGGAGGCCGCTGCGCGCTTGTTTACAGCAGACGAGGCTCGCTATCGCCGCCATTTCCACGCACTCCACGGCTGATGCGCGCATTCGGGGGCTCCGGCCACCGAAACCGATTGTCGATCCTTGGAAAGCGCACGGCACTGTGCTCGAAGAGGAACGCGCAGCCAATGGCGCGGTCGAGCGGGCCGTTACGGTCTTCCTCGCGGGCGCGGAGTGCCCGTTCACCTGCTCGTTCTGCGACCTGTGGCGCTGGACGCTGGACGGCCCGACGCCGCCGGGTGCGCTGACGATTCAGCTGGGACGCGCGCTGGAGGCGGTCCGACCTGCACTGCCCGATCGGCTCAAGCTCTACAACGCGAGCAATTTCTTCGATCGCCGGGCCGTCCCCGCCGAGGACTTGCCCCGCATCGCCGAGCTGGCTGCGCCGTTTCGCGCCGTCACGGTCGAGTCACACGCGAGTATGGTGGGCCCCGCAGCCGTTGAGTTTGCGGCTCTCATCTCCGGAAAGCTCGAAGTCGCGATCGGACTCGAAACGATTCATCCCGCGGCGATGGCGCACCTCAACAAGCAGCTCGATCTCGCGCGTTTCGACCGCGCCGCCGCCTTTCTCGCCGAGCACCACATCGATCTGCGCGTATTCGTGCTGCTCGGCGCGCCGTACGTGCCGGCTGCGGAGTCGCTCGAGTGGACGGTGCGCACGGTGGAGTACGCCGCGTCGCGCGGGGCCGGCAGGATCGCCGTCATCCCGGTCCGCGGCGGCAACGGCGAGCTCGAGCGGTTGCAGGCGCTCGACGCGTTCGCCCCGCCGACGCTCGCGCAGCTCGAGCGCACGCTGGATCAATGCCTCCCGATCAGAGCGGCCGCCGTCACCGCTGACTTGTGGGACGTTGACCGGCTGCCCGGTTGCACTGTCTGCCGGGGTGCGCGCATCGCGCGGATGGCGCGGATGAACGTCACCGGGCGAACAGAACCGCCCGTCACTTGCACCGCGTGCGCGTAGCCGTCGTAGGCAGCGGCTTCGCCGGTTCGCTCCTCGCTCGCATCCTCGCCGTACAGGGCCACGATGTCGTCCTACTCGAGCGCGGCACGCACCCCCGCTTTGCGATCGGGGAGTCCAGCACCCCGCTCGCCAATCTCACCCTCGAGCGCCTGGCGCGTCGCTATGGGTTGGACGACTGCTACGATCTCGCGGCCCACGGCCGCTGGGTGGCGCGCTTCCCTGACCTGCGGCGCGGACTGAAGCGCGGGTTCACGTTCTATCGCCATCACGCGGGACGGCCGTTCAGCAACAACGGGCACCGGCCGGAGCGGTTGCTCGTCGCGGCCAGCCCCAACGATCACGTGGCCGATAATCACTGGCTCCGTGCCGACGTGGACCATCATTTCGTCCGCGCCGCCGTCGCTGCCGGAGTGGAGTACCGCGACCGCGTCGAGGTCACGAGCGCTATGCTGGACGACCTGCGCGTGGATTTCGTGGTAGACGCGTCCGGACCTGGCGGATTCATGGCCCGCCGTCTCGATATCCCCTCGGCATTGAACCGCATGCACACCAACGCCGGCCTGGTGTTCAGCCACTTTGCCGGCGTGCGCCTGATGTCCGAGGTCGTACCGGGTCTACCGGCTGGACCATACCCCGACGATTGGGCCGCAGTCCACCACGTAATAGATGAAGGGTGGATGTACTCGCTCCGCTTCGATCACGGCGTCACGAGCGCCGGGTTCCTGCTGAAGCGCAGGGTGCCAGGAACACCACAGCACGTTTGGCAGCACTTGCTGCGCCGGTACCCCACCATCGGGGCGCTGTTTGGCGACGCGCAGCCACTGATGCCGCTCGCGTACAAGCCGCGCATCCAGCACCGCCTCACGCGCGCGGCCGGCGCAGGCTGGGCCATGCTGCCGCACGCCTATGCGTTTGTCGATCCGTTGTTCTCGACGGGCATAGCGTGGAGTCTCCGCGCGATCGAGCGACTCGCCCTGTGCTTCGAGCAGGGACCACCGTCCGCTCACGACCTGCTCCGCTACGACGCGCTGCTCGCCGCTGAAGCCGATCAGATCGATGCGTTGGTCGCTGGCTCGTACACTGCCATGCCGCGTTTCGAGCTGTTCGCCGCGCATGCGATGATCTACTTCGCCGCCGTGTCGTTCGCGGAGTGCCGCCAGCGTCTGGTGCAGCGCGATGCGGCAGGCAACCCCTGGTCCGGGTTCCTGGGAGTTGGCGACCCGCGGCTCGGTGGATTGCCACGCGCCGCCCTGCGCCGGCTACGCCACGCGCGCACGCCCGCCGACCGTATCGATTTCGTGAAATGGGTGACCAGGTCCATTGGGCCGCGCAACGTGTGCGGCTTTGCGAACCCCGCGGCCAACAACCTCTATCCTGTGGACCTCAATGTGCTCGTGCAGCGGCACGCAGTGCTCGGCTTGAGCCGTGATTCGCTGGTCAGCGCTCTTCCCGCACTCCGGGGGTGGACCGCTTGATGATGCGAGTGTTGTACTCTCGCAGATAACGCTGCCGCGCCGAATCCGTCGGATAGGCGTCACCGCGCCCGTACGGGTAGGACGTGATGGCGTGGTAGGGCAGCGGCCCGATGGTGGTGCCGTCCGCCGTGTTCAGATCCGAGTCCTTGATCCAGCCATCGCTGTACAAGAGAAACGTGCGGCTCCATCCCGGGGGCGGAGCCGGGAGAGCTGCGAACTCCACCGTCGTCTCGTCGCCCGGCGCCATGATGACGTACTGATCGTCGCTCCGGTCGAGCAGCGGCAGCACGTCGCCGAATCGCGTCGCCGCTCCCGCGATCGGGCGCCAAGGCGATGCAATCGTGACCGAGTCGTAGTCGAACCAGTGCGGACCGTAGCGCCCGCCGCGCCGGTACATGCGCGAGAATCCGCGGAAATGCAGATCGGCCGATGCAGGTGCCAACGCAGTCACGCGCGCTGGCCCTCCTTGCTCCGTGCTCTGTGCTTCGTCCGCTACGAACGCCTGATCCCAATAGATCTGCAGATTGGTGCGCAGGCGGACGTGATGATCGCGCGTGGGAAACAGGCCCGCGAGATCGATCACCATCGCCTTGTCTTTGCCGGAGGGGAAGCCAATGGTGCGTGCCACAGTCCAGCGC
>DASZCG010000234.1:0-2785 GCA_035943355.1 Gemmatimonadales bacterium
GTGTGGAGCGTGATGCGCAAGAACCGGCACATCATTCGCGGGCTGCAACGGGCGGGATTTACCGGCGGTTGGTTGCCCTAGCGGTTCGATGCAGGATCCGCTTGAAGGTCACGCGGCCCAGCCGCTCCATTTCACGCTTCCAGCGGGTGTAGACAGAAACCAGGCGCCGAGCCTCGGGGGTGAGGCGCGCGCTCCCGCCCGTGGGGCCACCGCGAGACGTTACCAGGACGGGCTCCCCCAGGACTCGCTCCATTTCCCGCATCCGGTTCAGGCACGTCCGGTAGCTCCATCCGACGAGCCGGCCGGCCGCGCGAATCGTGCCGGTCCGCTCCACGCCGTCGAGGAAGCGCAGATAGCGCGGGCCCATGAGAAACGCGCCATCCCAGTCGAGCCAGATCTTTTGATGCGGGGCGAGGTGGCGGCGGAAGCCGCTGCGTACCGAAGGCATTCCATATAATGAACGCTCAGGGCACTACAAAGCCATGGCGCCGAAAGACCGCTTTTCCTTCATCAGATAGTAGGAGTGCCACAAACGCCTCTGCCACGCGCCGGTGTGGAGCAGCCGTCGGAATCGTCACGCCATACTGGATCGGCTCCCCATGAATCTCGATGGAGTCTCCCCCTCGGCTGCCGAGCTCGCGCGGAATCTTCAGCGATGCGCTGGCGTACCAGCCCGTGAGCGTCGAGTCGCCCAGATTGAGTTCCGGCGGGAGCTCGACGAACCGCAGGCCGCGCGTGACCGCCTGGGACTTATAGCTCCAGAGGTAATCGAACTCACCTCCGGCGAGCTGCGCGTACACGTCATCGCCTGGTTTGGGCATCCAGATGGGAGCGGCGGCCTCGAGTCGTGCTGCCAGGCCGGGACGCTTGAAGAACCGCTCCGCCAAGCGATACATGAGCACCACGCGATACGCGCCGGGATCGAGGGCAGGATCGGCGCGCCGCGTCCGGACATCGCGCCTGAGCAGCACATCGGGCCAGTTCTGTGCGTTCACCTCGCCGGCGTAGCGGGACCGCTCGCCGTAGACCAGTACCATCGAGTTGCGGCCGATTTTGACGTACGACGTCGCGTATCTGGGAATGAGAAACGCCGGGATCAGCGCGTAATCGGCCGATCCCAACACGTCCGGCACGGAATCGCGCGAGCGGCGAATGACCTCGACGCTGCCACCGCTGGCTTGGTGCGGGACGACCCGAGGGTGCCGTTGCACAAACAGCGCCAGCACGTCGGCGAGCGGCGCCCGCAGGCTGCCGGCACTCACCACGACGAGGGGGCCGCTGAGACTGTCCTGAGCGCGAGCGACTGCCGGCCTCAGCGCCAGCAGCACGGCGATCAGCCTAAAACGAGTAGCGAGCGCCAAGTTGCAGCCTCCAGCGCGATGCGTCGACGTTGACCGCACTGCGCGCGGGCAGGGTCAGCTGGTAAAGGTTGCGGTCGAAGGTCCCATCGTGACCGCGCAGCTTGAGCAGCGGCACGTTCTCCGTTCCCGCGCCGGCAAACGTTCCCGTCTGCCGCACGAGCCCCCAGGAATCGTTCAGCAGATGCAGCACGTTGAACACGTCGAGCGTCACCTCCGCGCGGTGCCGGCCGGGCAGCAGGACCGTTTTGCCAACGCGCGCATTGAGCTGATTGATCCATGGGTTGTGGCAGCTGTTGCGCGGCAGGATGATGCCGCGGGCCTTCTCGAGACATGACTCGCCCCCGATGAACTGCTCCAGCGCGGCGCTGGCAGCGGGATCCGCCACCAATACCGCCCCGCTGTCCCGCACCAACGCGATGTCCGACGGATTCCGCGGTACGTAGACGGCATCGTCCTGTTGCCGGTCGAACGGTGCCACGAGGTTTCCCACCCCATCGCCGTTGGCGTCGCCGTTCACGATATAGGTGTACGGCAGCCCCGACTGTCCCAGGTAGATCACCGAGAACGTGAAGCCGGCCGGCACATTGGCCGTTCCGCTGAGCGTGATCTTGTTGGGAATCGAGAACACCGATGTCACCAGCTCGCGGTCCTGCAGCGTGCCATTCACCGGCACGAAGCCGTAGTTCGACACCGTCTGCGCGTCGCGCAACGACAACTGATCCTCGGCCCGCGTGTGGGCGTACGCGGCCGTGAATTCCATGGCATCCGCGAACCGCTTCTGGGCCTGCAGCACGACGGTCAGGGAGCGATCGCCGCTGCGGCTCGAGTTTCGCAGAATAGGCCCAAATGCCGTCGACACTTTGGCGGGTGTGACAGCCGGCAGCGCGCCATTCGTCGAAGTCGCGGCCACCGTGCCGTACATGACGCGCCCACCTTCCCCGCTCAGCAGGGTGATCGGCCCCTTCAGGTTGTCGTCGCTGATGTACAGCTCGTCCACGCCGCGCTGATACAGCACGTCGGCGGACAGTACCACGCCCCACGGTAGACGCTGGTCGCCGCCGAGGCTCGCCTTCAATGTCTGCGGCAGCTTGAAGGTCCGGTCGAAATACGTCACTGCCGCAAGCGGCTTCACGGTCGGACCGCCGCACGCACTCGGCTGTGCATCAGGATCGGCCACGAAGTTCGGTGCCGCGGCTCCCGAGCACGTGATCAGCGCCGCGTCGTTCCCCGTGTTCGAGAACGCGAATGACAGCCAGCTGTATGCCACGCGTCCGGTGAACAGACCCGCCCCCCCACGCACCGCGCTGCCGTCGTGCGGCGTCCAATTGAATCCAAACCGCGGCGACCACCGCAGGGCCGTTGCGATGAAGTCGCCCGTGTTGACCGCGAACACGCTGTTCAGGATCGAGTCGTTGGTGACCGGT
>DASZCG010000235.1:0-9206 GCA_035943355.1 Gemmatimonadales bacterium
CCACGCCTCCCGCGCCGCCGCGACCGCGGCATGGACCTCTTCCGGACCTGCCTGATGCACCTTCGCCAGCACGTGGCGGTGACAGTGCGGCATGACCGCGTCGATGGTCTTTCCGGTGCGGATCTCCTTGCCGGCGATCACGATCGGAATGTCGACCTGGCGGCTACTGAGATCCTTGAGGGCCAGCTTGAGCTCGTTTCGCTCCCGTGTGCCAGGTGCATAAGAGAGGACGGGTTCGTTGATCGGTGACGGTATCTTGGCAGTAGTCATGATGGGGAATCTAACCAGCATTTCCTGAGAGCTTCCAGCGTGCATCTTGGAGTTTTCTTGTGCCTGGGAACTGGAAACTGTTTAACTGGCATGAGCATCGACCCACGTACCCGCATCGGCCACGTCCATCTGACAGTGAGTGACCTCGACCGCTCGCTGGCTTTTTACCGCGATGTGTTGGGTTTCGAGGTAACTGCGCACTACGGCCGCGAGGCGGTCTTTCTCTCCGCCGGCGGCTATCACCATCACATCGGCCTGAATACCTGGGCCGGCCGCGGCGCCCCACACCCACCACAGGGCACAACGGGCCTCTACCACTTCGCGATCCTCTTGCCCGACCGTGCCGCCCTTGCCACCACGGTGCGTCGCGTGCTCGAGCATGGCATCGAGCTCGAAGGCGCATCTGACCATGGCGTGAGCGAGGCGATCTACCTGCGGGATCCGGACGGCAACGGCATCGAGCTGTACCGCGATCGCCCCGAAGACGAATGGCCGCGCGGCAAGGATGGGGGCATCCAGATGCACACGCGGCCACTTGATCTCGCGGGACTGCTCGCGGGCGGTTAGCCCCCGCCCCCGCCCCCGCGCCGCGGATCTCCCTCGCGCTGAGGCGGCAACGGCAGCGCGATCGTCAGCGTCGTGGCGCCGTCCCGTGGCGTTTCGATCCGCACGGCTCCGCCCAATACCTCTTCGACACCACCGCGCACCTTGGTGACGTCGGCCAGTCTGCCGCGACCCCGCACGACGACGACGAGGTCGTTTCCCTTGTGCTCGAGCTGCACCTCCACCGCGGTCGGCTTTTCGCCCGCGGGGTCAGCCGCGTTGCGCACGACGTTCACGAGCACATCGAACAGCGCATTCGGATCGCCTTTCAGGTACAGCACATCGAGCTTGGTGGTGAAGTCGAGGTCGATGCCGCGATCGCGCAGCAACCGCCGCTCGAGCGTGAGGCAGGACCGGATGACCCGTACGGCATCGAACCGCCCGCCGCGCTCGGCGCGCGCGGTCAGGGCGCCGCTGCGCGCGCTTTCCTTCATGACGCGCAGATACTCGGAGGTGCGGTCGATGTCCTCGAGCACTTCGCCGAGGTCGTCGAGCAGCGTCAGCCGGCGATCCGCCGCGAGGTCGACCCAGCGGCCAATCGACTCCATGGCGAGCTGCAGGCCGGCCCGTGCCGCGGTCAGGGGATTGCTCGCCTGGTGCACGATCACGCCCGTCGCGGTTCCGCCGACGCTGGGGGCGTCGATGTGCCCCAGCGCCAGGCCCGCGAGCTCGAGCGCCAGTCGATCCTTGCTGCGGCGCTCGCGCCCGCCTGGTGGGGGTGCCGAGGGACGTGATCGGACGGGCGCCACCACCCAGGCTTCCCCCACGCCGGGCGCCGCAATCCAGAGCGAGCCCACGGGAATGGGCACATTCCAGCGTCGCAGGGTGGTGTCGAGATCGAATGGCGGAGGTGCGCTGACACTGGACGTCGCGCGGGGGACGGCCTCACGAGGGCCCGTCACCTCCCAAAGGGTAACCGGCCGGCCAATTACGGTACTCGCTTGGCGTAGAACTTCCCCTGCGTCCACCTTCTCCTCCATCGCAATTCCAGAAAGCTCTCGGGGAGATCGACTAGGGGCGGGCGCGCAACCTAGAGATGTGGGTTGCCGTGCGCGCCGTCAAGCGGTAGCCTAGGGCCTATGACCACACCACCGCCCTTTTCATCGCGCCCTTCAGTCGGACGCTCGTCCTTCGCCATCGCGATGAAGGACTACACCTTCATTCGGCCGGGCATCGCGGTGACCCTCAGCGCGGTCACGTTGGCGCTCGCGCTCGTCATCGGAGTGTGGCTCATCTTGTCGCTCCGGGAAGCCGCGGCAACGGTGAGCCACGGCGCGAGCACCGTCGAGACCCTGCACAAATACAATGCCGGGTTCGAGGTGTGGCGTCAGATGTCGACGGGGACCGAAGCCGGCTACAAGCGGCCTGAAGCCATCGCTCAGCGAGACAGCCTCGGTCGCCGGCTGCGCGTGCAGCTGTCCGGGCTGGCCAATTCCATGGAGGATTCGCGTGAGCGGGACCTGGTGCAAAATGTCCTGCTTGGGCTGACGAGCACCGGCGCGACCGGTGCCCGAGAGGCGCAGACGGCGCGTGAGGCAATGATCGTGCTGCTCGCCAGGCAGGACTCCGCCATGTTCCACGCGGCGAAGACGTCGCAGCAGGCGGTGCTGCTCTCGGCCGTCCTGCTCGCGCTCACGATCGTCGCCGCCGTCATGCTGATCGTGCCGATGGCGTGGCTGTACGTGCGCCATAAACGCGGGGCGTCCATCGAAGTGAAGGTGTAGATGGCGAACGCCGCCGCGCGCCGCGTCCTGCCGCCGACGATCGAGAGCTCCCGAGAGCGCGAGCGACTGCGCACCGTCGTCTTTCCCGAGCACAGCGATCTCGCGGTCGCGGTCGCTGACCGCATCGTCGAGATCATCCAGCGGGAGAGCCGCGCCAAAGGCCAGGCCGTCCTCGGACTGGCGACTGGCAGCACGCCCCTCGGCGTCTATGAAGAGCTGATCCGCCGGCACCAGGCCGGGGATGTCGACTTCTCCCGCGTCGTCACGTTCAATCTGGACGAGTACTACCCGATGGCGCCCGATAGCGCCCACAGCTATCGCCGCTACATGTGGGAGAATTTCTTCGCGCACGTCAACATCGCCAAACAGCACGTCCACATCCCCGACGGGACGACGCCGCGCGAGCGCGTGACGGAGGCGTGTGCGGCATACGAAGAGGCGATTCGCGCGGCCGGCGGGATCGATTTTCAGCTGCTGGGCATCGGCAAGACCGGGCACATCGGATTCAACGAGCCCGGGTCCGACGCCGCGTCGCGGACTCGCATCGTCACGCTCGACACACTCACGCGTAAGGATGCAGCCGCCGATTTCTTCGGCGTGGAGAATGTGCCGCGCGAAGCGATCACCATGGGTGTCGCGACGATTCTCGACGCGAAAGAGATCGCCTTGATGGCGACGGGCGAGCACAAGTCCGGAATCGTCGCGCGGGCCGTGGAGGGCGACATCTCGCCCGACGTCGCAGCGACCTTCCTGCAACGCCACGGCAGCGTGACCGTCTATCTCGATCTGGCGGCGGCCGCCGACCTCACGCGGATCAAGACCCCGTGGGTGCTGGAAGGCGGGGGCGTCGACTGGAATCCCGCCACGGTCGAGCGCTCCGTCGTCTGGCTCGCCGAGCGTGTCGGCAAGGCCGTGCTCAAGCTGTCGGCGCGCGATTATGCGGAGAACCACCTCAGCCCGCTGCTCGCGCGCGCGGGGTCGGCGGGACCGATCAACGGCCAGGTGTTCAACCGGCTGCGTGACAAGATCCGCGGCCGCGCCAAGCTGCCGACCCACGAGCGCGTCCTCGTCTTCTCGCCGCATCCCGACGACGATGTCATCTCGATGGGCGGCATTCTCCGCAAGCTCTGGGAAAACGAAAACCAGCTCGTCGTGGCGTATATGACGAGCGGCAACATTGCGGTGTTCGACCACGATGTCACTCGCCACCTCGATTTCGTCGAGCGGGCCGCCGCGTCGCTCGGACTCGACGCCGCCGCAGTCCAGCGCGCGCGCGCGACGGTGCATACCGGCATGGAGCAGAAGGCGCCGGGCGATGTCGACAGCGCCGTCGTGCAGAACCTCAAGAAATTCATCCGTGAATCCGAAGCGATCGCCGCACTCGCTGCCGTGGGGATTCCGCCGGGTGTCGCGCGGTTCCTCGATCTGCCGTTCTATCAGACGGGCGAGGTGCGCAAACGCCCGCTCTCCGAGGACGATGTCGCGATCGTGCTGCGGCTGTTCGAGGACGTGCGGCCCGATCTCGTGTTCGTCGCAGGCGATCTCTCCGATCCGCACGGCACCCACCGCACGTGCAAGGCTGCAGTCGAGCAGGCGCTCACGCGCTACAAGGCGGCGCAGCCCCCGGAGGTCTGGCTCTATCGCGGGGCCTGGCAGGAGTGGTCGCTCACCGAAGCGGATGTCCTGGTGCCGCTGTCACAGGACGAGCTGCACGCGAAAATCCTCGCGATCTTCCGGCATCAGTCCCAAAAGGACACGGCGCCGTTCCCCGGCTACGACGAACGGGAGTTCTGGCAGCGCGTAGAGGCCCGCAACCTGGAGACCGCCGCCCGGGCCGACAAGCTGGGACTGCCGGAGTACTACGCGATGGAAGCCTATGTAATTCAACGACCTTAGCCCTCCAGCGTTGCACCGCGCCGCACCCGTTCATTATGTTGGCGCCGCATTCCCCCTTTACTGGAGGAGGCCCAACAGATGAATGCGTTGACTACCAAAGCACTCAGCTTGGGGATCGTCGCGGCCCTCTGGGCCGTCATTTCTCATTTCGGAAAGCTCCCCTTACAGCTGTGGCCCGTGCTCGTCGGACTCGCCTGCTTCGTCGGCGCCGGCGGCGGGATGATGGGATTGCAGAAGTCGGTACTCGGTTCGGCGTCCGGCGTCGTCTGGGCGCTGTTGTACGTCGCGGTGTCACGGGCGCTCGGCGGTAATGAGCTGCTCGACGCACTGCTGATGGGCGTCGTGGTGTTCGGCATGGTGTTCCAGGCGCAGGTGCCCCTGCTGTCGTACACGGCGGGTGCGTTTATCGGGGCGGCCACGGCAATCGGCGCCCGGGCGGTCGCGATCAACGGCGGTATCAGGGTGGTGATCGCGTTGGCGATCGGCTGCGCCCTCGGGATCGTCGCCGAGCGCGTCGCCGAGATGATAGGCCGGATGCGGGTGGTGCCGTCGATGTCGTCGCGCCACTAGCGCATAGAAAAACCAAACCCGGAGCCACGCGCTGCACTCCGGGTTGGCGAGGCCGGGCCAAGTGGCCGTCGACACTTGACCGCGACCTACTGCGTAGAGGGTCAACGTGTCCTACCTGCGTTGACCCTCTTTGGTTTCGAATGTAGGGCCGTTTGCGCGACGTCTTTGTCAGAAAAACGTCCAGCGAACCACTCCCGATGTTGCCGGAGCATGGCTCAAGAGGGATTCTTTAGGCAATGAGTCTCGTCGATCGGATCCCCCGTTTCCGGGTGAGACGCACGTTTGTCGTGGCACTGCTCCTGGTGCTGGCTTTCGGTGTGGCGGCAGCACTCGCCATTCAAGCATACGGCGTCGCGCGCTATCATCGCCGTCAGGCCGACCGCGTGCTGCGCGACTACGCCGCGCTCGCGGCTGCCCGCGTGGCGCAGCGCAGCGCCATCGAGATCTTCTATGCCGTGAACCCGCTGCTTAAAGCGATCCAGCACGCGCATGAAAAGCATCTGGGGAAACTACCGGCCCCAAGCGAGCTGCACATCGAAACGATGGGGAGTGACTTCTCGGTGCTGCCGTACATGCGCTTCACATTCCGAATGGATTTGAAAACCAAGCGCCTCGAAACCGCTGGTGAGCTACTGCCCGCCACTGTTCGGTCCTGGTTAATCGACACACTGCCGGCGCACGCCCGCGCGGTCTACGACACGTCGTGGATGGGGCACATGGGGACGGTGCTGGGGCAGCCGGGCGGCGAGCGACGCTACGTCGCGTACACCGTGTTGCGCGACGCAAAGGGCGGGCTGCGCACCGCGCTCGGATTCGAAGCGAAGCCGGAAGCGCTGCGGCCGCTCGTGATTCAAGCGACGGAGAAATTTCCGCTGCTGCCCCGACCGCTCACCGGCGGGGTCGAGTACGATTCGATGGGATCGATCATCATCAGCGATCGCTACGGCGTGGAGATCTATCGGTCGGCGGTGCAGTACACGTCGCCGTTCACCGCGCGCGATACGATCGGCACGGACATGGGAGATCTCTACGCGCAGGCGACGCTGCGGGCGTCGGTCGCCGATCAGCTGATCATCGGCGGTCTGCCCAAGTCTCGCCTGCCGCTGATCCTCGGCTTGCTCGGTCTGACCGCTGCGCTGATCGGGACGGCGCTGATACAGTTGCGCCGCGAATCGCAGCTCGCGCAGCTGCGCACCGATTTCATCTCCGGCGTGTCGCATGAGTTGCGGACACCGCTCGCCCAGATCCGCATGTTCTCCGAGACCCTGGTCCTCGGCCGCGTACGCACTGACGAGGAGCGGCTGCGCTCCCTCGCGATCATCGATCAAGAGGCGCGGCGCCTCACGCACCTGGTCGAGAACCTGCTGCACTTCTCGCGCTCGGAACGCCAGGCGGCGCACATCACACCCGAGCCGACGGCGCTCGCGCCGCTGGTGCGCGAAGTGATCGATGGCTTTGCCCCGCTCGCGGCGGCGCGCGGCGCCAGACTCTCCACCGCCGTGCCGGAGGACCTCGTCGTCCCGGCGGACCCGGGCGCCGTACGGCAAATGCTGCTCAACCTGCTCGACAATGCGGTGAAGTACGGCCCCGCGGGTCAGGAGATCCGCATCGGGGCGACACGCGACAATGGTGCCGCGCAGCTCTGGGTGCAGGACGGCGGCCCCGGCATCCCGCGCGCCGACCGCGAGCGCGTGTGGGAGCGCTTCTGGCGGCTCGAGCGCGATCGCGGCTCCGCCGTCGCCGGCAGCGGAATCGGGCTGGCTGTGGTGCGCGAGCTCGCGGTGCTGCATCACGGCCGCGCCTGGATCGACGAGCCGGGGACCGATGTCGGCACGCGCTTCGTCATCGAGCTGCCCGCATGAGTGCGGGACCGAGCGTCCCCAATCCGAAACGCATTCTGGTGATCGAGGACAACCCCGATCTCGCGTACGGATTGCGCAACAACCTGGAAATCGAGGGTTACGAGGTCGAGGTCGCGAAGGACGGGACGAAGGGCCTGTCGCGCGCTCGCGCGGCACGACCCGACCTCGTCGTTCTCGATCTGATGCTCCCCGGAATGGACGGCTTTCGGGTGCTGCGCGCGCTGCGTGAGGACGGCATCGCGATGCCGGTGCTGATCCTGACCGCGCGCGGCGAGGAGGCCGATAAGGTCCGCGGCCTGCGGCTCGGCGCCGACGACTACGTCACCAAACCGTTCGGCGTGCTCGAGCTGCTGGCACGGATCGAAGCGCTGCTGCGGCGCGTCCAGGCACCACGCAAGAACGGCGGCCCGCCGGGTCCGGCGGTCGAAAAGTTCGGCGAGATAGAGGTGCTCACACCGTCGCGGACCGTGCTGCTTGACGGCTCGCCGGTCGCGCTCACACCCAAGGAATACGATCTGCTGATCACGCTGCTCCAGCGCGATGGCGCCGTGATCACCCGTTCCGAATTGCTGGTCGAAGTGTGGGGCTACAGCGCCGAGGTCATGAGCCGCACCGTCGACACCCACGTCGCCGAGCTGCGGCGCAAGCTGGAGCGCGACCCCGCGAATCCCAAGCACATCCTCACCGTCCGCAAGACCGGCTACCGCCTCTCGCGGTAGCTAATGCCGCGTCGCGGCTGAGTCGAACGCGAGCCGGATTTCCTGCACGGGGGCGAGCCGCGCGTCGGTCAGGTTCGTAACGAGCGCGATCACCACTCGCGAATCCCGGTCGACCCCGAAGGCGGTTGTCCCCCCGACGGAGCCACCGCCGTGGTACACGTAGCGGTGTCCCAGCGTGTCCGTCGCGATGAACCAACCGATGCCGTAGGGGGTGACTGCTCCGGACGCGGTATGCTGCGGGGTGAGCAGCAGCTCGAGCGTCGCGGCCTTGAGATACCCGGGCGAGAGATGCGCCGAGCCGAACTTCACGAGATCCTCGGCGGTGGAGAGGAACCCTCCGCCGGCCCATTTGTAGCTGTTGTCGACGGTGGGCGAAAGCACGAACTGGCCGGAGTCGGTGCGGTCGTAGAAGCGCGTGCGATCGGGAATCAGGCTGTCGTTCTTGTCGGGCGCGGTGCGCGTCATGCCCAGCGGTTTGAAGACATGCCGGCTCATGTAGCTGAGGAATTGCTCGCCCGACGCACCCTCGACGACTGCGCCGATGAGGTTGAAGCCATAGCTCGAGTATGAGAAGCGCGTGCCGGGCGGGGCCACGAGCGTGTCGTTCTTGAAGATCGTCAGCCCTGCCGTGACGCTCGCGAAGTGCTGATTGAGCGTGAACTCATCTCCCTGGTAGTGACGAATCCCGGCCAAATGGCCACCCAGCAGCCGGGTGGTGATGGGCGCGCCTTTGTCAGGAAACGTGGGCACGTAGCGCTGCACCGGAGCATCGAGATCGAGTTTCCCGGCTTCGTAGAGTTGGGCGACGGCGTCGGCGGTCAGCGGCTTCGAGACACTGCCGATGCGAAACTGCGTCGCTGGAGTCGCGGGACGCTTCGCTGCGAGATCCGCATATCCAAAGGCTTCCGACCACACGATCTTCCCGTCCACCGCGACCGCCAGAGCGAAGCCGGGAATGTTGGGCGCGAGTTTCTCGCACGCGATCGCCCGCGCTCTCGCAGCCACTCGGGCCCAGCGTTGATCGACGGCGGGCAACTTCGCCGCCTGGGAAACACAGGTTGCCTGCACCAGAGCGATGACCGGCAGCACGCTTTGACTCCGTTCGAGGAAGGGATAAGATACCCGCGCATGTCGAGCTCCGGCACGTCACAGCTTCCTCGTAGAGCCGAGGTCTTGCGACGACTCCACGTCGAGGGCCCGATGCTCGTGCTGCCGAACGCGTGGGACGCGGGCAGCGCGCGGATCTTCATCGCAGCGGGCTTCACCGCGCTTGCGACCACGAGCGCGGGGATCGCGTTCAGCCTGGGATACCCCGACGGCGAGCGGATCAGTCGCGACGAGATGCTTGCCGCCGTTGCGCGCATCACGCGGCGGATCGCCGTGCCGATCACCGCGGACATGGAAGCGGGCTACGGCGCAGCGCCGCGCGAAGTCGCCGAGACGGTCCGGCGTCTGATCGACGCCGGCGCGGTCGGGATGAATCTCGAGGATCGCACGGAGGGGAAGCACCTGATCGACTTCGCACTCGCCGTCGAGCGCGTGGCGGCGGCGCGCGCCGCCGC
>DASZCG010000236.1:0-2593 GCA_035943355.1 Gemmatimonadales bacterium
GCTCGCTCCGGCGGCTCAGGGAACGTGTGCCCTGATGACGGCGGAAGACTGAGGAACCGCGGGGGACTTGACAACCACCCACCTCATAGAAGGTTTACCGTGCCCGCGATACGAAGCTCGGACGCGAGGTTGCGATTAAGGTCCTGCCGCGCGCGTTCACTACTGACCCGGACCGCCTGGCCCGCTTCGAGCGCGAAGCGCGGGTACTGGCTGCGCTCAACCATCCGAACATCGCTGGCATTCACGGGTTCGAGGATGCGGACGGGATTCGCGCGCTCGTGCTCGAGTTGGTAGAAGGCCAGACGCTTGCCGATCGGATCGCGCGAGGCCCAGTTCCGGTCGATGAGGCTCTAGTGGACCGTACTCACTGAAGTACTACCAATTCGACGCGATGGGTTGCGATAGGCCCAGCGGATCGGTTTCGGTGCGTTGTTGTAGCGATGGATATATCGACGGATCTTGCGCGCCAGATCGGCGACGGAGGTGAAGATGCCGCGCGCGAGGAGGTCCCGCTCGATCTTCGAAAACCACAGTTCGACTTGGTTGAGCCAGGACGAATAGGTGGGCGTGAAATGCAGGTGCACGTTCGGATGCTCGAGCAAGAAGGTGCGCACGGCTTGGGTCTTATGAGTCGAGAGATTGTCAGCGATGACATGAATCTCTCGCCGCTTCGGCTGACTGGCGACGATGTCGCCGAGGAAGTCGACAAAGGCGGCGCTGGTATGCCGCGGCACCGTCTGGCCGAGCACTTCGCCCGACTGGGTATTCAGCGCAGCAAACAACGAGAGCGTGCCGTGCCGGTAGTACTCGAAGCCGTGCCGCTCGGCCCGTCCCGGCGACAACGGCAACACGGGATCGAGGCGGTCGAGGGCCTGAATGGCGGTTTTCTCGTCCACCGCGAAGACCGCCGCGTGGTCGGGCGGGTTGATGTACAAACCGATCACGTCAGCGGCCTTCGGTTCGAAGTCGGGATCGTCCGACTGCATGTAGCGCTCAAACCGATGGGGCTGAAGGCCAGCACGCTGCCAGGTCTTCGCGACGAGGTTGTGATGAATTCCCAGCACACGTCCCAGTTTCCGGGTACTCCAGTGCGTACTGCCGTCGGGCGGCGGTTGCTGCGTCTTGGCCAACACGCGGGCTTCCATCGCCGGGGTCAGCACCGTCGGCGGCTGGCCACGGTAGCGCGGCCGCAGTCCATCAAGACGGTCGGCCACGAAACGCCGGCGCCATCGATTGATGTAATCGCGATAGCACGGCACCGTGGCTTCGATCGTCGAGTACGATTCACCATCGGCGAGCATCAGAATCACCCGAGCCCGTCGGGCGTCTTCAGCCCGAATCTTCAGGCTTCGCACGCGGCGCTCCAACTCGGCTCGTTCCTCGGTCGTCAATGTCAGCGCCATATGGCGCCAAACAGTACCAGTACTGCTTCAGTCAGTACAAGCCACTAGTGGCTTGTATGAACAGATGTATCACCGCCCAGGACAGCCATTCGAGGTCGTTTTCGCGGGCGCGACAACAGAGCGGCCGTTTGTGATTCGCGAAAGACACGCCACTAGGGTTCATTAGATCGAATGAGGTGCGTCGCCGTTTGTCAGACCGAGCTGCTCATCAGGATGCTCGACGAAGCCCTGATGCCCAGCTTCGAGGTCGAATTTCTGGTCGAGAGCAAGCCGCTCGCCCGCAAGCTCCATGACGCTCGCCTGAACGTGTTCACGGGCGACCCTCGCCGGACCGACACCTACCTGAAAGCCGATATCACACCCGCGACCTGCGTCATCGTCGAGGAAACCGGGCGAAGCCTTCGCAAAACGCTGGAGGCGATTCGCGATGCGGGCGCCGCGCTCGTCTACGTGATCGGCGTCGGCTTCGGCGACCCGCATAAACACGAAGAAGGACTGCGCACCGTATTTCCCGAGGTCAATTACCTTCCCATCGCCGAGCTCTTCGGGCAACCGCTGCTCATCGAGTTCAGCCGATCGCTGACGCGCCTGAAGGTGCAGCAGTATCAGCGGTTCTTCAACGACGCGGACCGGGTGCTGATTCTGCTGCACAACGATCCGGACCCCGACGCGATGGCGAGCGGCCTTGCGCTGCGCAACGTGCTTCGCCGGACGAAGCAGACGGCCGTGATCGGCGCGCAGCTGGGGGCCACGCGCCCAGAAAACCTCCGGATGCAGAACCTGCTCGACATCCAGGTGGAGATCATCACCGCCGATCAGCTCGCCGGCTTCGATCGCATCGCGATGCTCGATGTGCAGCCGCATTACTTCGGTCCGGAGTTTCATCGCGTCGATCTCGTCATCGATCATCACCCCGAGCAGCCCGGATACAGCGCCGTCTTCAAGGATATCCGGCCGAACTACGGATCGACGTCAACCATTCTGACCGAGCACCTGCGCGCCGTGGATGCGAATATCTCCGAGCGGACGGCGACCGCCATGCTCTACGCCATCAAGTCCGATACGCTGTTTTTCAACCGACAGGCGAACCGCGTCGATCTCGAAGCCTTCTCGTACCTCTACCCGCTCGCCGACGCGGCCATGATTCGAAAGATGGAAGGCGCGGAAATCACGATGGAACGCCTCGAGTA
>DASZCG010000237.1:0-8069 GCA_035943355.1 Gemmatimonadales bacterium
CGCGCGCAACGGGGGGGGGCGCGCTCCGTTTGGTCGCCGCAGGCGGAGACGTGACGTCGGGTGTAGGCGCGCCGGCGGCCGGCTCGATACTCGCCGGCGGCTTCCCGTTTTCGGAGACGGCCGTGAACTCCGAGAGCACGCGGGAGATCGTCCGCGGCTTGCGGGCTGGAACGTTGGCGTTAAAACCGCTGGTCACGCGCTTCTCTCCATCGCGCGCTCGGGGCGCGCGCTGATCATCTCGGTGATGAGGGCGTCGATGTCCCTGGCTCCCTTTGACGCTGGGGCGTAGGCATTGATGGGCAGCCCGTCGCTGGATGCCCGCGCGAACTCCGTGCACTGCCGCACGATTGTGTCCGACAGAAACTCGCGATAGTGCGACTCGAGCGCGTCTTTGGCCTCGCGTGCGATCCGGGTCGTGGGGTTGTACTGATTGATGACGATCCGGATTCGCTGCAGCTTGTGGTTCAGGTCGTCCTCGAGCTGGCCCAGCGTCTCGAACAGCAATTTGAGACCGTGAAACGACAGGAAATCCGGCAGCACCGGCACGAGCAGGTCGTCGGACGCCATCAGCGCGTTGAGGTTCAGCAGCCCGAAGGATGGCGGGGCGTCCATGACGATGAACTCGTAGCGGTCGGACACCGGGGCGAGCGCCCGCTGGAGCTTGTACTCGCGCCCGGCCATCGGCATGAGGGAAATGTCGATGGTCGTCATTCCCAGGTTGGCCGGGAGCACATCGAACTCCGCGAGCACTGTTCCCACGATCACGTCTTCGAGCGGGACCCCGCCGACCAGGGTGTCGAAGACCGTGCGCGCGAGGTTCTCGCCGGCGAGGCCCAGATGCTGGGTCGCGTGCCCCTGCGAATCGAGGTCGATCAGCAGCACCCGGTGGCCCATTTCCGCGAGCCGATAGGCGTAGGCCACGGAAAGGCTGGTTTTGCCGGTGCCACCCTTGAAGTTCAGGAAGAGCTGGCGGCGCAGCGGCTCCCGGCCAGGGTGGCGGTCCAACACTCTGCGGTACGCCGACAGGTGTCGCGGCTGGTACGAGTCGGGTCCACCGCCGAGCGCCTTCAGCTCGGGCATTTTGTCCGCGGCGGTCAGCTGCGTGTCCGTGAATCCCAGGAGCTTGGCGAATTGGCTGCGCGGGTACCGGATTTTCACTATGATGCTCGCCGCACGATGCGGGCTTCTGTGCGTGGAGGGTCCTGGTCGCGAAGGATCCGATGCACGATGCGACGCACCTGGGGATCGGGATCGCCGATGAGCGGCTCGAGGAGCGGCCGCAAGGCGAGCCCACGCGCCCCGGCGGCGGCGAGCACCGCACGGCGCCGCACCTGGGGGTTCGCGTCGGCGATCCCCGATCGGATGTGGGGCTCGAGCCGCGCCGGATCCCGCTCCAGCAGCCGGCCGAGCGCATGGTACGCTGCGGCGCGCACGCTCGGATCTTCAGCGTCGGCCCTGGGGCGAACGGCGTAGAACGCGTCATCCCCGCCACGGCGGCCGAGACGGAGGAGCAGATCCACCTGGTCCTGGGGGCTTTCCGCCGCCGCCAAGGCCGCGACCAGGTCGTCCGCCGGGGGACGACCTGGCGTCACCGTCGCCTGCTCCAGCTGCTCGCGAAGCGCCGCCTCGCGGCGCTCTCCCAGGGCGTTCTCCCGTTCGAGGTCGAGGACCGCGCGGCGCAGGCTGGCGATGAACTCAGCAAGGTCGACGGCTTCCGTGTCGCCGTGGCGAACAGCGCGTTGCCATTCGTCCACCCGGGTGAGCAACGTCTCGCGGGATGCCACGAGCTCGTCCACGCGAGCCCGCAGCTGCGAGGCTGTCTGTTCGCTGCCGGCGATGCGCTCCCGGGCCGCAGCCACTTCCCGCCGCAGGCGCACCAGCTCCTGCGCGTCGTCGCGAGCCTCCGACTCGAAGAGATGTCCCTGTAGCTTGGCGCGCAGCGCCTCGGAGTGTTCCAGTCGCCGGTGCAGCGCGGCGACTTCTTCACGGGCGCGGGCGACCTCGTCTTGGAGCAAGCTCAGGCGCCGGGTCTCACCGGCCTCACGGGCCGCAGCCTCGGCGAGCCGCACGCGGGCCTGATCTGCCTCGGCCCGCGCCTCGTCGCGCGCGCCGCGCAGCTGCTCGAGCCGGCACTCGAGCAGCAGAGTCCGGTCCGAGCCGGTTGGCGCGGCCGAGCCCGGCGAGACGCCGCGTTGACGCGGAGCCGTTACGCCTTCTCGCAAGGCAGGAGAACCATGTGTCACTATAGCAAATTGCGGGACTTCGCGAAACCCGTGAGGTCGAGTCAAGTCCCCTGAACCGGGCCCACCAGCCAGGTAGGGAGGCGTTCGCAGGTAGCTCCGCTCCCTCTTGTCGCCTGTACTGACGCTGCAAGCCCGCCGCTCGACGGCTACGTCGCCGACGCCAACGATGGCGTGGGGCGTAAACGAGAGGGTGCGCGCCACCTAACTAGCGCTTGGAGCTGACGGGCGCGACGACCAAGTAGGGAATACATTCCCTTTGTGTGCGTACTCGTGATCGGTGAGCTGGAAGAGCGTGTTGATTTTGCCGAGCGCCTGCTGGCGAGACAGCGCGAGCCCGAGCGGTTGGGCCCGTCCTAGTGCTCGATCTTTTGATGCGTGGGCTGCCTAACACGCGCCTGAAGTTGGCGGCGGCGTGACAGACAATCGGCTGCAGGCCGCCGCGCGTGTCGCCCTCATCGGTGGCGCGATCGGCTCACTGGTGATGATGTTCCTGCATGGCCGCCCATCCGTATTCCTGCTGATTCTTTTCACGGGCTGGGTGCTCGCGCCGTTCATCGGACTGGCATGGGCCGACAGGTTGTCCAGTCGGTGGCCGCCTTCCAGTCGTACACTGGTGCATTACCTGATGATCTTCATCTCGGTGGGCTCGTTGGCGATATACGTGTACGATGTCGCGAGCGCATACAAAGGGGCGTTCTTGTTCGTCGCCGTCCCCATGATTGCGTGGGTGCTTGTCCTCATAACCATTCCGATTGCGGTGCTCGCCGGAAGGCGATCGAGTCGGACCAGGGATGTCTAACGACGCGTAATCCAAGCGAGCTCACGTAGACCGGCCTCTTCCGAACCCGTTGCACAACACACACTTTCGGGCTGTCTGAGGCGCGGCGTTGCTTCGCTGCGTCCGGGTCATCCGTCACAACTAGCGGCTTGCCAGAGACTTACGATGTCTGGCCCTGGAGTTGCCTCGAGCGTCGGCATGGCCTGGCAGGACTCTTGGATCTTCCGAATCGTAGACCAGGAAACCGGGGCAGCCGTCTCCGGGGTCCCGGTCAGCATTGTTGATCCATCGGGTCGTGGCGGCTACTGGGTGAGCGATGTGGACGGCATCGTGCGGATTCCGAAACACGACCGCGCCCGTCTCAGCCTCCGCGTCGGTCTCCGCAACGAAGAGACGATCGAGCTCGACGCCCGCTCCCTGCCCGACGATCCGATTCCGCTCGCCGCTCCGCGCGAGCTGCCCAGCGTAGCGCGCCCGCCCGCGCCGCCCGCGGCACGCGCGCCGTTCCCCGCGGCCGCCGCAGCCGCTGCAGCCGCTGCCCCGTCCGAAATCGAGACGCACCCGCAGCTGGGCCACCTGGCACGGTACGCGCGCATCGTCGTGCACCCCCAGGACGGAGACATCACGCTGGCCCCCGGCGTCGCACCGATCGCGTCGCCCCTCCCCTCCGTCGCGTCCGACCGAACGGGCGGGGCGATGCGCTACGGCGTATTGCTCGAGATAGAACAGGTCTGGCAGTCGCTCGGCGCGCAGGCGGGAGACACGCTGTTCAGTGTCTCGCTCGGTCCGGGCGACGAGGTGCAACTGATCGTGTCCGACGGCCGCTGGCGCAAGAGTCCCAGCGCGCGGGAGCGGCCGCTGCAGGTCGTCGCGAAGATGGTGGGCGCTCGCCAATTCGGGGACGCCGCGGACGGTGTCCCGCTCGATGCGGTGGTCGAGTCGGACCTCGCGGCCGTTGCGACCGACACGGTGCGGCTGCTCGTGGAGCGCACGGAGCGGATGAGTGAGAGCCTGCGCCGCCGCCCCCTCGGCGTCACAGAGCTCGAGAGCGGCGAGACGCCTGCGGGCGTCTCGATCCGCACGCTTCGCAATCTCCGCGCCGAGGGCGTCCTCTCGTACCACTTCTTCGAGCCGGTCGAGCGGTACCGGGTGATCGTGCGAGCGCCCCGGCTCCGGCCGGCGCTGCTCGTTCCGTTCCGCCTTCCCAACATCGCCACGCGCGAGGTGGTGCGCCGCTTCGGACACGCGCTGCGTCGCGGTCTGGTGGACCGGCGCTTCGCGCCCGACGTGGATGCGATCCTCTCGTCGGACGAACCGGCGGCCGCCGTCGAGCAGCGTCTCTACGAGCACATCGCGGCGCATCTGCCGTACTACTCGGCGACGATCATCGCCGCCGGCGATCCGGCGGAGCGGTTCTTCGCGCTCGCGAAACTGCGGGATCCGCGGGGCCGTCCCCTGACGGACATCATCGAAAACGCCGTCGTGGGCCGGGTGGGGAACTTTGTTGCCTTCGCCCTCCGGTCCGTCGAGTTCACGACGCTCGAGTGGCGCAAGGCCCTGAGCGCGGCGGGCAGCGCGCCGCTCGCCCGCGCCGGGCAGGACTTCACGGTCGTACTGCCACTGCCTGGGACGTGGCTCCGCTCCGAGCTCTTCCCCGCACAGCTCGCCAGTGATACCGAGGCGGCCCGCGCCGAAGGCTCGGAGGAGGAGGGGGGCCGGGCTGGAGGGGGAAGGCGCAAGCGCGGGTAGGTAGCCGCTCACGGCATCCTGGCACATAATGAGGCTCATCCACTCCGAGGATCAGGAGGTGCGCGATGACCTTACTCATAGCCGTCACGGCGTTGACGATGGTCGGCATCGCGGGGTTCGCCGGCCTCCTGCATCTCGTCCCCCGGCTCGGCGCGCCGGGTGCCGCCGTCAGTGATTGGCTCTGCCGCGCTCCAGGGCTCGACGTTGTGGTGTCACTCTTCACGTGGATCCCACCAACCGCGCTGGGGATCGTCTATGGCTGGCGCGGGCTCGTGGGTGCGCTCGTCGGGCAGCTGCTCGGACTCATGGTCTGGATGTTGTCGCACGAGCTGGCGCATGGCCGCGACCGGAAAGGTCCGCGCATCGTCAGCTTCCTGAACCGCACGGTCGGCCGGTTCAACAATCACGTCGCATTGTGGGCGACCGCGTGCGCCATTCCCATTTTCATTCTCATCCGCGTGGCGGAACTGACCATCTACCCCGTCCTCACCGGGCTCGTTGGCCTGCCGCGCTACAGTCACGCCGACTGGGTGAACGTGAGCCGCCAGAAGTTCCATGGACTGGTCGGACACGACCTGCTGTGGTGTCTCTATTGCGACTGGATGACCGGCGTGTACGCCCTGGGCGCCGAAATCTTGCGCAATGTCGAGAGCTTTTGGTGCCCGATCCGCTTCGCGAGCGGGAAGAAGTGCGACAACTGCAAACTCGACTTCCCGGATATCGCCGACGGCTGGATCGCACCCGATGGAACGATGGTCGATGTCGTCGCCACGCTGGAGCAGATGTACGGTGACGCGGCGGGAGCGGGATTGCCGCGCGACCAACGCCACCCCTGGTTTGGACATCCAGCGCGGGCTACACCGTCCCACTCCGTCGAAGCATCGCGGTGAGCGCGACGAGAGCCGCCGTCGGGAGTATGGCTCGATGAGCGTCACGCAAGCGGAGTGGATTCGGTGGCGGCGGCTCAAGGGGTCCTCCGGAAGAGCTAATTCCTCCGTGCGACTGCGATTACCCCAGACGCTGCATGGTCAAAATCCTCACCACTTCCAGTTTTCATGCACCGTTTCGCTTTCATCTTCACAACCGACACGCGCCGGAGACTCCATGACGTCCAGCCTGGTTAGGGCCGCCTGCACGGTGGTTGATGGACCAGATGTTCGTTCCAACCCGCAAGTGCCGCGCGCCACACTATCGGATGTGACCGATGCCGTGCTGAAGATCCTGCGTCCCGATCTCCAGCGGCGCAGCCGCCAGTTAGTCGTCGAGGTCACCGAGACGTCCTGCTTTCTCGAAGGCGATCCGTCCCCCGTGGCGCAGGTGATGGCGGATCTGCTGGACTGCGTTTCGCGCCGTGCGCTGACCAACCCTGTCATGGTGCGGGTCGCGGTGGAGCGTGATCAGGTCGTCATCCAGGCCCGTGAAGCGGGCCGCGGTATCGACCTGCCGTTGGCGCGCCAGCTCACCGAGACCTATGGCCTCGCGATCAGCTGCTCCGTCGTGGAAGAAGCCGCTGACGGCGGCTCGGAGATCGAGGTGCGCGTGCGCGTGCCGGTCGCCGAGTCAGCAGCGGATGGGCCGGAGCACGAGTACGATTGGGAAGCGCAGATGCTGCTTGCGCTCGCCGTCAGCGGGCGACCCCAGACGCCCTTGTGGAGGGCGTGACGGCGATTCCGCCGCATCCTCGGGTCGCAACCCGAGGATGGCGGCGACTGTTGACACCCCCGTAGAAAAGCCCATCCAGACCGCCCCAAAGTCATACAATCCCAATGTGTTGACATGTCGTTGATTCGCACGCCTTATCTCTAAGTAGGAATCATTAAAACGCGTGGGATGGCGTGACTCACCACTTCGTTCTGCATTGCCTGGGTGGTCCCGCCCTGTTCACCGCCGCCGGTGAGCAGGTCCGTTTTCGTACGCGCAAGCATTTTGCCCTCCTGATTCGACTCGCGCTGGATGCCGGCAAGCAGTTCACGCGCGACTATCTCGCGGACCTCCTGTGGCCCGATGCAGCGCCCAAGTTCGCTAACCACTCGCTGGCCCAAGGCCTGTCGGTCATCAAAGCGAAGATCGCCCACGATGCGGTCGTGATTCAACGAGCAACGGTCGGTCTCGCTGCTGGCTGGATCGATGTCGACGCGCTGCACCTGACTGACGGGGTTGCGCGAATCGACGGGCCGTTCCTCGAGGGCTTCGAGATTCCTGCCGCACGGCCATTTGAGGAATGGAAGGACGAGCACCGTGCTCGACTCACGCCGCAAATGCGGGATTGCCTCGTGCGGCTTATGGATGCCGCCCGGCGGATCGGGGATTTCGCGACCGTCGAGCGCCACGCGACGAAGCTGCAGGAGCTCGATCCGCTGTCGGAGGAGGGCATCCGCGGCGTGATGGAGGCGCGGGCGTGGGCGAGCGATCGCAGCAGCGCACTGAAGGCGTTCGCGCGATATGAGGCGCGGCTCGCGGAAGAGCTCGACGCCAAGCCCGGCGCGGATCTGGTGCGTATGGCCGATCTGCTCCGCGATGGTCGTCGCGCGCCGAAACCGGCGGTCGCCGGCTATCCACCGCCGCGGGTGGATCGCCGGTTCGAGCCGGAGACGCTGATTGGGCGGGAGCGCGAGTTCAGCGTGTTGTACGATGCGTGGCTCGAGGCGCGGCGGAAGAATCCGCGGATCGTGGTGGTGACGAGCGATCCCGGCGTTGGGAAGACGACGCTGGTCAACGCGTTTGCGTCGACGTGTCAGATGGATGGTGCCGTCGTGGCGAGGGCGCAGGCGTATGATGCAGAGCGGGAGCTGCCGTTTGCGGTGTTGGGGGAATTGGTCAAGCAGTTGGCGACCTTACGAGCCATTGGAAGTGCAGATCCGGAGGCGTTGAGCGAGTTGACGCGAATCAGCCCTGAGATTGTTATAGCGTTTCCAGGCGTACAGAAACCGGTTGAGTGGACACCGGACTTCATTCCCCTTCGACTGGCTGACGCATTCTTTAAGACGCTCGTCGCGGTAGCTGCCGATAGCCCAGTCGTCTTGATTGTCGACGACATACACGCGGCTGATAATGCCAGCATTGCTGTACTTCATACGGTCGCCCGCAAACTGACCGATGGGCGGATGCTGATTGTTCTCGTTGGGCGCGTTAGTGAGTTGCGCGTCTCGACCGCAGCGGACGCCCTAACGTCGGACGAGGCGCTGGGTGGTCTCATCAGCTGCCCACTTGATGTGCTGCCCAACGAAGTAGCGGAGAGAATCGTTCGAAAGCTTGCGGTTGCTTCTGGCTGCGCGGAGCCTCCCGTTGAACGCATACTC
>DASZCG010000238.1:0-20750 GCA_035943355.1 Gemmatimonadales bacterium
ATGAGAAGAAGAGCGGCGCTAACAATAAAGAGTCGCATTTCCCCCTTAGCAGGAGTTCTCCGGAACGAACGCATTGGCCCTCCTTGCGGGGTTGGTCTCGAATCTCACGTCTTGTACCCCGGTTCTATGCGCTGTGCCGCCGTGCCGCACCAAACGTCATAATCGCCCATCAGCGCCGCTGCTGGGCGAACAGCCAGCGCACGAACTCATCGGAGCCATACGCCGCATCCCACGAGTTGTGGTTTAACCCCAACAGCTCCGTGTACTGCACGTTTGCCCCTGCCGCTTTCAATGCCGCGGCGGGCTCGCGTGATCCATTGACGTTCACGACCTGATCGACCTCACCGTGGAAGATCCAAATGGGGATCTTGCCGAGGTGCTGCGCCAAGTTCGGCATGACCGACGCGCTGTCACCCGGGACCACGGGGACCGATCCGCGAAACATCGGAAAGTCTCGCACCCAGCCGCAAATCGGTACGATGGCCGCGAACAGCTCGGGATGCCGGTACGCCACGTACCACGTGCCATGCCCGCCCATCGAGAGGCCGGTGAGATACACCCGACTCGGGTCGACGTGAAGCTCGCGCATCGTTTGCTGCAGCGCGGCAACGGCCATGTCGGCCGGCGTCCCGACCCACTGCGAGTCGGGCGGCACTTGAGGGAATACGACAATCGCGGGATAGCGCGCAGCGTTTTGGCGAATCGCGGCGCCTAACCCGACGTTCGTCTGTAACAGGCCGTCCGTGCCGCGCTCCCCGGCGCCGTGGAGGAACAGAATCGCGGGCCAGTTGGGCTTGGACGCGTAATCGGCGGGAACGTAGACCTCGTAGCGATAGGCCTTGCCGCCGACGGTGACGCTGCGATCGAGAAAGCCCGTTTGAACCTGTTGCAGCGAAGTGGCGAAGCTGAGCAGCAGCAAGAGCATGAAATCCCCCAGTCAGGAAAACCTTCGCGGGGCCCCCCCCCCGGCCCGCCCCGCCCGTCACCCGCGTCTTGCGCGTCGATTACCAGGGCGCCGGTGGCCCGGGATGCACTGTCACATCCCGGTGCCTGCCGAACACACCGAAGAGCTTGTCGACCCCCAACACCAGGAGCTCGTAGAGGCCAATCACCAGCAGGACCAACACGATGCCGCCCACAACGTCATATACCACCGGCACGTCGTTCTTCATCAAGTCGTGTTTGTACTTGTCGAAGTCGGCGATGTATTGCTTCATCGTGAGGTTCTTGCCGACCTCATAGTCGTGTTGCACCGACTTGCCGACCAGCACGCCGACCACCAGACCGATTACCAGCGTGACGACGATTCGCGCGAGAAATGTTCGCGGCATATGGCCTCAGGATGCGCTGAGTGGTCGGTCGTACACTCCCCACACCGCGCGCAACACATCGCTGATCTCCCCCACCGTCGCGCGCGCGCGCACGGCAGCGAGGATCGGCTCCATGAGTGGCGCGTCTGATTCTCGAGCCGCAGCCTCGAGCGCACCAAGCACGCGTTTCACGTTTCCCGTGTCCCGCGTCCCGCGCAACTGGGCCACGCGCTGCTTCTGCTGCTCGGCGAGCTTCGAGTAGTCGGGCGCGGGAATCGGTGGAACGGGCTCGCCCGTGACGTACTCGTTGACTCCGACCACGACCTGCGTGCCCGCCTCGACCGCGCGCTGTTGCTCGTACGCGCTGTGCGCGATTGCCTGCTGGAAAAGCCCTCGCTCAATCGCTTTGACAGAACCTCCAGCAGCTTCCACCTCGTCCACCAGCGCGCGCGCATGCCGTTCGATCTGATCCGTCAGGTGCTCCACGTACCAGCTCCCGCCGAGCGGATCCACCACGTCGGGCACGCCGGTCTCGTGCGCCAGGAGCTGCTGCGTGCGCAGCGCCAATGTCGCGCTGCGCTCGGTCGGCAGCGCCAACGCCTCGTCGTAGGAATTCGTGTGGAGCGACTGGGTGCCGCCGAGCACGGCGGCCATCGCCTGGATGGCGACGCGCACGACGTTGTTGAGGGGCTGCTGCGCCGTGAGGGTGGCGCCGCCGGTCTGGGTGTGGAAGCGGAGCCGCGCCGCGGTGTCGCTGGCGTTGAACTGCTCTTTCATGAGACGCGCCCAGAGCCGGCGGGCGGCGCGAAACTTGGCGATCTCCTCGAACAGGTCGGTATAGGCCGCGAAGAAGAACGAGATCCGCGGCGCAAACTCGTCGACCTGCAGTCCGGCGGACAGCGCCCGCCGCACGTATTCCAGGCCATTCGCAAACGTGAACCCCAGCTCTTGCACCGCGGTCGCCCCCGCCTCACGCATGTGATAGCCCGAGATCGAGATGGGATTGAAGCTCATCCTGGCGCCGGACGTAAAACGAAAAATGTCGGTCACGAGGCGCAGTGACGGCGCGGGCGGATAGATGTAGGTCCCGCGCGCGATGTATTCCTTCAGGATGTCGTTCTGGAGCGTGCCCTGCAGCTGCGCGAGCGGGACGTGTTGTTCTTCGCCGACGACGATGTACATCGCGAGCAGAATCGCCGCCGTGGCGTTGATCGTCATCGAGGTCGAAACCTTGTCGAGCGGGATGCCGTGGAACAGCCGCTCCAAATCCTCGACGCTGTCGATCGCTACCCCCGCCCGCCCGACCTCCCCTTCGGCCATGCGATGGTCCGAGTCATAACCCATCTGCGTCGGCAGATCGAACGCCACCGACAGCCCCGTCTGACCGGCCTCGAGCAGATGACGAAACCGCGCGTTCGTCTCCTCCGCCGTCCCGAAACCGGCATACTGGCGCATCGTCCACAGCTTGCCGCGGTACATCGTGGGGTAGATGCCGCGCGTGTACGGCCACGCGCCCGGATTGCCGAGATCTCGAGCGGGATCACCACCCCATTGCGTTTCAGGCATGGGCCGCGAGCAGCGACTGGGCGAAGGCGACGTCCTGCTTCGAGCCGATGATCAACGGGGTACGCTGGTGCAGCGCGGTGGGCTTGATATCGAGGATATTGCGCTTGCCGTCGATCGCCGCGCCGCCCGCCTGCTCGACGACGAATGCCAGCGGCGCCGCTTCGTACAGCAGCCGCAGCTTGCCCTGGGGTGCGCCGGTATCCGCGGGATACAGGAAGACGCCGCCGGACATCAGGTTCCGATGGATGTCGGCGACCAATGATCCGATGTAGCGCGCGTTCTTCGCCTCGATGCGGCCACTGTCGCCGTTTTTGAAGGCCCCCACGACACGCTGGATCCCCGGCGACCACTTGTTCCAGTGGCTCTCGTTGACGCTGTAGTACGTGCCGACGTCGGGCGAGCGGATGTCGGGGTGGGACAGCAGGAACTCGCCGATGGTGGGATCGAGTGTGAAGCCGTGCACGCCCTGCCCGGTGGTGTACACGAGCATCGTGCTGGAGCCGTACAGGATATATCCGGCGGCGACCTGCGCCCGCCCTTTTTGCAGGCAATCCGCGAGCGAGCCAGGACCTCGTTTCGTCGCGCTGCGGCGGTGGATCGAAAAAATCGTTCCGATCGAGACATTCACGTCGATATTGGTGGACCCGTCGAGCGGATCGTACAGCAGCACGTATTTGCCGGCGCGGCGGTCGTCGCGGACCTGCACCGGGATGGGCTCTTCTTCTTCCTCGGAGGCCACGACACACACGCGCCCCGTGTGCTCGACGCTGTGACGCACCGTGTCGTGGGCGAACACGTCGAGCTTCTGCTGCAGCTCCCCCTGCACGTTGATCGCGCCGAATTCTCCGAGGATGTCGGTCAATCCGGCGCGGCGCACCTGGCGGGAGATGATTTTGGCGGCGAGGCAGAGATCGTACAGCAGGTTGGAGAGCTCACCCGTGGCCTCCGGATGGAGCCGCTCCTGCTCCATGATGAACCGCTCAATGGTGATGACGGACGTCGGTGATTGCGCGCGTGCCATTGATCTTCGCGGAAAAGGTGATGGTGCCCAGTTCGTCGGTACGAAACACGCTGACGCCGTGCGCCCGCAGCCGCGCCAGCGCCTCGGGCGCCGGGTGGCCGTAGCGGTTCCGCGCTCCTACGCTGATCACAGCATCCTCGGGCTGCAACTCGTCGAGCCAGCGATCCGAGGTGGCCCAGCGGGAGCCGTGATGCCCCACCTTCAGGAGCGTCACCCGCCCGACCCGCCCTGCCAACTGCATTTCGGTCGGCATCCCGGCGTCACCCGCGAGCAACAGGCGCGTCGGCCCGTACGTCACGAGCAAGACCACCGATTGCTCGTTGATATCCGTCTGGCTCGCGGCCCAGGCGGAGTCCGGGCTCACCACCTCGATCGTGACGCCATCGAGCGCCAGCCGGTCGCCGCGGCGCGCCGCACGCCATTGCGCGCCATCGCTCTCCACCGCACTGAGAAAGCCAAGGTAGCCGGCGTCCGGCACCGGCTCACCGGGCTCGAGTACGAACGCGGGATCGAATGTATCGAGCACCGCGGGCAGCCCGCCAAAATGGTCGAGGTGCGCGTGCGTTGCCACGATCGCGGCCAGCTGGGTCGCGCCATGACTGCGCAGGAACGGCACCACGACGCGCCGGCCGGCATCACCTTGCGGTCCTCGCGGGCCGCCATCGATCAGCACCCACCGGCCGGCGGGAGTGCGCAGCGCCACCGCGTCACCCTGCCCGACGTCCAGGAAACTTACGGTGAGACATTGGCAGTCAGAAAGGCGGGTAAAGGAGGAAAACAGCGCCGTGAGTGACAGGGCAGCGCCGATGAAGCCCACGCGCGCGGCGATGGTCCAGCGGCGGCGCGGCGCGTTCCAGAGCCACCACGCGAGCACGAGGATACCGAGCCACAGCGCGGCTGCCCGGGCGCCGGCGATCATGATGAAGTGTCCGCCCGGCAGCGCGGCCGCCCCTTTTGCTACCAGGTCCAGCAGCGCCAAGCACAATCCGGCGCCGGCCGCGAGCCAGCTGGACGACAGCAGCAGCGCCACCATCAGCCCCGGCACCGCCACGCCGGCCAACGGAATCGCGACCAGATTGGCCACCACGCCGACAGGCGCCACCGTCCCGAAGGCATACGCCGTGATGGGCGCCGTGAGCAGCGTGGCAGCGGCGGCCGGCGCGAGCAGGCGCACGACCTGGGGATGTCGCTCCGTCGCCCGGCCCGCCCAGATCACCGCGGCAACCGCCGCGACCGAGAGCCAGGCGCCGATCGACTGCACCGACCACGGATCGGCGAGCATCACGCACAGCGCCGCCAGCGCGACGCAGCCCCGCGGAGCGACGACGCGCTGGCGCAACTTTGCGACGTCGAGCAGGACGAGCATCGCCGCCGAGCGTGTGGCGGGGGCCGGGAATCCGAGCAGCCAGATGTAGGCGAGCATGACGACGGTGCCGGCGACAAAGCGCGCGCGCGTGTTGCAGCGCAGTCGCACGAGCAACACGTTGAGCCAGGCCGCGAAGAACGCGACATGCAACCCCGAAATCGACAGCAGGTGCGCGAGACCCGATCGCGTATAGCGCTCGCGCAGCTCCGCATCGAGCTCGGCGCGACGGGCGATGACGAGGGCATCGACCAGCGGCGCGCGGGTGCCGAACAATCGGCGGCTGCGCTCGCTGATGCGATCGCGCAATGCGCCGCGGCCGCGCGGCTCGGCGTCGAGCTGGCGCATGCGTCGCGCAACCAGCACGCCACGATTGGCGTCGCCGAGGAATCGCCCGGCGACGACCCAGGTCGTCCCGCCGTGTGCGGGATGGTCGGCGGGCCAGCGAATGGTGAGGGTGCCGCCGCACTGGCGGCTCTGCACGGCCGCGTCCGTGACTCCGCCGTGCGGCGGAACCGGTTCGGTGAGCCGGACGATGGCGGACCACGTCGCAGGCTGGCTCTGGCGCGACCACACACCCGCGCAGGACGCACGACGTTCGTGCAACGCAGCCGCGCCCCATAACACACCCGCACCGAGCATGACGCCGCATGCCGCGCCGAGCGGTGCGCGCCGTGCCAACACCGCTGCCCCGAGCAGCACGAACAGCGCCGCCACCCGCAGGTCCCCGCCCTGCAGCGCCGCGATCAATCCGGCGCCGAAGGCTATGGTCAGATAGAGAATCGGCGGCCGCACGGCCGCCTCAGACTACAGCTGGATGGGTTTGGCCCCGCAGCGCGGCGCGAGGGCGACTTTGCGGAAGGCTTCGAGCAGCGCCACGTCGAGTCGCGCCATTTCCTGATCGCTGCCCAGCGTCAACGCGGTGAGAATTTCGCCCTCGCGGGTGGACACGTAGTGCGGCGACAGCCGGTTCAGCGCGTAGATCTGAACGTCGCCGCGACAGGTGTCGCACCCGCAGAACGTGGGGAATTTGTCGCGCAGACTCTGATACTCGCGCTGCACCACCTCGGCCGTCACGTTGGTTACGGGCATGCCACCACCTCACCCACTGGCCACGCGGTGAACGTCGATCCGGTTGTCCCGGTAAAACGCACGCGCCGATACGTGCCGATCCAGTCCGCCGGTCCTTCCACGAGCGCGATCTTGTTCGTACGGGTCCGGGTCTGCAGCAGATCCCCGCGCTTTGCCGGTCCTTCGACCAGCACCTCGTGCGTCGTACCGACGAGCAGGATGTTCTTCTGCTTCGCCAGCCGCCGCACGACGTCGATGAGCCGGCCGATGCGCTCGGTTTTGGTCTCCTCGGACACGTGGTCCTTGATCCGCACCGCCGGCGTGCCCTCGCGGACGGAGTACTTGAACGTGTACGCGTCGTCGAAGCCGACCTCGTGAACCAGCGAGAGCGTTTCCTGGAAATCTGCTTCGGTCTCTCCGGGAAATCCGACAATGATGTCGGTCGAGAGGGCGATCCCCGGCACTGCCTGGCGCAGGGCAGCCACGACCTGGAGATAGCGTTCGCGATCGTAGCGGCGCAGCATCCGCTTGAGCGTGCGTGCGCTGCCGCTCTGTACCGGCAAGTGGACGTGCTCGCAGACTGCCGGCGTCTCCGCCATAGCGGCGAGCACCGCGTCGGTAAAGTCCGTGGGATAGGGCGAGGTGAACCGGACGCGCTGAATCCCCGCAACCGCACCCACCGCGCGCAGCAGTGCGGCAAAATCGTGCTCGCCGTCGTGATAGCTGTTGACCGTCTGTCCAAGGAGCGTGACCTCGGTGGTGCCCTGCTCGGCGAGACGCGCCACTTCGCCGACCACGTCGGCCAACTTGCGGCTCCGCTCCGGTCCACGCGTCATCGGAACGACGCAGAACGTGCACCGATAATCGCAGCCCCGCTGCACGGTCACGAAGGCGGACACCGGGTTACTGCGGACGGGCGGGACGTCCTCGTAATGCTCCCAGCTCTTGAATGCGACGTCGGCGGCGCGCTCACCGTCGCGCGCCCGCGCGATCAGCTCGGGGAGGCCGCGGTAGCCGTCCGGGCCGATCACCAGGTCCACCTGCGGCACCCGCTCGAGCAGTTTGGGCCCCAGCCGCTGCGCCATGCAGCCGACGACGCCGAGCACGTCACCGGGGCGCTTGTAGCGCTTCAACTCCCCCATCCGGCCGAGGACGCGCTGCTCCGCGTGATCCCGGACGGCGCAGGTATTCACGAGCATCACATCCGCATCGGCGGGATCTGCGGTGCGCACGTATCCCTCACGCCCCAGCACTCCGTACAGCAGCTCGGAGTCCGAGACGTTCATCTGGCAACCGTAGGTCTCGATATAGACGCGCGGCATCAATCGATCTCGACCGCAAATCTACTCTGTCCCGTCCAATCTTCCGAACGGATGTGGACGGCCAGGTAGTCCTCGGTCAGGAGCTCGACCTTCCCCCCCTGCCTGCCCGACACGACGCCGTCGCCCCACGCTCCGCGCCGCCGCTCGCGATATGCGGCGGCCTTGGCATCCCCCAGCTCGCGCAGCTCGCGCGCGCGGTCTCGAACCACCGCGGCCGGCAGCTGACCGGCCATCCGGGCAGCGGGCGCATCGGGACGGACGCTGAAGGGAAAGACGTGAAGGTAGGTAAACGGCAACGCGCGCAGCAGCGCGAGCGACGCGTGATGATCGGCGTCGGTCTCACCGGGAAATCCCGCGATGATATCGGCGCCGAGGCCAAATACCGGAAGCCGCTCGGCCAGCCACTCGATCCGCGCGCGGTACGATTCCGCCGTATACCAGTGGCGTCCCATCCGCTTGAGCACACGGTCCGATCCCGACTGCAGCGGCGCATGGAGATGCGCGGCGAGGTTGCGGGGCGCCGCGATAAGCAAGTGCGCAAGTGTGTCGTCGACCTCGGTGGCTTCGACGGAGGACAGGCGGAAACGCGCTTGCGGGACTGCCGTGATGAGGGCTTCGAGGAGAGACCCAAGGGTGTTCTGACCCCGGGCGGCAGCCCGGGGATTACTCCAAGCAAGACTCTCCGGTCCCACCTTGTGATTTTCCCCGGGCTTGCGCCCGGCGTCAGAAAACCTGTCCTGCCCATAGGTCCCGATATGCACCCCGGTGATCACAATCTCGGCGTGGTGTTCGGCGAGCCCGCGGGCTTCCTCAACCAACTCCTCGACCGGCCGCGACCGGTTGTTGCCCCGCGCGATGGTCGTAGCGCAGAAGGTGCAGTGCTCGTCGCAACCATCCTGGATCTTCAGGAGGGCCCGGGATCGGCCATTCGATCGGAGGGGCGCAGCATGCTGCGCCCCTACATCGACCACACCCCTCCCCTCCATGCCAGCCGCGCGTAGCACCGTCACCGGATCCGCGTTCGCCACCACCGCGCGCACCGACGGCAACGCCGCGATCGAGCCATCGTCCAGCGCCGCGGCGCATCCCATCACGATCGTCTGGGCCGTGCCGGACTTGGCCACATGGCGCACCAAGCGCCGCAGCTTGACTTCGCTCTCGTGGGTGACGGTGCAGGAATTGATGACGGCGAGATCGGCGAGGCCGGGATCATCGACGATGACGGCGCCCGCGTCGCTGAACTTCTGGCGAACCACATCGGTGTCGTACTGATTCGCCCGGCAGCCAAACGTGTGGAGGTAGACCCTCACGGCCGCACAGTGAGCCCCAGCAGGAACGTCCACACGCGCTCGTTGAGCCCCGTGCCCTTGCGCTCCAGATGCTCGACACCGAAGTCGATGCGGCCACGCCCCGCGGAGAACTGCTTGCCGACACCACCGGACAGGCCGACCTCTGTTGGCGCCGTCTGCCCCGCCCCGAACGGCATCTGACCGCCGCGCGCGCCGAGTCGCAATCCGGAGCCGAGTTGTCCGAACTCCGTCCCAAACGACCAGTTGAACGTGTTGTGCCCGTTGGCAGCGCTCGCGGTCCAATCGCGCCAGGAGGCCGTCCCCGCCACGGTCAGCTCGCTGCCCAGACGCCATTGGACGCCGGTCCCGTACGAGTTCGGGAGATCGTTGCTCGCCACGACCTTGCCGAGCACATCGGCGTCGAGCTTGGAATCCGCCCGGAACCACCCTGAGACGCGGAGACCGGAGGTGAGATCGATCAGCGCGCTCACCGACGCCGCCTTTCCACTGTATGCCACCTGGGCCCGGGCCGTCGTGCTGCGGTAGGCCGTATCCCCGAACGTGCGCGTCGCCACCACTCGAGTCGAGCCCGTCAGCACGTGGAACCCGCCGCCCAGCGCGATCCAGCGATTCACGCGTGCCGCCATCGAGAAACGCAGATCCGTGACCGCTCCATCGCTCGTGACTTGATCGGTGATCGGCACCGGTGTGCCGCGGATGTCGATCGTGTCCTGGAGACCGATGCCGAATGTCCGGTCGAGGTAGGTGGAGAACCCGGCCCCGACGACGATCCGTCGAGTCAGCGGCCCGGCGACCACGAACACCGGGAAGCGGGTACCGCGCAGCGGCGCTTCCGACCCGTTCGCCTGCACGGTACGGTTCGACATGGCGCCCGTGATCGAGCCGGCCAGGCGCCGCGCGTCGATCAGCGACGCGTCGGTCAGTGCCGAGAACGCGTCAAACGGTGCGAACGCCCCGCCGGCCGAGCGCGCGCGCACGCTCTCCCACTTGCCCGGGGTGCCGAGGCCGCGGATGCCGAATTGGGAATCCTGAGCGGCCAGATGGCCGGCCGGGCTGACGGCCAGCACCATGGCCGCGAACATCACGATCGCCGCCCGCCCCGCCCGCCCCGCCCGCCCTCGTGCCCGCGTCATGGTGTCCCGAACGGGTATCGCTTCACGTAGGTGATGTGCAGCGCCGGCCGGAACGCCGGAGCGCGCGACGAATAGAAATGGATTTCCGGGTACGACGCCGCCTCGGGCACCTGGCCCAGCATGACCGACCGGGTCTGCGTGGTGTCGAGCGCCCAGTTGCGAACCAAATCGGTGAGCTCCATCCGCACGGTGTCGGCACTGTTCAGATGGATGATCGTCTTGAACGTGAGGACGCCCGTCACGGGCGACTTCGCGCCGACATCTGCCAGCACCGGCAGCGCCCGGAGCTCGAAGGAATCGGCGGGCGAGCCGAGCACGGGCGCGACCGGCACGAGAATCAGCGTGGCGCGCACGACGTCGATGCTATCACGGATATACGCCGGCAAATCGACGCGGAGCAGGCTGCGGGCCGACGGCACGCCGCCCACCGTGAGATTCGAATCCAGCGGTTGCACCGCGCGATCGAATACGAAGCTATCGAATTGCGCCGCACGACTCGCGACGCGGGCGACGACGGTGTCGGGTGTGCTCGTCGCCGTATCGGGCTGCGTGTAATGGAAGTACCAAATCAGCGCGGGTTGGCCCCCGGCCTCGAGTGTACTGAAGGCAACTGTCGCGAATGAATCGGCGGCGACGCGGATGCCGTACGCCAGTCGTCCAGAATCCGCTGCCACCAACGGCGCCTGCAACGAATCGAGGTGCCAGATCAGGTTCAGGGTCCGCCCGCTGTCTCGGGCGGTAATCACGTGGCCGGCCGAGTCCGTCCAGAAGACTGAGTCGCCATACAGACGCTGACCGACGGTGTCGTGAATCGCCGGCTGCGAGAGGATGGCACCGACACTGAAGCTGTCGACGACCGGCCCGGCGAAATACGGTTGGAGCGAAAAGAACGTGGACGTGGAGTCGGCGGTCACCGGCAAGGCGTACAATTTCACGCGGAGGTTGGTGGCCAGCGTGTCGCGTCGAACCATGATCAGGCTCAAGCGTACGGAGTCGGCGAAATACGGAACGCGCGTCGTCGAATCCAGCGGGGACGTCGTATCGGTGGAGATCTTGTTCGTCACAAAGAAGGCGCGACTGTCGATGACGCCGGGAATGTCCGCTGCCGTCATCGCCTCCGCCTGATATCCCTGGATGTAGCCGCGATACGACGAATCCCGGACGATGATGTCGGTGAAGATCGTGTCCTTACTCTCGATCGTTCCATTGGGACAAAACGTCGGGCAGTCGCCCGGCGCGGAGGTCACCTCCGTGCACGCGACGGGACCGGCAAGCAGCAGCAAGAAGGCGAAGTACCGCGTCACCGCTCGAGCGTCTCCTTGGTAAAAGCGTCGGGCAGCAGGGCGGCCAGCTTCCAGCGCCGCTCCGTCGTGGGCCCGACCGCGACGACTTCCAGGTCGAGGCCGAACTCCGCGAGCAGCTGGCGACAGGCGCCACACGGCGCCGCCGGCGGATCGACCTCGGTCGTGACCACCACCCGCTTCAGCTTGCGCGCGCCGCCCACCACCGCGGCCCCGAGCGCCATGCGCTCGGCGCAGATCGTGAGGCCGTACGACGCGCTTTCGACGTTGCAGCCCACGTAGACCGCGCCGTCGGCGGCTTCGATCGCCGCGCCGACGTGAAAGTTACTGTAGGGCGCCCACGCATTGCGCATCGCCGCGCGCGCCCGCGCCACCAGATCGCTCATGCGAGCACGTCCCGCAGGAACGAGGTCCCGGCCGCGAGCCGCGGCACGCCGAAGTACTCGGCGACAGTCTGCCCCAAATCGGCGAACGTGCGGCGGATGCCCAGCGCGCGGGGTTTCACTTTGGGGCCGGCCACCAGCACGGGAACGACTTCGCGCGAATGATCGGTCGACGGCGTCGTGGGATCGTTCCCGTGATCCGCCGTGAGCATGACCAGATCATCGGGACGCAGCCGGCTGAGCAAGCGCGGCACCCAGGCATCCAATTCCTTGAGACCCTGATGAAACCCCGCCACGTCATTGCGGTGCCCCCACGTCTGGTCGAATTCGATCACGTTCACGAATACGAATCCCGTCTCCACTGTCTCGAACGCCCGCTCGATGAGGCGATAGGCGTCGCCATTCGTCGGCGTGTGCTCGCTGCTGATGTTGCGCGCCGCGAACAGATCGTCCACCTTCCCGATGCCGACGCGCGGTATCCCCGCCTCTGCCAACAGGTCCAACAGGGTCGTCCCGACCGGCGCAATGGAAAAATCCTTGCGACGCGAGGTGCGGCGGTAGTCCCCCGGCGTGCCTTCGAACGGACGCGCAATTACGCGGCTGACGGCGTGCTCCCCTATCAACATTTCGCGCGCTACCATGCACGCCCGGTATAGCTCGTCGAGCGGCACCGTCGTTTCGTGCGCCGCGATCTGAAAGACAGAATCGGCCGACGTGTAGACGATCCACTTGCCGCCGCGCTGATGCTCGGCGCCGAGCTCGTTGATGATCGCTGTCCCCGACGCCGTCTTGTTGCCGAGCCACCCGCGACCCGTGCGACGGGAAAACTCATCCAGCAGCGCACCGGGAAATCCCGTGGGATAGGTGCGGAACGCTTTCGCGAGCAGCACGCCGCACATCTCCCAGTGACCTGTCGTACTGTCTTTCCCCGGAGAGGCCGGCTGTGCTATCCCGTACGCCGCGGTTGGACTGACCCCGGACGCAAGCCCGGGGATCACGAACCCCTCCCTGCACTTCCCGAGACCCAGTCTCTCCAGGTTCGGCAGCTTCAGTCCGCCGACCGCTCGAGCGACATTGCCGAGGGTATCCGACCCCGCGTCGCCGTACTGCGTCGTGTCCGGCGCCGGACCGATGCCGAGTCCGTCGAGCACGATGATCGCGGCGCGTTGCGTCACCGGTACACCCGCGGCAATCGCGCGCCCAGGCCGGTGAGCACTTCATGCGGCAGCTCGCCACTCCACGTCGCAAACTCGGCCAGCGTAATTCGCTGCTGCGCTTCGTCCCCCACCAGCGTGGCGATGTCGCCGACCTGAACCTCCACCGTGCCGCTTTCGACGAGCGCCATGTCCATCTGCACGACGCCGACAATAGGACAGCGCTTGGCGCGCAGCAGCACCGACGCCTTGCCGCTGAGCCCCAGGTCGCGCCGGATGCCGTCCGCATAGCCGATGCCCAGCGTGGCCACGACGGTATCGCGCGGGGCGACCCAGCTGGCGTTGTAGCTCACGCTTTCACCCTTCCGGACGCGCCGCATGCTGATCACCCGCGCGCGAATACTGACCACTGGTCGCGGTTGCTCGAGCCCTGCCGCGGCCAACCCGCCGTAGAGGAAGATGCCGGGCCGGACCATGTCGAACGCGAACGTCTTGCCACGCAGCGCCGCCGCGCTGTTCGCCACGTGCAGCAGCGGTGGCTTGCGCGGGAGTCGTTTGACCGCGGCCACGAACCGCTCCACCTGCTGCTCCGCCGACCCGTCAGTGCGCTCAGCGGAGTGAAAGTGCGTGTAGCATCCTTCAAACGACGGCGTGTCGAGGGCCTCGCCCAGCTCGTCCACCTCGTCCCAGCGCACCCCTGCCCGGCCCATCCCCGTATCGATCTCGACGTGGAAGGGGCGATCGCCACGCGTCGTCCATTCGAGGATGATGCCGGCATCGCCAAGAGCCGGGGTCAGCTGATAGCGGTCGTAGTCGTCGAACAACTGGGCGCGCGTCGGCATGAACACGAGAATCGGACGCGTGATCCCGGCGGCCCGCAGCTCGGCGCCTTCTTCGATTGTGGCGACGCCATAGCCCCAGGGATCGAGCTGCTCGAGAGCCTTGGATACAGTGACGGCTCCGACCCCGTACGCGTTTGCCTTGACGACAGGGAGGAGCCGTGTGCCTGCTATCTTTGCTACGGTTCGGGCGTTGTCGACGAGGGCACCCACGTCCACTTCCACCCAGGCCCTGCGACTCGTTGACACGCTCACTGGCGCGGGTATTCTACCCGGCGCGGAGGCTAAATGCAAGGCGATTCAGCGCTTGGACGTGCTCTCGGACTCGTGCGCGAACTGCGGCAGCGCTGCCCCTGGGACCGCGCCCAGAGCCCGCAAACACTGCGCCCCTACCTGGTCGAGGAAGCGCTCGAGCTCGACCAGGCCATCCAGACCGACGACCCCGAAGCAATGCGTGACGAGCTGGGCGACGTCCTCCTGCACCTCGCGTTCCAAATCGTCATCGGCGAAGAGCGGTCGCAGTTCAATGCCGAAGTCGTCACGCGCACGCTGGAAGAGAAGATGTGGCGGCGGCATCCCCATCTGTTCGGCGAAGGTCGCGGCAGCACTGGCGATCACGCCGGATGGGAGCTCGCCAAACGCCGCGAGCCGAGGGCCGGCGGCAAACGCGGCACCCTCGCTGGGCTGCCGCCCACGCTCCCGCCATTGCTGATGGCCTATCGACTACAAGAGCGCGCGGGTGGCATCGGGTTCGACTGGCCGGATGCGAAGGGCCCGCTGGCGAAGGTGAAGGAAGAGATCGGAGAGGTCGAGCGGGAGTACGGACGCGGCGGGACCAGAGAGCAGATCGAGGAGGAGATGGGTGACGTGCTGTTCGCGGCGGTGAATCTCGCGCGCAAACTCGGTGTCGAGCCGGGTCAGGCGCTCGAGCGCGCCAACGCGAAGTTCACGAAGCGGTTTGAGAATGTCGAGAAACTGGCTGAGGAACGCGGCCTGGAAATGGGCCGCGCCTCCCTGGAAGTGCTCGACAAGCTGTGGGACGAGGTGAAGCAACGAGCCTAGTGGGATTGTCCGCGCCCGGTGAACGCCTCCGCACTCTCTGGCGTCGCCTGGCTCCGCTGCCTGGCGGGAAGGCGCTCTTTACCTTCCTGCTCGGCCGCATGACGCCGTATTCGGGCTCGATCGGCGCGCGCGTCGAAGAGCTGAATCCCGGCTGGTGCCGCGTCGCGCTGCGTGACCGGCGTCGCGTCCGCAATCACCTCGGCTCGATCCACGCGATGGCGCTCGCGAACCTCGCCGAAATGGCGAGCGGGTTAGCCGTCCTCGTCGGACTCCCCGCCACCGTCCAGGGCATCGTCACAGGCTTTGCGATCACCTATGTGAAGAAAGCGCGCGGCCGGCTGATCGCGGAATGCCGCGCCGAGCGCCTCGACGTCACGGCCGAGCAGGAGTACGAGGCCGCGGTGGCGATCACAGACGCCCAGGGCGACGTCGTTGCGCGCGCCACCGCGCGCTGGCGATTGCGGCCGATCCCGGCGCGATGAGCCTGCTCGACACGACGCTCACGCGGCAGCTCGGGATCGAGGTGCCGCTCATCTGCGGCGCGATGTACCCCTGCACCAACCCGGAGCTCGTCGCCGCCGTCTCGGCCGCGGGCGGCATCGGCGTGGTTCAGCCGCTGTCGATGATCTACGTCTACGGCCACGACCTGCGCGCGGGATTGCAGCTGATCCGCACCATCACCGACAAGCCCATCGGGATGAACGTGCTGATCGAGCAGAGCTCGAGGCTCTACCTCGAGCGCATGCGGCGCTACCTCGACATCGCGGTCGAGGAAGGCGTGCGCTTCTTCGTGACGTCGCTCGGCAATCCGCGCTGGGTCGTGGACCGCGTCGTGCCCGAGCGCGGCATCGTCTATCACGATGTGACCGAGCGCAAATGGGCCGAGAAGGGGCTGGCCGGCGGGGTGCACGGCCTCATCGCCGTGAACGATCGCGCGGGCGGACACGCGGGACCGCACAGCGCCGAGCGACTTTACGAGCAGCTCCACGATCTCGGCGTCCCGGTTGTTTGCGCGGGCGGGATCGGCGACGAGCAGGATTTCGTCCGAGCGCTGCGGATCGGCTATGCGGGCGCGCAGCTCGGCACCCGCTTCATCGCGACCGACGAATGCGGCGCACACGCCGACTACAAACAGGCCATCGTGTCGGCGAGCGCTGACGACATCGTCCTCACCGAACGTGTCACGGGCGTGCCGCTCGCCGTGATTCGCACGCCGTACGTCGAGCGCATCGGCACGAAAGCCGGACCCATCGCCCGCTGGCTGCTACGGGGCCGCAAGACCAAGCACTGGATGCGCACGTTTTACGCGCTGCGCTCGGCCTGGCAGCTCAAGCGCGCGTCACTGGCCGGCGGCGCGCGCGAGACAACGTCAAAGGACTATTGGCAAGCCGGAAAAAGTGTCGCGGGGATTGATGCGGTGGAGCCGGCCGGAGCGATCGTGCGGCGGTTTGCGGCGGCAGCAGAGCGGAGGACGAGCTGAAGCCGCCGGAGGTCTCGGTCGGCGCCTAGGGTGCGGCGGTCCGGCGCACATTCCACCCACTCACGACCAGCTGCGGCGGCGCGCCGCCAAGGTCGCGGACGGCGTAGCTCGCGGTGATGACGCGGGTCTCTCCCGGCAGCAGCGACACGTAGTTGTCCTCCCACAGCACGGGCAACGCCTCCTGGCCGCCCTTTCCCGTGACCTGCAGTCGCATGAAGAACGCGATGGATGGACCGGGGTTGCGCAACGTCACGCGCGCCTCACCGCGGCCGGCGCGACTCGTGAAGCTCGCGCTCGCGCTCACCGTGGCGGCGGGCATGCCCCGAAGCGCCGTGAGATCTGCATACGATTTTACCGGCGTCATGTACCACGTCGACGTATCCGCCAAGACGTCGGGATGCGTGGAGAGCCAATAGAGGTTCGTGCTGAGCGGGCGTCCGTCGGCGCTCAGCAAGCGGAGATCGACGAAATACGCCGCCCTGTCCGGCAAACCTGACGGCTCGGGAAGAACGAAGACTCGCATGCTGCTGTCGGGCGGCACGTCGAGCACCGTGTCACGCGCGAGCCGCTCCGAGCCGTCGAGTCCCAGGATTCGCGCCTCCAGGCGCACGGCGCGCAGCGGCGTGCGGCTCGCGCCGCTGTGCACGACCGCCACCGAACGGTCGTCGTACGAGAACAGCACGTGTACGGGCTCATTGGCCTTCTTGGCTCCGAAGTAGCCCCCCGCCGGCTGCAAGTACCAATCGAAGAGATGCCAGTAGATCGACGGCCACGCGTTGTTCAACATCCACTGAATCACGCCCGTCGAGGCATACTGGTTACGGCGGTACGCCTCGAACATCGCCCGCTCACCCTCGTACGTCAGGAGCTGCGCGCTTGCGGTGTAGTCCTCAGCGCTCGTGGGCGCGCCGTAGCGCGTAGAGAGCGCGGTGTTGAACTGGTCGAGCAAACGCGCGAACTGGCCGCCGGCCGCGTGGAAGAGCCAGACACTGTCCGGCGGCCACGTGAGATGTTCTGCGGGAATCATGCGGCGCATGCTCTCGATCGGGGGCACCGCGGCGCCGGGGCTCGTCTCGGTGTTGTAGGCCCACGCACCGCCGTGCGTGCTGTCCTCCAGCCAATACGACGGCGGCACCCAATCATACGGTCCGGTCATCTTCACGCCGCTCGCGCCGGTGACCTCGGTGGGCTTGGCGCTGGCCGAAGAGATCGTCGGGTTGGGCCACGCCTCCTGTTCCTCGATCGCGAGATACATCCGCTCGACGTCCGCCGGCGGCGGATTGTCGCTGCCGTTCAGCCAGACGAGCGCGCTGGGATGGCCGCGCAGGCGGCGGATCTGATCGCGCAGCGACGCGGCGGCCACGGCGTGCTGCTCCGGCCCCCACCGCGCCCATTGCTCCCACGCGCTGCAGCACACCCACCCGGTCATGACGAGCAGTCCCAGGCTGTCGGTCTGGTGCCAGAAGCGGTCGTTCTCGTAATTGCCCTCGAGCCGGACGGTGTTGAGGTGCATGTCGAGCGCGTAGCTGAGCTGCGCGTCCTGACGCGCGGGCTGCGGGCGGAAAAACATGTCGGGCGCCCAGCCGCCGCCGCGAATCAGGATGCGACGGCCGTTGACGCGGAACAGCCGGCCGCCCTTGGGCGTCGATTCCGACGTGATCTCGCGGATTCCGAAGCGCACGCGTTGACTGTCCGACACTTGAGCGCCCGTCGCGAACTTGAGTGTGAGGTCGTACAGCGCGGGCGTGCCGCCCCCGAGCTCCGCGGGCCACCAGAGACGCGGGTTGGCGAAGCGCAGCTGGGGGAAGCTGTCCGGCGTGAATCGCACGAACGTGCTGTCATGGGGCGCCAGCGTGACTGACCGGCTGAACTCGACCGCGCCGATTCGCCCGCGCAGCGTCCCCGTGACGGGACGGGCCGCGAGATTCCTGAGCTCCGCCGCGACCGTGAGATCGGCGCTCCGCAGCGTGGCCGTGTCGACCCGACTCACGACCTCCGGGTAGCGCACGACGACGTCGCCGCTCGCGGTGAGATAGGCGGGCTGCCACAGCCCCATGTCCTTGTCCGGTGGCGACGGGCTCCAGTCGACCCACGTCGTCTGCAGGTCCGGCGGTGTCGGAGCCCAAACCTGGACGGCGAGGACGTTCATGCCGGTGGGCTGCAGCGCGTCGGTGACGTCGAGCTCATAACGCCGGTACGTGCCGGCGATCGCGCTCGAATCCGCCAAGCGGCGGCCGTTCAGCCAGATATTCGCGCGATAGTTGATCCCGTCGAGGTGCAGCGTCACGTGCCTGCCGCGCACGGTGGGCGGAACGCGAAAGGTCGTGCGATACCACCACGGGACGGCGAACGGACTCTGCGAGTCCATCGCAATGCGCACGAAGTTGCGCCCGATCGGGTACGTCATTCCAGGCAATGTGCGCAGATTCATTCCAAAGAATGGTTCGGGGTAGACGCCGTCCTCGACCAATGCACCCACCACTGTCGACGGGACGGTCGCGCGGTACCAACCCCTGGCGTGGTAGCTGGGCGACGAGATGTTCGCGCCGTCCATCCCCACAACCGCCGACGACTGCAGCAGCCATCCTGCGAGGACCAAGGCGATCTGGTTCACCGTGCTGCCTCCTCGAGTTTCATCACGCCATTTCAAACACCACGCTGCAACACGTCACGCCCCCTTCGGCTTTCGCGAGCTCACTGCCGGGCACGGGTACCACACGCACTCCAGCGCGCTCCAAGCGCTCGCGCGTTGCGGGATAGTGCGCGGGGTAGATGACCGCCGGGCCAATCCAGAGCGCGTTGCCGCCGTCAGGTTCCGCCGGCGCCACGGCAATCAGCTCCAGGGGCGCGAAACACTCCGCAGGCACCAGCCGAGGATTAATCAGGAGCATATGCTCGGCGACTTGTGTGACCGCACTCTTGAGGTGGAGACAACCGCTGACCGCGACAGGGATGACCTCGTAGCACCACTGCTTGAGGAGCGCCTCGAGCTGGGAAACACCAGCGCCGTTGGTCCGCGAGGATAGACCGACGTAGAGCGTTCGTCCCACGCGCAGCACGTCGCCGCCATCGAGAGTGCCAGGCGCCTGGATCCGTAGCAGCGGTCTGTACACGCTCAGGACGTTGGCGAGGGATTCTATTTCCCCACGCCGCGTGGGCGCGCCAGGCCTCGTGATCACCGCGACTTCGTCGAGCACCAGCGCCGCATCCTCGACGAAGACTGCGTCCGGCAGCGTCGGCTCCGCCGGTGCGCGGACAACCGTGGCGCCGAGCGAGCGGAGCGTTTCCTCATAGGACGCGTGCTCGGCGATCGCGTCCGCGACGTTGATCGGGTCGCGCGGACGATATGTCAGCTCGCAGTCCGCCAGCGTGGGACTGACGGCGCGTGTCACCGCGATGAGCATGTTCCTCGGACCGCCGTGCGTGTTAGGCGGCACCGGCATCAGTGCTGGTGGCCCGAACCCGGAGCGGCCGTCGATCCATCCGACCAACGACGCACTGGGATGAGGAGGACTTGCACGGGAGAGGCGGTATCACCAGCGGTGGCATCGATGACAGTGGCGGCCTTCCCGCCGGCGCCCCAGGTCGAGGCGGGGAGGGAGCGGTCGTAGTAGAACATTAGGTGCGGCATCCAGCTCTGAGGAGCCTCGTCTTGCAGATACTGCTTCGATGAGGTCATGTACGCCATGGCCCCGACGGCTGGCAGCGGCAACGTGTGGGATGCATAGGCCGTGCTGGTCCTGGTCTCGATCTCACTCGGACTCACCCCCGCCAGGATCCACTCGGCACGCTTGAGCATCTCGGGCAAGACTGTGCGCACGGCGGGTGGCGTGAGGCAGTGAGGGGCACGGATCTTCGGATTCCAGAAGTTTGGATCGCCAATCCGGGCCTCGAATGATCGCAGCACGAGACACGTGAATCCATTTCCGCCGTGACTGGCTTCCACAAAACCTGTGAGGGTAAGCACCAGCACCGTCGCCGAGTCGGAGACCGCGACCGGTGCGGCACTCCGGGCCAGCGCGATCTCGGCGGCGCGATCGGCGATCAGGTAGGGTGTGAAGTCACGGGGCCCCTGCGCCTCGGCGGTGCGGGCAAAGAAGAGGGCAGCGGCGGCGATGGTCAGTTTGTGGATCAGCATAGGCAGCCGAATCCTTGTTGGTAGGTCATTCATCGGACGGGAGCATCTTGAGATCATGGTCCATCGGGTCGAAGGAGCATTATGCCGCCTAGCGAATCGCGCGTAAGCTGCGGCGCGACCGTGAAGTTTTCACAAACCGAAGGCCTCCACAGCAGGACGGCGCCGGCAGCTTCAAGCGCGTGTTAGACACCGTGCATTCATATAGTAAGTGCAACACCACCTACGACGAAAAAGGTGACCTGGCGATACCATGGGGCTTTAATCTCCGCCAAGAGAAGGAAGCCTACGATGCCGTAT
>DASZCG010000239.1:0-12120 GCA_035943355.1 Gemmatimonadales bacterium
CCCCCCCCCCCCCCCCCCCCCCCCCCCCCCCCCCCCCCCCCCCCCCCCCCCCCCCCCCCCCCCCCCCCCCCCCCCCAGGCGCACGCGACGACGGGGACCTATCTGCGCATTGCGGCGATCCTCGTGATGATCACGCTGATCGAGGTCGGCGTATTCTATGTGCCGACATTCCAGACAGTGCTCGTGCCCGTGCTACTCGTGCTCTCGGCCGTGAAATTCACGCTCGTCGTGATGTTTTACATGCACCTCAAGTTCGATAGCAAGTTCTTTGCATTTCTCTTCGGCGGACCGTTGCTGTTGGGGCTGGCGGTCGTCGTCAGCCTGCTCTTCATCTTTTATGGAACGGTGCGTCTGCGGACAGGGATGTGAACGCGTGGAATAGGTGGGATCTGCATCCCAGCGTGGTGATCGGGCTCGTCCTCCTGGGCGGGCTCTACGTGTATTTAGGGGGACTCACGTCGGCAAGTCGGCACGTTGCAAGTTTTGCCGGGGCGCTTGTCGTGCTATTCCTCGCGCTCAATGGCCCGCTGCACAATCTCTCGGATACGTATCTGTTCAGCGCGCACATGGCCCAGCACTTGCTGCTGACCCTTGTGTTCCCCCCGCTGCTGCTGTACGGCACGCCCGGTACGGTGGTGCGGCGCTTGCTCCGGCCGCGCTGGGTGATGGCGATCGGGCGCGTCGTCACGCGGCCGCTGGCTGCCGCCCTCCTGTTTAGCGCGCCGATCGTCGTGGGGCATCTCCCCGCGCTGTACGAGGCAGCGTTGCGCCATCACGGTCTTCATATCGTCCAGCATCTCGTCTTCCTGACGACCGCCGTCATCATGTGGTGGCCCGTGCTGTCTCCGGTGCCGGAGCTGCCGCGACTGCCTCACCTGTTGCAGATGCTGTATCTGTTCCTGCTCGGCATCCCGATGTCGGTCACGGGGGCACTCATCACCCTGTCGGATCGCGTGCTCTATCCCTTTTACGCGGCCGCGCCCCTCCCTCGGGTGGGTGGGCTATCGCCGCTCGACGACCAGCAGATCGGTGGGCTGCTGATGTGGGTGCTGGGTGGGCTGATGCTGTGGATCGTGATGACGGTGATCTGGTTCAGGTACGCGGTGTGGGACCAGAGAGGGGATGCTGAACGGGGAGTGCCGGTGGAAGCCTATCGAAATGCGGAATTTGGAATGCGGAATGGGGAATCGCAGGATCAGGTTCGAAACTAGCCGATCAATTCCGCATTATTCCCCATCCTCCGTTTCACCCAAGGGATGCCGTCTCAGCTCCTCACCGATGCGCGGGTGCTCGCGCCACAGGTAGTATCCCATGCCGAGGGCGGCGAGGGCATTGCCAATGGCCACGTTCCACCAGACGAGGTTGCTGAGGAGCGGCTTGGCGAGCAAGGCGATGAGGATGTAGAACCCCACTTCGAAGAAGCAGAACCCCACGATCACCAGGAACAGCGTCGATGGCGCGTATTCGACCTCGGCGGCGAGCGCTGCCGCGATGCAGCCCACGACGACGAATGCGCTGACGTGGATCATCGTGTACCCGAAGATCCGGGCGGGCTCAATGACGACGCTCGCGGGATCGTGCGCGCCCCAGAACACCGCGCTTCCCAGCATCGCGGGGGTGAAGAGCGGCTGGCCGTTGATCGTATCGACAATGAGGAACCAGATGGCCACGACGGCGGCGCCGATGCAGCCGGCGATGAAGCCCTCGCGCAGGATGCGATTGAGGTCCATTCGGGGTCAATATATCGTTAGGCCCGCCTCCGGACAGTAGGAGAAGCCAATGGTCACGCGTCGTCCGCTGTTCTATGGACTCTGCCTCGTGCTCGGCGTGTTGTTGTTCGGCAGCGCCGGACTCATGCATCCGATCCTCTCGGGCGACGGCGCCGCGCAGCTCAGCACCATCGCGCGCACGGCCTGGTGGCGCACGATACATTGGTCGCTGCTGTTTGGTCTCGCATTCATGTACGTGGGGCTTATCGGCGTGTCGCTGCGGCACAACGACACCGCCGGCGCTTCCCCCGCCCGAGCGGCCATCCGCCTGGGCGCGTTCACCTTCTCGATCTGGTCGCTGAACATCCTCTTCATGGTCGGAGCCGGCTGGCAGCTGGCGCACGCGTTTGCGGCGGCGGATACCGGACTGACCGGCACGCACGCTGTTTTCATGTACGACATGCTGCATCCCGTGGGACTGGCCGCCGAGCGTCTCGCGACGTTCATGCTGGGTCTCGTGGCCTACCTATTCGGCTGGGCGATTCGCAACGGCGGGGTCTGGCCGCGATGGCTGGCCTGGGCGGCGTGGGCCGTGGCGCTCGTAAACGGCGCCGTCGCGCTGGCGTTCAACGAGTTTTCTGCGAATCTCTTTTTCGCTCAGGGAGTGTTCGTGATCTGGCTGGCGGCGACCGCGGTGGTGATGCTCGCGGAACGCCGCCAGGGGACGACGTAGGGGCGCAGCATGCTGCGCCCCTACAATTACTTCGCGCGCACCCGCACGATGCGCTGTTGCCAGCCATCGGGCGTGCTCGAGAGGACCGCCAACGTGACGATCTGCCCCGACCTCACACCCGACAGGGCCTGCCGCAGCTCGGCACGGGTGTGCGTCGGCTGGCCGTTCACCTTGAGAATGATGTCGGGATAGCCCTGCGTGTCGTCCACCAGGTGCTGATACGAGGGGCCATCCGGCGACACCTGCGAGACGACCAGACCGCCGCCCGAGCGCATCACCGCGCGCAGGCTGGGGTCGCGGGCATTCTCCTGAGACAGCGGCTGCACGGAAATGCCGAGCGGCTCCTCCATCGGAGCGGAGTCACGCTTGCCCGCGCCCTCGTCGGAGTCCGAGACCTCCTCGGGCTCAGCCGATGGCGCCGCCACCAGGCGAACCGGAATCGTCTTGCGCACGCCACCGCTGCGCACGACGCTCACCTGCACGGTCTCACCCGGCTTCTTGAACCCGACGCGCTGCTGCAGCTGGGCGACCGATTCGATCGACTGACCGTCGACCGAGGTGATGACGTCACCGGGCTGGATCCCGGCGCGCTTCGCGGGTGAATCCTCGCCAGAGTAATCGTTGACCACCACGCCACGAATATCCGTCAGCTTGGCGTCCTCGGCGTCCTCCGGTGTGATGGCGCGAATCTGCACACCGATAACGGCGCGGTCGACGTGGCCGGTCGCGATCAGCTGCGTCATCACGGTGCGGGCGAGGTTGATCGGGATGGCAAACCCGTACCCGGCATAGAACCCGGTCTCACTGGCGATGGCCGAATTGATGCCGATGACCTCGCCACGCACGTTCACGAGCGGCCCGCCCGAGTTGCCGGGGTTGATGGCCGCGTCCGTCTGAATGAAATCCTGAATCGCGTACCGGCTCTGGTTCAGCCCTGCGAGCAGCCGGCCTTTGGCGCTCACGATGCCCGCCGTCACGGTGAAGGTGAACGCTTCACCCAGCGGGTTGCCGATGGCCAGCACCCAGTTGCCGATCTTGGTCGAATCCGCGTCGCCCATACGAACGGTAGGAAGCCCCGTCGTCTGAATCTTGATCACAGCGACGTCCGTGCTCGGATCGGTGCCGACCGTCTTCGCGGTGAATTCGCGATTGTCGTACAGCCGCACGATCACCCGATCGGCGCCCTGAACGACGTGATTGTTGGTGAGGATGTATCCGTCCTGGGAGACGATGAAGCCCGACCCCGAGCCCTGCTCGATCTGGGGGCGGCGCGGGACCTGGAAGAAATCTTCGAAGCCCGGCGGCAGGCGGCGGCTGGATACCCGTTCGCGCCGCTCAGACTTGATGAATACCACCGCCGGCTTCACATGGTCGGCGACCGAGGCGAACGCGTCGCCGAGATCCACAGCAGCCTTGGCCTGAGGAAGCGGACGGCTGCTGTCCTGTAACACTGTCCGGACCGCTGCCTCGCCACGCGTTGGCAGCTTGAAGGCCGAGGCGAATGCCAGGCCCAATGCAAACGCCATCGCCACCAACGTGCCGAATTTCAACCAGTCCCGCGTCTTCACCGACATCAGCGCCCCCTTTTAAGACTTCTTCGATTTATCGTCATCCACGATCTCATAATCAGCATCAACCACTTTCTCCTTGCCACCATCGCCGGTGCCACCGGCCTGACTCTCACCAGTCCCTGACGGTCCGGACCCCGCGCCGGCTCCCTCCGGGCCGGCTCCGGCACCCCGCGCTGCATACAGCGACGCGCCGGCGGCCGAGTAGGCCTGCTGCAGTTCGTCGAGGGCTTTACTGATCTCGTCAGCATTGCCGCTGCGCAGCGCCGACTGTGCCGACTGAATCGCGGCGTCGAGTCGCGACTTGAGACCAGCCTCCAGCTTCTCGACCCAGTCCTTGGACTCTTTGGTCACTTGGTACACCATGTTATCGAGGCGGTTACGTTGCTCGATGACATCACGCCGCTTCTTGTCATCGGCGGCATGAGCCTCGGCCTCCTTCACCATCTTGTCGATGTCCTTGTCGGCGAGACCGGACGAGGCTTCGATGCGGATCTTCTGCTCCTTGCCCGTCGCCTTGTCCTTGGCGGAGACGTGCAGGATGCCGTTGGCATCGATGTCGAACGTCACCTCGACCTGCGGCACCCCGCGTGGAGCCGGCGGCATGCCCGTCAGCTGGAACTTGCCGATGGTGCGGTTGTCCAGCGCCATCTGGCGCTCGCCCTGCAGCACATGGATCTCCACCGTAGTCTGATTGTCCTCGGCTGTCGAGAACACCTCCGACTTCTTGGTCGGGATCGTTGTGTTGCGCGGGATGAGGACCGTCGTCACGCCACCCAGCGTTTCGATGCCGAGCGACAACGGCGTCACGTCGAGGAGCAGCACGTCCTTCACCTCGCCGGCGAGCACGCCACCCTGAATCGCGGCGCCGATCGCGACCACCTCGTCCGGATTCACACCCTTGTGCGGCTCCTTGCCGAAGAACGTCTTCACGATCTCCTGGACCTTCGGCATGCGCGTCTGGCCACCGACCAGGATCACTTCATTGATATCGCCCGGCTTCAGCCCGGCATCGGTGAGCGCCTGCTGCATCGGCGGCATGGTCCGCTTCACCAGGTCGTCCACCAGCTGCTCGAGCTTGGCGCGCGTGAGCGAGAGGTTGAGATGCTTCGGTCCCGACTGATCGGCCGTGATGAAGGGGAGGTTGATCTCGGTCTGCATCACCGTTGACAGCTCCATCTTGGCCTTCTCGGCGGCCTCCTTGAGCCGCTGCAGCGCCATCGGGTCCTTGGACAGGTCGATCCCCTGCTCGCGCTTGAACTCCGCCACCAACCATTCGATGACTCGCGCGTCGAAATCGTCGCCACCCAGGTGGGTGTCGCCGTTGGTGCTCTTCACCTCGAAGACGCCTTCCGCAAGCTCGAGAACAGAGATGTCGTAGGTGCCGCCGCCCAGGTCGTAGACCGCGATTTTCTCTTCCTTCTTCTTATCGAGACCGTAGGCGAGCGCCGAGGCGGTCGGCTCGTTGATGATGCGTACCACGTCGAGTCCGGCGATCTTGCCGGCGTCCTTCGTGGCCTGGCGCTGGGAGTCGTTGAAGTACGCCGGGACCGTGATGACTGCCTTCTCGACCTTGTGGCCGAGGTAGTCTTCTGCGGTCTGGCGCATCTTCTGGAGGATCATGGCCGAGATCTCGGGCGGTGTATACTGCTTGCCCGTGATTTCCACGGCGGCGAGTCCATTCTGACCGCGGACCACCTTGTAGGGAACGCGCTTGATCTCTTCCGAGACTTCCTCGTAGCGCCGTCCCATGAAACGCTTGATTGAGAAGACCGTGTTCTGCGGGTTCGTCACCGCCTGCCGTTTCGCCACCTGCCCAACCAGCCGTTCACCATCCTTGGTGAATGCGACGACCGACGGCGTGGTGCGGCCACCCTCGGCGTTGGGGATGACGACGGGATCTCCACCTTCCATGACCGCCACAACGGAGTTGGTCGTCCCGAGGTCGATACCGATGATCTTCTCAGCCATAACATTCAGCTCCTGATAGGGATTTGATGCGGACCCGATGCCGGCGGTCGCAAAGGGCAAGCATCGTGCCCAAAACAAGTGCCAAAAAGGCAGGGCGCCGAGAGCCTAGGAAGTCTACCTCAACGGTCTAGATTCCGCCGCATGTTTCCGTACAGGGACGAGAATCCCACCGAAAACCCCGCCGTCATCACCGTAGCAATCATAATCGCGAACGTTCTCGCCTTCATTCTTGTGCAGGGCGCTGGTGCTGACGGACCGCTCGCGCGGTCGGTTTGCGACTTCGGGCTGATTCCCGGCGAAATCCTGCAGCGCGCCACCCCCGGGCGTGGCGTACAATTGGCCCCCGGGATGGTCTGCGTCGTGGGCGCCGTGCCGAAGTACTGGACGGTGCTCACGTCGATGTTCATGCATGGCGGGTGGTTTCACCTCATCGGCAACATGCTGTTTCTCTGGGTCTTCGGGAACAACATCGAAGACGCGATGGGGCACGGGAAGTTTCTCATCTTCTATCTGTTGTGCGGCGGTGCCGCGGCCGCGACGCAGACCTTCATGAGTCCGCAGTCGGTGGTTCCGATGGTCGGCGCCTCGGGGGCAATCAGCGGCGTATTGGGCGCCTACATCTTGCTCTATCCACGCGTGCGGGTCCACACGCTCATCATTCTGCCGATTTACATCACGACCGTGGCGCTTCCGGCCTACGTGATGCTTGGCTACTGGGCGATTCTCCAGGTGTTGAGCGGGCTGGGCAGCCTCAGCGAAGTCGACAAGGGCGGGGTGGCATTCTTTGCCCACGTCGGCGGCTTCGTGACCGGCCTGATTCTCGTGCGGCTCTTTGCCGCGGAGGATGTACTCAAGCGCCGTCCGACGCAGCCGGCGTCATACTACAGATATCGATCGTCCTAGCACCTATCCCTCGGCGTGATGCTTGATGGATTTCCCTTCCACGAGAAACACCACATCCTCCGCAATATTGGTCGCCAGGTCCGCCACGCGCTCCAGATTCCTGCTGACGAGGAAGAGCTCCATCGCGGTTCCGATGATGTGCGGATCCTCCATCATGTGGGTGAGCAGGATCCGGAACATCGATGCGTGCAGCGCATCGACGCTGTCGTCGCGGCGGCAAATCGCGCGACCGGCCTGCGCGTCACCGCGCACGAACGCGTCGAGCGCATCGGCGAGCATCGTCCGCGCCTGCCGCGCCATCTCGAGTAGCTCCGGCTCGGGCACGATCGGCCGGCTGGCGAGCAGCCGCTCCGCCGATTGCGCGATGTTGACCGCGTGATCCCCTACCCGCTCGAGATCGTTGGCGATTTTCATCGCGGCCGTGAGAAACCGCAGATCGCGGGCCATCGGCTGCTGGGTCGCGAGCAAGCGGATGACGGTGTCCTCGACCTCGAGCTCGAGATGATCGACCTCGTTATCGCCGTTGATCACCTGGCTCGCCTTCTCGCCGTCGCGCTGCAGCACCGCCTCGACCGAGGCGGCGAGCGCAGCCTGCGCCTCGCCCGACATGTTGAGGAGCGCGACCTTGAGCTCGGAGAGCTCGTCGTGGAAATGACGGTGACCTGCCGGTTGCGCGTTCATGGTCAGCCAAACCTTCCGGTAATGTACGCCTCGGTTCGTTCGTCGGCGGGCCGTGTGAAGACCTGTTGCGTCGGCCCGAACTCCACCATACGGCCAAGGTAGAAAAACCCCGTGTAATCCGCCACGCGCGCCGCCTGCTGCATGTTATGCGTCACGATTACGATTGTATACAGCTGTTTCAGTTCGACGAGCAGCTCCTCGATGCGTTGTGTCGCAATCGGGTCGAGCGCCGAACAGGGTTCGTCCATCAACAGCACCTCGGGCTCGTTGGCCAGCGCCCGCGCGATGCACAGGCGCTGCTGCTGGCCGCCCGACAGGGCGGTTCCTGACTCGCGTAAGCGGTCAGATACCTCGTCCCACAGCGCGGCCTGCCGCAGCGCACGCTCGACCCGATCCGGAAGCTCTCGCGCGGGCGCGAGCGCATTGAGGCGTGGCCCGTACGCAACGTTGTCGTAGACCGGCTTGGGGAATGGATTGGGGCGCTGGAAGACCATCCCAATGCGGCGCCGCAACGTCACGACATCCATGCCTGGGGCGAAGATGGAGCTGCCATCGAGCCGGATGTCCCCCGTATGCCGGGCTCCCGGCGTGAGGTCGTGGAGGCGGTTGATGGAGCGCAGGAACGTCGTCTTGCCGCAGCCGGACGGACCGATCAGCGCCGTGATCGCGGTGCGCGGAATGGCGCACGTCACCTCATGCAGGGCCTGGGTTGCCCCGTACCAAAAGCTGTAGCCGCTGGACACAAGCACGGCCGGCTGGCCCGATGGTCGAACGGCCACCTGCTCTTCGGCTTTGGCCGTCAGGGCGTCTGGAAGTCCGACCGTCACCTTTGTCGCGCTCATCCGAATCTGCCGGTGATGTATGCCTCCGTCTGCTCGACTTTCGGCTTCGTAAACAGCTCGTCGGTGCGTCCGACCTCGATTAGGCTGCCGAGGTACATGAAGGCCGTGTAATCCGACACGCGCGCGGCCTGCTGCATGTTGTGCGTCACAATCACGATGGTGTACAGCCGCTTGAGCGCGTGGCACAGCTCCTCGATCCGTTGCGTGCCCGCGGGATCGAGCGACGCCGTGGGCTCATCGAGCAGCAGAATCTCGGGCTGCGGCGCGACGGCGCGCGCAATGCACAGCCGCTGTTGCTGGCCACCGGAGAGCGCGAGCGCGCTCGCGTGCAGGCGGTCCTTCACCTCGTCCCAGAGCGCCGCCTGCTGCAGCGCGCGGGCAACAGCCTCGTCGATCTCGGTGTGCTTCCGGCGCCCGTTCACGCGCAGCCCTGCGGCGACGTTGTCGTAGATGGTCATAGTGGGGAAGGGCGTTGGTCGCTGGAAGACCATGCCGACCCGGCGTCTGACCTCCACCGGATCGCGACCCGCGGCGTAAATGTCCTCGCCGTCGAGCAACACCTTGCCCGTGACCTGGCCGCCCTCAGAGAGCTCGTGCATGCGGTTGAGGCAGCGCAGCAGCGTGCTCTTGCCGCATCCCGATGGCCCGATGATGGCCGTGACCGTTTGAGTCGGGAAGAGCAGCGAGACCTCGCGGATCGCGATGACGCGGCCGAACAGGGCGGTCAGCTGCTCCGTCGCGAGGTGCACGGTGACGTTAGGGCGCGCCATACCGCCTCCGGGTGGCCCACCGCGCCGCGAGCGCCAGAATGAGAACTAAGCCCATCAGCACGAGCGCGGCTGCCCAGGCGAGTCGGTGCCACTCCTCGTAGGGGCCAGTTCCGTAGACGAAAATCTGCAACGACAGGGTCTGCATCGGCTGCTTGATGTCGGTCGTGAAGTTGAGATTGCCGAGCGCGGTGAACAACAGCGGCGCCGTCTCGCCGGCGATGCGAGCGATGCCCACGAGGGCGCCCGTGACGATGCCGGTCAGGGCGGTCCGGACGATGACCTGCAGCGATGTGCGCCACCGCGGATAGCCGAGCGCCAGCGCGGCCTCGCGCAGGGAGTTGGGCACCAGGCGCACCATTTCCTCGGTGGTGCGGGCCAGCATCGGCACCATGAGCATGGCGAGCGCGGCGCCGCCGGCGAGGGCCGAGAAGTGATGGACGGGACGCACGAGCCAAGTCCACGCAAAAATGCCGATCACGATTGAGGGAGTGCCGTTCATCACGTCGGCGACGAACCGGACCATCCAGCCGATCTTGCCCGAGCCGTATTCCGCCAGGAACACTCCGGTACCGATCCCGATGGGGAGGCCGATCGCGCAGGCCAAGCCGACGATGATGACGGTACCGACGATCGCGTGGGCCATGCCGCCCCCGGTCTGGCCCATCGGCACGGGACTGTGGGTGAAGAAGTTCCAGTCCAGCGACGTCGCACCTTTGAGTACGAGGTCGGCAAAGATCAAGAGCAAGGGGAGCACGGCTGCGGCGCACAGCGTGACGACGAGGCCCGTCATCACGCCGCTCACGATCCGGCGGCGCAGCGCACGGCCTCTCACAGTGCCTTGCTCCCGACCGCGGCGCCCCGCGCCACGCGCCACACCAAGAGGCGCGCCACGGCGTTCACCACCACTGTGACGACGAAGAGGATCAACCCGACTTCGACCAGCGCCGAGTGATACATGGCCGTCGTCGCCTCCGTGAACTCGTTGGCGAGGGCCGAGGCCATGGTGTATCCGGGCTGCAGCAGCGACAGGCTGATGTCGTGGCGGTTGCCGATCACCATGGTCACCGCCATGGTCTCCCCCAGGGCGCGGCCCAGCCCGAGCATGATCGCGCCGATGACGCCGGCGCGCCCGTACGGCAGCACCGCCGACCACACAGCCTCCCACCGCGTGGCGCCCATGGCAAGCGCGGCTTCACGCTGGCTGCCGGGGACCGCCAGCAGGACCTCGCGCGCGACGGCGGCAATGTAGGGGACGATCATGATGGCGAGAATCACCCCACCTGCCAGCATCGAGCTGCCGTAGAAGACGCCGCTAAATAACGGGGTCCACCCGAGGATGGCGCGCAACGGCGGGACCGCGAACTGCCGCAGGATTGGGATGAGGACGAAGATCCCCCACACGCCGTACACGACGCTGGGCACCGCGGCCAGCAGTTCGACGAGGAATGCCACCGGCTGGCGCGACCACTTGGGCGCGAACTCGGTGAGAAAAATTGCCACGCCAAGCGCGAGCGGCACCGCGAGAACCAGGGCGACGAGGGATGAGACGATGGTACCGAAAATCATCGGGGCTGCGCCGTACACCTCCGCTACCGGATCCCATGTCGATCGTGTGAGGAACGACGCGCCGAAACGCCTGATCGATGGCCAAGCGCCGGCGCCCAGCTGGCCGGCGACGGCGACGAAGAGGAGCGGCAGGCAGAGTGCAAGCGCGGTCACCATCCAGCGGTAAGTCGCATCGCGTCGGGAGCCGCGATGCCGGCCGCGCGTCCGGATTCCGGTTGCAGCAGAATGCTTGGCGCCGCCAGGAGAAGTCGGAGGCGTCGTCGGGGAGGTCATCGGGGGGGATAGTATCCGCCGCCTTTCGCCCTTCCATCACGCATGTGTAACAATCGTGTCACCCCGTTGAGCGCCAAGAAACGGGCCCCCGATGTGAATGACGTCGGGGGCCCGTCCCTCACTACGAAGCAGCGGTTAGTGCGATGCCGTCTTCCATACCGGCTGCCCAGCGGCCATGATCGTCTTCAGGCGTGCCTGGATCCAGGGACGCAGCTGCGCGGGGAGAGGCGCGTAGCCGAGCGGTGCGGCGCGGGACTGTCCGTCTGTCTCGGCCCACCACACGAACTTGACGAGCGCGGCTGCCTTCGCCGCGTCGTCGTACTGCTTGCGGAGCAGGAACCAGGTGAAGCTGGAGATCGGATAGGCGGTGTCGCCATCCGGGTTAGTGATGGACACGCGGAAGTCCGTGTTCGGGGCCATCGTCTTCATGGCTCCCGCGGCGGCTGCCGTGATGCTCTCCAGCGACGGCGTGATAAACTTGCCGGCCTTGTTCCGCACGATGCCGGCTGGGAGATGGTTGGCCATTGCATAACCCAACTCGACGTACCCGAGGGCGCCGGGTGTCTGCGACACGGTCGCGGTTACGCCTTCGTTCCCTTTGCCGCCTAGCCCGACGGGCCAGTTCACCGAGGTGCCGCGGCCCACCTTCTGCTCCCACTCCGGGCTCACTTTGGAGAGGTAGTCGGTCCAGATGAACGTCGTCCCCGAGCCATCCGAACGATGCACGACAACGATATCCTGGTTCGGCAGCGTGACGCCGGGGTTGACGCTGGTGATCCGCGCATCATTCCACTTCGTGATCTTGCCGAGGAAGATGTCGGCCAGCACGTCCGGAGTGAATCGCAAAACCTGCTTGACCTCGGGAAGGTTGTACGTCGGTACGTCGCCGCCGAGCACGGTCGGAATGTGGAGCACGTTGCCATTGATCGCCGTGATGGCCGAATCCTTCATGGGCGCGTCGCTCGCCCCGAAGTCGACCGTGTTATCGGAAAACTGGCGGATCCCGCCCCCGGAGCCAATCGATTGATAGTTCAGCTTTACGTCGCTGTGCTGCTGGTTGTAGGCCAGAATCCAGTCTTGGTAGATGATGTTCGGAAACGTCGC
>DASZCG010000240.1:0-3593 GCA_035943355.1 Gemmatimonadales bacterium
CGGCCATCAGCACCGCGCGCTCCACCGCGTGGTCCAACTCACGCACATTGCCCGGCCAGCCGTGGCGCAGGAGCAACTCCATAGCGTCCGGGGCGAAGCTCCCGCCTCCGGTTTTGCGGTACCGAGCCGCATAACGCCGGAGGAAGTGCGCCGCGAGCAATGGGATGTCCTCGCGCCGATCGCGCAGCGGCGGGAGCCGAATTTCCACGGTATTGAGGCGGAACAGCAAATCCTCCCGGAAGCGCCCCGCCTTCACCTCGGCGTGGATGTCGGCATTGGTGGCGGCGATGACACGGACATCGGCGCGCCGTGCCCGGGATGCGCCGACGCGCTCGAACTCTCCCGTCTCCAGCACGCGCAACAGCTTCGCCTGCTGCGGCAGCGGCAGGTTGGCGATCTCGTCCAGAAACAGTGTGCCGCCCTCCGCCAGCTCGAAGCGGCCGACCCGGTCGGCCTTGGCATCGGTGAAGGCGCCGCGCACGTGGCCGAACAGCTCGCTTTCGAAGAGTCCTTCCGGAATACCGCCGAGATTGACGGCGATCATCGGGCGATCGGCGCGGGGGGAGGATACATGGAGCCAGCGCGCCACCACTTCCTTCCCGGTACCGTGTTCGCCCAGCACGAGCACGTTCGCATCAGAGGGACCGACACGCTCCATCAGGCGCAGGACCGGGTGCATCGCCGGCGACTCGGCGATCAGCTCGGGCAATCCTTCCTTGCGGAGCGTGCGGTTTTCAAGCTCGAGGCGCTGGCTCTTTCGCAGCGCGCGCCCCAGCTCGACCTGCGTGCGCAGCGTGGTGAGCAGACGGCGATTATCCCACGGCTTCTCGACGTAATCGCGCGCGCCCCGCCGCATCGCCTCGACCGCGCCATCGATGCTGGCCCAAGCGGTCATCACCACGACGGGCGGCACACTTTCCAATGCCTGGACGCGCGACAACAGGTCGAGCCCTTCGGCGCCCGATGTGGTGTCGCGCGTGTAGTTCATGTCGACGAGCAACGCGTCGAAGTCGCGCGCCTGCAGCGCCGAGAGCACCGCGCGGGGCGAGGCGGCGGTTTCGACCTCGAAGCCTTCGCTCTTGAGGAGGAGCTTGAGGGCCTCGAGGATGTCTGCCTGGTCGTCGGCGACGAGGACCCGAGGGCTGCTGAACGCCATGCCCTAAACGCTATTCAGATCGCAGGGCAACGATAGGGTCCACGCGAGCACGTCCTGGAGGAATGTATTCATTGTTGGGTCCTCAACCTCTCTACTCCGTGCGCAATGCGACCATCGGATCGACCCGCGTAGCGCGACGCGCCGGCAAATAGCTCGCTACGAGCGCCACCACGACCAGACCGAGGGCGGCGCCCACGAAGCTGACTGGGTCAGTCGCCGTGACTTCGAACAGGAAGCTCTTGAGGACGCGGGTCGTGGCGATTGCACCCCCAGCACCCAGCACGATTCCAAGAATGGCCAGCACCGCGCCGCGGCCCACGATGAGCCGCAGCACCTGGCCGGTGCCCGCGCCCAACGCGATGCGCACACCCAACTCGTGGGTGCGCCGGGCGACGCCGTAGCTGATGAGCGCGTAGAGGCCCGCGGCCGCCATGAGGAGCGCAAGCCCCGGCGCAGATTGCCGCCAGCAGTCCGTAGAAGCGCTGGGTCGCAACGGATTCAGCCATCATCTGGCGCATCGGCTGTAGCTCGTCTACGGGTAGAGCGGGATCGAGCGTTCGCAGCACGGCACGGAGCGGGGTCGCGACGGCCACCGGATCACCGGCGGTACGGACTATGACCTTGAGAAAGCTCTGCGGGTCGTCGGTCAGCGGCTCGTAGATCACGGGCGGAGGTGCGGCCGGCAGTGACATCTCGCGCGTGTTGCCGACGACACCGATGATCGTCCCGATGCGCTGCCCTCCGAAGAAGGCAACCTGCCTGCCGATCGGATCCTGGCCTGGGAAGAAGGCGTTGACGAGAGCTTCGTTGACGATGACGGGCCGCGCAGCGCCGCCGTCGCCGGGGACAAAGAGGCGACCGCGTCGCAGAGGAATACTGAGCGCCCGGAAGAAGTTCGGTGTCGCGGCGGTGAAGCTGGCCCACGGAGTCTCGGACTGCGCGGGCTGCCCGGGCACGGTGATCGTCCCGATGGCACCTACAGCAAGTGGTGTTCCCGTGCTGATCGCGGCGGCGGTGACCCCGGGAAGTGCGCGGGCCCGGTCCGTCACGACCTGCGCAAAAGCGAGTTTCTGCGCAGTGGTTTCGTAGCGCGCCGCGGGCAGATTGACCTGCGCTATCAGCGCGTGCTCCGGATCGAAGCCGGGATCGAGCGTCATGAGCTTGACGAAGCTGCGGCCGAGCAAGCCGGCCCCGACAAGCAGCATGAGCGTCAAGGCTACCTGTGCAATGACGAACGCTCCGCCGGCGCGGCCGCGAACAGTGCCGGTGCCCACTCCCGCCCCGCCTTCCTTAAGAGCGACCGGTGAAATGCCGCGCGCGGACTGCAGCGCCGGGACCAAGCCGAACAGCAGGCCCGTCAGCAACGCCGCACCCACGGCGGTGGCCAGGACGTTCAGGTTGATGCCGACGTTTTGCAGGCGGGGGAGCGATCTGCTCGCAAGCGACACAAGCAGCGGGACACCCCACGCCGCAAGCAACACACCCACGGCCGCGCCGGCCAGCGCGAGCAGGAGCGCTTCGGTCATTACCAGCCGGACAACGCGCATCCGGCTGGCTCCAAGTGCCGTCCGGATCGCGGTCTCGCGTCCGCGGGCGACCGTGCGCACGAGCGTTAGGTTCGCAACGTTGGCGCAGGCAATGAGCAATACGAGACCGACTGCGCCCAGGGCGAGCAACAACGCCCCACGCACATCGCCGACGGCAAGGTCCGGAAGGAGATTCGACTTGACGGTAGATACACTGACGCGCTTCGCTTCCCCGAGCTCGGTGAGAACCGGATTGTGGCTCCAATGCGGGGACATTCCATCGAAGGAGTGGCTCTCCGCCATCCACGCCCGGACCTCGGCGAGGCTCGGTGTTGCAGCAAAGCGGACCGCGGTCTCGTATTTCTTCCAGGTCCAACTGATACGCACGAGTCGTCCGGCGTCCTTGTACGGCAGCGGTCGCAGCAGCACGCCTTCTACGAAGCTGTAGACGGCGGTCGTCGGCCCGATGGCGAGCGCGAGCGTCAGGATCGCGAGGCCGGTGAATCCGGGGCGGTGTGCCAGCGAGCGGACCGCGTAGCGGGCGTCGTGGAACAATGTGTTCATCGTCAGCTCACGATCCATCCATCCTTCAGCTGGATCACTCGCTTCGCGTACTTCGCATTGTCTTCCGAGTGCGTCACCTGCACGATCGTCGTGCCGGCCGCATTGAGCTCACGGAACAACTCCATGATCGCTTTCCCCTGGCTCGAGTGGAGATTCCCGGTCGGCTCGTCGGCGAGCAGCAGGGCCGGCCGGTGGATCACCGCGCGCGCGACCGCGACGAGCTGTTGCTGGCCGCCTGACAGCTGCCTGGGATAGAGATCCTTCTTGGCGACGATGCCGAACCGATCGAGCGTATCCGCGACCGCCGCCTGCTGTTCACTCGGCTTGACGTCGCGATACGACAGCGG
>DASZCG010000241.1:0-4857 GCA_035943355.1 Gemmatimonadales bacterium
CGCGTGGGCCGGACGCAATGGCGTGTTCGTGTTCCAGCGGGGCGGGAAGGCCATCGGCTACACGACGCTGCTGCACCACTGGCAGCGCGCGACGAAGCGCGCGGGCTGCGAGGATCGGCTGATCCACGACTTGCGGCGCACAGCGGCCCGCGATTTCCGAACCGCCGGCGTCGACGAGGGCACGATCATGGCGCTGTGTGGTTGGCGCACGCGCGCGATGTTCGACCGCTACAACATCATCAACGACGCCGACCTCGCGGCGGCCGCCGCCAAGCGGTTCGCGCCAACGGTCCCGCCGACGCCAGCATCTTCAACGGCATAGTTGCGGCATAGTTGGGGCCTTCTGTCACGATTAGTCTGGGCTTAAGTTCAAGCGCTGCAATGTGGGAGAGGTGGCCGAGTGGCTGAAGGCGGCGGTTTGCTAAACCGTTATAGGGCCTTAAAACCTTATCGGGGGTTCGAATCCCCCCCTCTCCGTGGAAAACCGAATGTCGAATGTCCAATGAAGAATGATGAACGTAGAAATTCAACATTCGACATTGGACATTCGTCATCCACCCGGCAGAGTGCCGGCGGCTAGAACATCAGCCAAACCAACACATACAGGGTGTTGTTGTCTGACGCGCTCCGGCCCGAACCGTCGTAGTTGCTGCTCCCGCCGTTGAACTTCTCATATCCGACGTACTGCACCGAGAACCGGGTGTTGATCCACGGCATGTACTGCAGCTCGGCAATATAGCCGCTGCTGTTCGGTTTTCCCGTCGCGCTTCCCGTCACATCAGCGGGTGCATAGCGCAACGAGTCGGCCGTGCCGCTCGTCGAGAACCCGCCGAGCGTGCCGCCCCAGCGGGACGCAGTGAGCCACGCGACGTCGGCACGCACCGTGTTGAGATCGTTCTTGGCGTTGGATGCGCCGGCGGCAAACGTCGCATCGAGCGTCTGGTGCTCATGGATGTAGCTCGTGTGGACTACGAACGTCCCCGCGCCTCCCTTCCCCACGCGACGCTCGAGCTGCAGATCCGCGCCGACATCGTCATAGCGATCGGTCGGTCCCGACACGCCGGTCGGATACAGGCTCGACGCCAAACCGAATGTGCCGAGCTCGAGATAGTGCTTGCCGAACATCTGCTGATAGGCAAGGCGCCAGTACGGCGTCACGCCTTTCGTGATGAGCTCCGATGAGGCATCGGGGGGGTGGGCACCGCCCTGCGGTGCCGACCGGTACACGGACAGCTCGCCATAAATGTGTTCGTTCCAGAGTGCATAACTGCCGAATCCCGCCACACTTTGTGCCAGCCCTTCATTGATCAGCGGCGCAGCGGCGGGGGTTGGCGCGACACCGGAAGAGCCGAACGGATAGCCCCACACCGGCGTCGTGTTCCACACATCCTGCACGGTGGGACTGTTGTTGACGGTGAAACCGTACAAGACGGGTTTGGACGCGAGCTTGCCGTGATTGGCGTAGCGGAGATCGATGTTATCGATCCCCACCGAGCCTTCCGTGGCGTCATAGGTGATCTGGATGAACGTTCCCATCCGCGGCGAGATCGCCTCGCCGAAGAAGACGCTCAGCTCCTGCGGAAACTCGACATTGCCGTTCTGCGTCCCTGGCTGTGCCTTCGACGTCTGGGTCAACGACGTCTGCAGCATCGTCGAAACGGGCGGAATCAGATTGATCTTGAGTTGCGGATTCGCCTCCCCGCCGACGGTCTGTAGACCGGTCAACGTATAACCGTTGAGCTTGAACTGCCGGCCGAACGCGGTCAGCATGGGAAAAGCGGTGTGGCAGACATTGCAGGCGAGGTTGGTTTGACGCGAAAAGCTGGGAATCCGGTGGGTTGTGGTGGTGAGCGTGTAGGTTGCTTCATAATTGCGCACCCATGCCGGAACTCCCGCGCTCGCGACGGCGGGAATCATGACCCCCACAAGCAGCAGCGCCAGGTGTTGCCGCACAGTAACCTCGCGGAAATGGTTCGGGGAACCATGCGACAGCGTTCATGAAGGATTCCCGAAGACCGCGTGACGGCTCTATTATTCGGCCGATGACTGTCCGCGTCCGTTTCGCCCCCTCGCCCACCGGCTACCTGCACGTTGGCGGCGCGAGGACCGCGCTGTTCAACTGGCTCTTTGCCCGGCGCGAAGGCGGCAAATTCCTGCTGCGCATCGAGGACACCGACAAGGCACGTTCCACAGATGAACACACGCAGATCATCCTCGATGGCCTCACCTGGCTCGGCCTCGACTGGGACGAGCCGCCCGTCTTCCAGGGCGCGCGGCTCGCGCGCCATCAGCAGGTCGCCGACGATCTCCTGAAGCAAGGCAAAGCGTACATGGAAGAGGACGCGATCCGGCTGCGCGTCCCGCCCGGGGAGTTGTCGTGGGAGGACGCGGTCCATGGGCGGATCAGCTTCAAGGGTGAGGACATCCGCGACTTCGTGATCCTGCGCTCGGATCGCTCGCCGCTCTACAACTTTGCGGTCGTGATCGACGACATCGATATGCAAATCACGCATGTCCTGCGCGGCGACGATCATATCTCCAATACGCCCAAGCAACTCGCAGTCTACCGCGCACTTGGGGCGTCGCTGCCCAGCTTCGGCCACGTCCCCATGATTCATGGCCCGGACGGCAAGAAGCTTTCGAAACGGCACGGCGCGACCGCAGTTGGCGACTATCAACACCTAGGTATTCTACCAGAGGCGATGCGCAACTTCCTTGTGCTTCTTGGATGGAGCCCGGGTGGCGATCGCGAGATCATGAGCAAAGAGGAGCTGCGAAACCTCTTTTCGCTCGACGGCATTCTCAAGAAGCCGTCCGTCTTCGATACGACAAAGCTCGAGTGGATGAACGGGCAGTACCTCACCGCGAAAGCGGCGGATGAGCTGTACCCACTCGTGCAGCCGGAGCTCGCGAAGCTCGGTCTCAACGGCAACACGCACGCAGTGTTGAACGCAATCACGGCGGTGAAAACGCGCTCCCGCACCACGCTCGATGTCGCGCGACAGGTGGCGGTGCGGCTCGAGGCGCGGTTCGTGACACTGGACGACAAAGCAAAGAAGGAAATCGCAAGGGATCCGACGGCGTATCACGCGGCGCTCGCGGCAAGCGTCGTCGCACTCACGAACGCCGACTGGACTCATGAAGGACTGGAGCGGGCGTTGCGCAATCTGGCGGAAGAGCGCAATGTCCCGGCGGGCAAGATCTTTCAACCGATCCGGATCGCGCTGACCGGAGGGACGGTATCGGAGCCTGTGAACGAGCTGCTGTCGGTCGTCGGCAAAGAGGCGGCGCTGCGCCGCCTCGAGGCTGCTTCTCTCACATGAAGAGGCCCGGTTGCCTCAGCTTCGTCGGATCGCAGTGTGCGTGTCCTGCGTCGTGCTCGCGCGTGTCGGAGTCGCCGATGTAGCCTCGTGCCAGTCCGTCCTCGAGCGGCCACCCAACCTTTCGGGCGGCTGGATGGGAGCGCCGGGCACGCTGCAGTTCAACTTCATCCACCGATTCGGAGTCGGCGATGCGCCGACCCGCAAGGTGACGAATTCCCCCACGTTTCTGCTCAGCTATCAGCTTCCGCTGCCACTGCTCATCGGTTTCAACTACGCCACATCATCCGACATCGCCGCCGCGTTCCCCAATGAGTGGGAGTTTTTCGCGCGCTACGGCAGGTCCGGACTCGCGCTACAGGGCGGTTACAACCAGGCGGCAGAGAGTTTCGACGGTGAGCTGACGGCCGCGCACGGCTTCGGCGCGTTCCGCGCCATGGCCGTCGGCCGGTTGCTCTCGAACGGCTATCACAGCGATACGACGCGGTACGCGGTCGGCGCCGGCGCGACGTGGCGCTTGCACAAATTCGTGGCGCTCGCGGGTGACGTCACGAGCCTGCTCGACCGCCGGTCCGCGGAGCGGGTGGCCTGGGGCGCGGGCCTGCAGCTCGCCATTCCCTATTCGCCGCACACGCTGTCGTTGCAGGTGACGAACACGAACACGGCAACACTGCAGGGCGCGTCGCGCGGAATCGACAAGGTGCGCGGCGGGTTTGAGTTCACGATTCCGTTTACGCTGAACCGATACTTCGGGCGGCATGGAGAAGCGGCGGCGAAGGGCGCGGCGGTTGCGGTTCCGAGCAACGCGACGCGGGCGGAAATGCGCACGATGACGTTCGCACCGAACCGCATCGAGATTCCCGCCGGAGCCACCATCGTCTGGACCAACAACGATCCACTCGTGCACACGATCAGCGCCGATGACGGATCGTGGGATTCGGGTGCCATCGAGCCGGGTAAGACGTGGGCGCACACGTTTTCTCAGCCGGGCGAGTACACCTTCCACTGCACGCCGCATCCGTTCATGAAGGGCGTAATCGTCGTGAGGCAGCCATGAAACGGCTCGTGGCGGTCCTCACCGGCGCCGCGTGCGGTTGTGTTGGCGCCTTCGCAGTGGCGTGTTTCTCCGAACGCGGCGCCGGACCGTCCGGCAATCAAGCCGGCGAATGTACCGTTCCCGTCTCGGTCATCGACTCGCTGCATTTCATTGTCGCAATCCGCGACTTCGCGTTCCATCCCGACTCGATCGCGGTGCCCGTGGGCGCAACCGTCACCTGGGTCAACTGCGAGCCCGCCGGCACAGAGCCTCACACCACCACTTCCAGCACCGCCGTATGGAACTCGCCCGACTTGAGCCCGGGAGATCGCTACTCTCACACGTTCCCGGCCGGCGGTGCATTTCCGTACCACTGCACCCCGCACCCATTCATGCTAGGGAAAGTCGTCGTTCAATAACCTGTAGCCGTCCGAAAGGAGGGCCGAGTTGTCGTCCCGAAGCTTTGTGCGGTTCCACCTGCAATTAGTTGTGTAAGGAGGA
>DASZCG010000242.1:0-2772 GCA_035943355.1 Gemmatimonadales bacterium
TTCCAACTGCACAGCTAGTGACGAGGCTCACGCCGCCGGGGGCGGGGGGGGGGCGCAACACGGAAACGAGCGCCTCCCGCCTGACCAACTGGCTAGTGGTGCAGCCGGACCGAGCGATGCACGGTTCAAGAGCAGACACAAACCTCCGACCAAAGGTGGATCACGTGACTGACTCTCGTTCCGGTATCGCCGCGTTGTCCGACCAGCTCGCCGACGCCGTCGCCGCGGCGGGTGCTGCACTCGTCGCCGTCCACGCTCGGCCCCGGTTGCCCTCGACGGGTGTGCATTGGAAAGACGGCGTCGTCGTAACGACCGATGGTACGATCAGACAGGAAGAAGACATCACCGTCACACTGCCGGACGGAAAGCGCATCCCGGCGACGCTGGCGGGTCGAGACCGCGGCACCGACCTCGCCGCGCTCCGCATCCCCGCCGGGTCTCTGGCCGTGGCCGAGCTGGGTGATCCGGGCACGCTACGTCCGGGAAACCTGGTGCTCGCGCTGGCCCGCCTGGACGACGGCGGTGCGCGCGCTGCGTTCGGCGCGGTGAGCGCGACCGGCGGCAAGTGGCGCTCCTGGAAGGGCGGCGAGATCGACCGCTGGCTCCAGTCGGACCTCACGATTTACCCCGGCTTCGGCGGTGGCCCGCTGGTCGACTCCGCCGGACGGATTCACGGCGTGAACTCGGGCGCATTGAGTCGTCCGCTCGCCACAACGATCCCCACCGGAACGGTCAGTCGCGTCGTGACGCAGCTCCTGGAGCGCGGCTACGTCGCGCGCGGCTGGATCGGGGCCGCCATGCAACCGGTGCGCCTCGATAAGCAGAGCGGCTTGCTGATCGTCTCCATCGAACCGGACGCGCCCGCGGCGGCAGCCGGACTGCTGCTCGGCGATGTCCTCGTGGCGATCGACGGTGAGAGCATCGAGGGTTTCGAGCAGCTGCTCGACGTGCTGAGCGGCGATTCGGTCGGCAAGAAGGTGCGCCTCGACGTCGTGCGTGCCGGCAAACCGCGGGAAATCGAGGTGGTGATCCGCGAGCGGCCGCGCCGGCGTGGGCGGTGACCGTGCTGAGCGGCGCATTTCTCGGCGACGCCGCCGCGCGGCTTCGCGCCAGCGTGGTCGCGATCGTGGACCCAGCAGGCCGTTCGCGGCGCGGTCAGGGCGCCGGCCGTGGAGGGCATGGCGCCGGCTTTGCCTGGGGTGCCGACCTATTTGTCACGAGCGCGCACGTCGTGTCGGAACGCACCGCCACCGTGGTGACGCCAGACGGTCGCGCCGTCGAGGGAACGGTGGTCGGGCGTGATGTGGACCGCGACATCGCGGTGGTGCGCGCAATCCGCGCCCGAGTCCCGTCGGTCAGCGCCGGCGATCCGTACGCATTGCGACCCGGCTCCCTCGTGTTTGCGGTAGGTCACCCGCTGGGTGTGACGCACGCGGTCAGCGTCGGCGTGTTCCAGGCGGTGCGCGCTGTCCCGCCGGGCTACGGATTGGCTGGGAGCCCCGTCATTCCCTGGGTCCAGGCCGACGTCCGACTGGCGCCCGGGAACTCCGGCGGCCCGATTGCCGATGTAGAAGGCAACGTGATCGGTGTCGCTGCGATGATCGTTTCGGGGCTCGCGCTGGCGGTTCCCGCACCCGACGTAGAACGCCTGCTCTCGAGCCTCGGATGAAGCTGCGGGTGTACCTCGACGTCTCCGAGGCCATGACGCGCCGCCGCGTTGCGGCGCTGCTCAAGGCCGATGGCGAGATCGCGGTGGTGGGAGTCGCGGAGGATGCGGATCTCGTGTTGAGCGAGCGCGTGGTCCCGACGCGGTCGGAGGGCACGGTGTCGCCTAATGGCGCCGCCCTCAGCGCCCGCGAGCTCGATGTGCTCCGACTCGTCGCACGCGGGTTCGGCAACAAAGAGATCGCCGCGGAGCTCGGGATTACCACGCATACGGTCAAATTCCATCTGGTGGCGGTAATGGAAAAACTTGGCGTGCGCTCGCGCACCGAAGCGGTATCGCTCGGCGTGCGAAAGGGCCTCGTGCCGCTTTAGGAGTAGGAATCCGCCACCACCCAGGCGGCGGCCGTCAACGCCCACGAGTTGACGAACTCAGTCCACTGGAAAGCGCTCGGACCCGCCACCACGATCGGTACCCACACCAGCAGCGTGAACAGTCCCATCATCCACGCCGAGAGCACGGCCGCCAGGCGCGCATACACGCCGCTCAGCACCCCCAGGCCCGCTGCGATGAACGCGGTGCCGGTGACATACGCCCACGCCACGTGCCATGGCAGCCAGCCCGGCACATCGGCAACGGTCTCTTTGAGGTAGGTGAAATGGGCAATCCCGAAGGGGATCAAGCCCAGGCCGTAGGACATCCGCGCTAGACGCAGACCCCTGTCGCCGCTGCTTTGGTCACCGGCGAACCCCGCGTACAACACCCAGGCGGCCGCGGCCATGACAGCGGTGTCACCGCATTCCCACCACGTCGCCTCCACGGTGGGAGCGAGGAAGACGTGCGGGATCCTGAACAGCACCAGCCACGACAGCAGATAGATGAGCAGCGCACGGGCCGCGACGGCAGCTGTGCGCGGCACCAGGAGGCCCGTGCCGGTCGCCAGCGAGACGAACGCGCAGAGATAGACCAGGACCTCGCGCGCGGGCAGACTCTTGTACACGCCCGTCCATATCGGCGGGAAATCGCGTTGGATCAGGCCAATGAGTCCAAGGCCGATCATGGTTACGGCGAAGAACACGCGCGACGGACGTTGGTTCATGCCTCAAATT
>DASZCG010000243.1:0-7548 GCA_035943355.1 Gemmatimonadales bacterium
GAAGGCTGCAACGTCCTCGACAAGATCGATGACACTGAGTACGGCAAGTTTGGCTGGGTCATCGATCCTGAGGGAAACAAGGTCGAATTGTGGCAACCACCTGCCGGTCAATGAAACGCGCTTGCTACTCGCGCTTCGCGAGCTCCAGCGTGAACCACGCACAGGCCGGGGACGCGTGACGTACTTGCGAGTCTACGTTCCACACGGTGTCCCCGACCATCCCCGGCTTGGTCTCCGGGACGGACTTCACTTCAACCCAGATCCGCTTCCCGCATACGCACATCTCGCCGCGGTTGGCCCTGTCGAGCAATTCTTTGGACGCCATAGTAGAGAATCTAACGCGCGCGCGACACGGATCGTCACGTTGCAGCTCGGAAACACCCGCGAGGCGGTTGCGTAGGACGCGGTGCGATGACCGCCTTCCCGAGTTCCGAGGTCCTGGCCCTCCAAGACGAGCTGGCCGGCCGCTACTCGATTGAGCGCGAGCTCGGCCGGGGCGGCATGGGCATCGTACTTCTGGCGCGCGATGTTGGGCTCGATCGGCCCGTCGCCATCAAGCTGCTCCCGTCACACCTGGCGGAACGGCCTGCTGACCGCGATCGCTTCCTCAACGAAGCCCGCACGGCAGCCGGTCTGTCCCACCCCAACATCGTCCCCATCCACCTGGTCGAGGCGCACGGCGCGCTCGTGTACTTCGTCATGGGCTACGTGGACGGGGAGACGCTGCGGGAGCAGGTGGACCGGGATGGACCGCTTCCGCCGCGGCTCGCGATGAAGCTGCTGCAGGAAGTCGCGTGGGCGCTGGCGTACGCACACCAGCGTGGCGTGATTCATCGCGATGTGAAGCCGGACAACATCATGATCGAGCGCGCCACCGAGCGCGCCCTGGTCACGGACTTCGGCATCGCGCTGGGGCAGCGCGGGGACGCGAGCCCCGGCGGGGACATCGTGGGGACCGCGCGCTACATGAGTCCCGAGCAGGCGTGTGGCGAGCCGGTCGACGCCCGCAGCGATCTCTACTCACTCGGGGCGACGTTCTTTTTCGCGCTCACCGGACGCCCGCCGTTCGAGGCCGCGAACCTGCCCGCGATTCTCGCCAAGCAGGTCGCCGAGCCGGCGCCCCTCGTCCAGGCCATGCGACCCGAGGTGCCGGCCAGGCTTGCCGCGGTCATCGACCGCTGTTTGCAAAAGGCGCCGTCCGCCCGATTTCAGCTGGGGGACGACGTCGCCCGGGTTGTGGGCGAGGCCCGGGGACGAGACTTCCGCGCGCCACCGCTCGTGCGGGTGTTTGTCCGCAACGCCCAGGTGACCACGATGGTGGTACTCGCCATGGCCGTAGCGGGCCTCGGCAAAACGGGGGGGATCGGCGGACCGGGGTTGATCGGGGTGGTTCTCATCTTCCAGCTCGTGATCGTGGCGCGGCGCCTGCTGAAGCAGGGCTACGCCTACGACGACATCCGCGCCGCGCTGCTCGCCGAAGCGCAGGTCCAGAAGGAGGAAGCGGATGTTTTGAAGCAGCGGCGCTGGCTGCGGCGGCTCAATTCACTGTGGTACCGACTGTGGGCCGGGCGAGCGGGTCGCACATTCTTCTGGCTTGCCGGGTTCCGGCTCAAGAAGCCGGCGCACACGCTGCTGCCCTCGGTCGAACCGACGGAGCTGCTGCTGGGCCGCTCCGCCCTCTCCATTTATGAAGCGCTCCCGGACTCCGAGCGGCGTCTGGCTCCCGACCTCCCCGGTGTGGTCGAGCGGCTGGAGGCGGACGCCGAGGCGCTGCGCGCCCGCGGCGACACGGGCGAGGGGCTCGCTGAGACGGTCGCTGCGCTCGAGCGCTTGCGGCTCGCGCTGGTTCGGATTCAGTCGGGTACCGGATCGATGCCGGACCTCACCCTGGCGCTGGAGCGAGCCCGGGAGATCGGCGAGTACGTGGATCGCCGCATCGAGGCAGCGCGCGACGTCGAGGATCTGGTCCGGTAGGCGGTAGTCCGAGTACCTTAGACGCGCATGTCGCTTCTCGCGGTTCGCGTCGGTGTGGGCGTCCTCGTTGTCCTCGCCCTTATCGCCCTGCGCGGCAAGCGCTGGGCCTATCTGGCGTTCGTGGTGCTCGGCCTCCTCTCTTTTCCCGCGCAAGCCCACTTCCGCGTGCACGTACCGAAATGCGAGCAGCTCATCCCCACGCTGCACGTGCTCGTGGTCTCGCTGCAGAACTACGCGCGCATCGCTTTGTTCGCCGGCTTCTACTGGATGTCGTGGGTCCAGTTCCGGAGGACCGACGCGCGCATCGTCTGGGCGCTGCTCGCGACGCTGCTCGTAGGCGCCCTCGTCGAAGTCGCCGAGGGGATGACGGGGCAGGGACGTTGCCGGCTGCGAGATCTCGTGCCGGACGCCGCAGGGGCGTTGGGCGCGGCGCTGCTGCTCGCTGTCTGGTCGCGGCTCGTCCGGAAGCCGGGGTACGTCAGACTCGTCAGGCCAGGTGCAAAGGCAGCTCCCCCCCCCCCTCCGGCTGCGCCTCCGGCCCGGGCTGTCGTTCTACCACGCGGCGCCGTTCCACCCCCGCCTGTTCCATCGCGGGGTTTTCCTGCACCGCCGCCCGACTTTTCACCGGGCCCGCGCCCTGTCACTCCGACGGAGGAGGTCGCTGCGACACAGGACGTCGCTCCGCGCGGAGCGGGCGTCGCACGCCCAGCGGTCGTTCAACGTCTCCGGGCGATCCTGCAGCGGCTGCGGGCAGTCTTACAGCGTCTCTGGGCGATCATACGTGGACATCGCCGCACGATGATCGTCTTTGGCGTCGTCCTCCTCGCGCTCGTGGGCGGCGCGGCGCTCGTGATTCTGATCCTCCCGGCACCAGCGCCCGTGGTCACCGAGCAACCGAACGCTCCACCGCCCCCACCGTCTCGGCCCCTCCAGTCTGACGCCGGGGGGTACTACGAGCCGAGCTATCAGTTCAGCGTCGCCGATCGCCGCTTCACCCGCCTGACGCTGCGTCCGGAGCCCTTTGTCACCTTCTCGCGCATCGGGACACGACAGGAAGCGGGGTGTGCAGAGGCACAGATTAGCCGGGATGCGGTGCACCTGCGCTGCGAGCTCGACCGGGTCGGCATGGTGACCATCGATGGCCGGTTCACTTCACGCTTCGTCACGAGCAGCCTCGACGCCGGGGTCTTGAGCGCCTGGATCACGGTCACCAACACGCGTGGTGAGACGCTGTACCACGCGCGCGACTCGTTCCGCTGGCACGAACCCGACTGATGTCACGCGGTGGAAACTCACATGACCAAACCAGCCATTTCTGGCATCGCGCCGTTCTTCATCGTCAAGAATGTCCCCGCCGCGCTGTCGTTTTATCGCGACCGTCTCGGGTTCGACATCACGTTTCAAGGGCCCGACCCTGACGACATCTTCTTCGGCATTGTCCAGCGGGGTGCCGCGATGATCATGCTCAAGGACGTTGGTGTAGATCCACTGCCGAACTACACGCGAGACGTCAAAAAAGGCTGGGCCCGCTGGGACGCCTACCTCCACGTCCCCGATCCGGACGCGTTGGCAGCGGAATTCTCGTCGCGCGATGTCGAGTTTTCTCAACCACTCAAGGACGACGATGATGGCTTGCGAGGATTCGAACTCAAGGACACCGACGGATACGTTCTGTTTTTCGGTCGTCCTCGTTCCTGAGCGCTACGGCACATTGGACGCCTGACGCTGGCGGCGCCCCTGGTCTGTGGTAGAATTCCCTGTGTGATCATTCATCCAAGTAGCCGCATACCTCAGAGTCGTTCGGGAGAAACCCTTGAGTAAGAAGAAACGTGGGCGCGCAGCCCACCGCCCCGGCATCAGCCGGATCGATCAATCATCTACGCGAACGCATGGCTGGTTCGCACGAGCGGGCTTCTACACGCGGCCGGACGGTACGTCGGTACCACGCCATCGCAAGTTCTTCGGTGACGTCACCTATGGTGGCAAACGCAAAGCCTTGAAAGCTGCCGTAGAGTACGTCGGCATCGTCACGCGCGTGCGGCGGAAGCGGCGCCGCGTGGTGCGGCGCGCCGCCTAGCGCTTAGAACGCCAGCCGCATCTCCACGCCTGTCCCACGCGGCAGCGCGCCGACCCGAATCTCCGATGGATAGGGGATGTTGTCCGGTCCACCCGGATGCAGGTCGATGATGAACAGCGCCGTGGTGGCGAACAGCGTCGCCTGCGCGGCGAACAGCCACTGATTCGCCCTGCGGTCGTGATTGCGCGATAGCTGATACAGCGCCTCGGCGTCACCCCGCACATACGTGCCATTGGACCCGATGGCACACGCGTCCCGCGCTGACCGGCAGATTGCGATGAGCGACGTCCACTCGCGACGTGATTGCTGATGTTCCTGCGACGCGAGATAGGTCAGGTATGCCGCCCCCGCCGCCGTGAACCACTTGCCGTAATGGACCAGCGCGCCGCGAAACGTGTCGTGCGTGGGAGCCATGGCGACAGTCGTACGCTCGCGGGCGGCGTATGCCGGCGTCGTGATGCGCTGGGCAGCTAGCGCCGGCGCCCCCCCCCCGGCGGCGAGCAGTGCGAAGACGATCGGGTATCGCTTCATCGGTACGTGTGAATATTGCCCCTGCCGGCGATCACGACCAACTGCCGGTCGCGCACCAGGGGCGGCTCCTCGATGGGACCCGCGACCTGGGTACGCCATTTGATCGCGCCCGTCTCACGGTCGACCAGCAACACCTCGCCACTCACGCTGCCGACCAGCACTCCGGACAGGAGCGGCGTCGGTCCCGCGGTCGCCACGATGTCGAGGGTGTGATGGGTCCCGTTCTGGGGCGCCTCCGTGGGAATGATCCACAGCTCACCATCCCGGGCCAGCACGAATAGCGTGTCGGCGACGAGAGCGGGGGAGCCGTACACCGCGTCGCCCGCCGGAAAGTCCCAGTGCACCGAGAACGACGCGAGATCCACCGCCATGACCGTGCCGTTCGTAGTCGCCAGATAGAGGCGCCGACCGTCGCTGGCCGGCGTTGCGAGCACCGCGCCGGGCAGCGGCAAATGCGCATGCACGGCGCCGGTTTCGCGGTCGAGCAAGTACAGCGTGTCGATCGTGGTCGTCACAACCAGGCCATACGGCGTGGCGACCGGGCCGGCGCGGACCGCTCCCGGCAGCGACCGGTGCCAGGCCACGTGCCCATGCTCGGTGTCGAGCCGGAACACGACTCCCTCTTCCGTGCCCCCATACAGCGCATCGCCGTCGAACGTGAGGGGCGCCGCGACGCTGCCGCTGTGCGTCTTCCAGAGCGTCTTGCCGTCGCGCAGCCGGATGGCGTACACACGGCCTTCGGGCTGCGCCTCCGTCGCGATGTACAGCCGGTCTCCATCGAGCAGGGGGCCCGCTCGCGCCGTGCCGTCGAGCCGTGACTTCCACAGCACGTCGCCGCTGGCGCGATCGACGAGGACCACGTAGCGGTCGGCGGTGCCGGCCGCGATGATGCTCTCACCGAGGGCCGGAGCGCCACGCACGCCGCGGCCGATACCCACGTGCCACAGGGGGCGCGGGTCGGGGTTCAGCGTCTCCTGCGCGGCGGCGTCGTGGCGCGGGGTGCCGAGATAGGCGAGCCAGTTCGCTTCCTGCCGCGCCGGGCCGCTTCTGACGACCGGGGCGCACGCGCTCGTGATCGCGTTGACACTGAAAAGACCCGCCACTAGTATGCCGCCCCTATGCCGGATCGTTACTGGATCGATGAGCTGCCGCAGCACGCGGGGAAGGGCGAGACCGTCGCCGTGTGTGGCTGGGTGGCGACCACGCGGTCGAGCGGGAAAATCGCGTTCGTCGTCGTGCGAGACGGGACCGGCTCGCTGCAAGCGGTGCTCTCCAAGAAAGATGTCGCGCCCGAGGTGTGGGAGGCGTTCGGGAAACTTACGCAGGAGACGTCGGTCCGGATCACCGGCACCGTGCGCGCCGACGCGCGCGCGCCCGGGGGGGGCGGCGTCGAGCTGCAGACATCGGACCTCACGATCCTGGGTCCCAGTCCCGAATTCCCGATCACGCCCAAAGAGCATGGCATCGCCTACCTGTTCGAGCACCGCCACCTGTGGCTGCGGTCCACGCAGCAGGTCGCGATCGCGCGCGTGCGCGCCGAAGTGGTGCAGGCGATCCGGGACTTCTTCTACGAGCGGCACTTCACGCTGGTCGATACGCCGATCCTCACCGGGTCGATCGGCGAGCATGCCGGGACGCTCTTTTCGGTCGATTACTTCGACCTCGGCAAGGCCACTCTCGCGCAGACGGGACAGCTGTACGTCGAAGCCGCTGCGGCGGCGCTTGGCAAAGTCTACTGCTTCGGGCCCACGTTCCGCGCCGAGAAATCGAAGACGCGCCGGCACCTCACCGAGTTCTGGATGGTGGAGCCCGAGGTTGCGTGGAACGATTCCGACGCCAACATGCGGCTGCAGGAAGAGTTCGTGTCCTACATCGTGCGGCGCTGCCTCGAGCGCCGCCCAGCGGATCTCGCCGAGCTGGGCCGGGACCTCGCGCCGCTCGAGCGGGTCGTGCCTCCGTTCCATCGTATTTCCTACACGGATGCGGTCGAGAAATTGAAGTCTCTGGGCGGCGACATACAGTGGGGTCGCGATCTGGGCGGGGACGACGAAACGCTGCTCGCCAGGCAGTACGACCGGCCGGTGTTCGTCTACAACTATCCCAAGGCGGTGAAGGCCTTTTATATGAAGGAGAACCCCGCCGACCCGCGCACGGTGCTGAACAACGACTGCCTGGCGCCTGAGGGCTACGGCGAGATCATCGGCGGCAGCCAGCGCGAGGACGATTACGACAAACTGCTGGCGCGCATTCGCGGCGAGGGACTGCCGGAGGAGTCGTACTCCTGGTATCTCGATCTGCGGAAGTACGGCACGTTCGTGCATGCCGGCTTTGGACTCGGCGTCGAGCGGACGGTCGCGTGGATCTGCGGCATCCCGCACATCAGAGAGGCGATCGCGTTTCCGAGGACGCTGTACCGGTTGTGGCCGTAGAGTCGGCGTTCGTCACCGCCTGTGACCGTGGGCCGAGCGGGCCCTTCAGGGCACGGATACACCATGACCCAAGCGCGAATGCACATCTTTGGCTCTCACGAGCCCAACACCCTGGCGCAGCTCCAGGATGTCGCCAGCCGCGCCGAGCGTGCGGCGCTCATGGCCGACGGCCACCTCGGCTACGTCATGCCGATCGGCGGCGTCGCCGCGTACCGCGACAAAGTCTCCGTCGTGGGGGTGGGGTTCGACATCGCCTGCGGCAACGCCGCGATCCGCACCGATCTCCAGCTGCCGCAGGTCCAGGGCCGGCTGCAGGAGCTGGCCGACGCGATCCAGAATTCGCTCTCGTTCGGTGTGGGTCTCAAGAACCGCGCCGAGGATCGCCCCAGTGACGACCCGCTGTTCGAGGATCCGGCGTGGGAGGCCGTGCCGGACCAGCACGAGCGCGACCGGCTGCGCGCCAAGGCGCGCGAGCAGCTCGGCACGGTCGGCAGCGGGAACCACTACGTGGACGTGTTTGCCGATGAGGCAGATCGC
>DASZCG010000244.1:0-10117 GCA_035943355.1 Gemmatimonadales bacterium
AGGCATCCCTCTCCGTGGTGGTCTCCCACGAGATCCACCGGCCATATCCGCACAAGACCACGCAGCGCGAGCCATTCGGGCGGGCACTGGTGGGTGCCCATCGCGCCGGCGCCAGTGATGCCGTCCTGGTGACGGCTGCCGGCTTTGTCGCCGAGGGAACCGCGTGGAGTCTGTTCTGGTGGGACAACGGAACGTTGTGTACGCCGGCGGCGGACCTCGGCATCCTGCCGGGGGTGGGACGTCAACGGGTGATGGAGCTGGCGCCGGTGCGGGAGGAGCAGCTGCCGCCCGCGGCCCTCACGGGCCGTTCGCTCTTCCTGGTGAACTCAGTCCGGGGAATTGTGGAGATCGGCGAGTTTAACGGGCATGCTGTACCGAGCGATCCCCGGACTGCGGAGTTGTCGGCGAGCTTTTGGCCCGATTAGGGCCGACCAGGCGCTCGCGAATCGCCCGCGCGCGCGCCTGCAGGGCCTTGCTGGGCGAGCGCTCGAACTTTCATTCACCTTTTGCCTAGGTTACTTTCGTTCACCTGCTGCGACTGAGGCGTCTGCTGCGACTGTCGTGAGTATGGTGGCTGTAGCTCAATTGGTTAGAGCGCCGGACTGTGGCTCCGGAGGTTGCGGGTTCAATCCCCGTCAGCCACCCTGTTGAGACTGGTGGCGCAGTTGCGCAGACGCCGCAGTTGCGACATGGCTCCACGTATCCAGTGCAAGCCGAGCCGGACTGAGATTGCCGGCTCGTTTTCGTTGGGGGTGGGGGTGGGGGTGGGGGGGGGCTCTGAGCGAAAACAATCGCATGATCCGCGTGCAGCACCTGGTTCGCACGTTCGGCACGGTGACGGCGGTGAACGACGTCACGTTCGACGTGAGCAAGGGTGAGACGTTCGCGTTTCTGGGTCCCAACGGGGCCGGTAAGACGACGACGATCAAGATGCTGACGACCGTGCTGCGCCCCACGAGCGGCACGCTCGAGCTCGATGGCCTGAATCCCGTCACGGAATCGACCGAGGTGCGCAAACGTTTCGGCGTGGTGTTTCAGGACCCCAGTCTCGACAGCGAGCTGACGGCGTGGGAGAACATCGACATTCATGGCGTCCTGTATCACGTCCCGCGCCCGGTGCGCCACGAGCGCGGCGAGAACCTGCTCAAGCTGTTCGAGCTGTGGGACCGGCGCAACGACCTGGTGAAGACCTTCTCCGGTGGCATGAGACGACGGCTGGAAATCGCGCGCGGCTTACTGCACACGCCCAAGGTCTTGTTCCTCGACGAGCCGACGCAGGGGCTCGATCCCCAGAGTCGCAATCAGATGTGGACCATCGTCAAAAATCTGAATGCGACTGAGCACGTCACGGTCTTTCTCACTACTCACTATATGGACGAAGCCGATCGGGTGGCCGACCGCATCGCCATCATCGATCATGGCAAGATCGTTGCCACGGGCTCGTCCGCCGAGCTCAAGCAGCAGACGGGCGCCGACACGCTCGAAGCGGCGTTCCTCAAACTCACGGGCACGACCATTCGCGACGAGACGTTCAGCGCCGAGGACCGGATGCGGCAAGTCTCGCGAGTCTGGAGGAGATAAGGCATGAGCGTCATCTACATCCTGTGGCTGCGCGAGGTCAAGAAGTATCTGCGCTCCAAGGCGCAGATCGTGGCGTCGCTCGGCACACCCCTCATGTATCTCGCCGTCCTCGGGTTCGGCCTGGGCCCCGTGTTTCGCCGCGCGGGGGAGGGCAGCTATCTCCAGTTCATGGCGCCGGGCGTGATCGGGATGACGGTGCTGTTCACGGCGATGTTCTCCGGGATCGCGATGCTGTGGGATCGCCAGTTTGGTTTTCTGAAGGAAACGCTGGTCGCGCCCGTGCCGCGGGTGCAGATCATGATCGGTCGCACGCTCGGCGGCGCGACGGTCGCGGTGCTGCAGGGAACGATCATTTTCGCCGTGACGCTCGTGGCGGGGTTTCGCCCGGCGAGTGTGCTCGCCGTCCTGGTGGCGTTTCTGGTCATTGCCCTCATCGCTGTCGTCTTCTCCGCGCTCGCGACCGGATCAAGCCTGAAAGAGATGCAGGGCTTTCAGATGGTGATGAATTTTCTGGTGATGCCGCTGTGGTTCTTGTCGGGTGCGTTGTACCCGTTACAGGGCCTCCCCGCGGTCCTGGCCGTGCTGACGCGGGTTGATCCGCTCACGTACGGAATCGATGGTGTGCGGGGGACGATGATCGGCGCGAGCCATTTTGGCGTGGCGCTGGACGTGGGGGTCCTCTTGTGCGTCGGAGTCTTGTTCGTGACTGCCGGTGCCTGGAGGTTTTCGAAGATCGAGGTGTAGCGCGGCGCTTCCAGTAAAAGTGGAATACGCAGCGGGGTGCAACACACTACCGGCGTGCGGCCTTGTGTCGGCGCTCGACTCCGGTGCGCCGCTCCACGCCGGTGCGGCGGGCCCGCGTCCTGCGCTGGACGTGGCGTCGCTCCGACGACGTGACGGCCGTCAGCCGCATGCGGCGGTCGGCGCTGCGGCGCTCGAAGCGCACACGGCGCTCTGTCTGCGGACGACGTCGGGTCATGCGATTGTCCGAGGCGAGAGCGCTGGAGCGAAGATAGGAGGGGCGCCCGCCTGCTTCGGCGCGCGGATACGGCTCGTGCCACGCGATGCTGAACGCCCCATTGCAGCGCGGGCAGCGCAGGGTGGGGACGCGTAGCTCGGGCGTCGTCTCGCGGTGGCGGCAACCCGGACAGACGACATAGCCGTCGCGCACAGGGGCGAGCGGGCGTTTGGGATCCACGCCAGGCGCCACCACCGTCCACTGCTGAGGCGGCATGGTACGCAGCTCCAGGAGGGCCCGCGACACCACAACCGGCCGCCCACGCACCTGCACCTGGGCGTCACGCGCAGTCAGCCCGGTAACCGGGTACCACGCACCCCATCGCAGCCCGCATATCGCGCGCACCTGAAGCCGGGCCCAACTCATAACGCTCATCGGACCCCGAATCGTACCCCCGACGCGTTGCGAGGTGTCAACCGCGGACTTTATTGCCGCAACGGCGAAAACCTCCCCGCCTGGATATGGCCGTTCTCCAAGAGTGCGGTCTACGCTAGATTTCGGCGCCGCCGAAACTTAGGTCCGTAGCTCAATTGGTAGAGCACCGGTCTCCAAAACCGGGGGTTGCAGGTTCGATTCCTGCCGGGCCTGTTCCGCAGTTCGTTTTATGCAGTCGATGCTCCTCCCGAGTTCGCTGTTGGTCCGCTCGCGGTTGCACGCGAGCACAGCATCAACGACTTCCCGCCCAGTACCACTGCCGCGTACTCGCAATAGTCTTCTGCCGGACTCAAGGCTTCAACGTCGACCTCGACATCACCGACCAGACGGCGGACGTCGATGAGTCGAGCACCCCTCGGCCCATCAAGGTGCGCGTGCTCGCGAGCGCCATTGTGTCCGTGGGGGACTCGGATACGATGATCAAGACCGCCGCCAATCGCTTCTTCGCGAAGCCCGAAGAGGAGCAGTTGAACACGCTCACCGATTTGCTCACCAGCCGCTCGCTGCGCAGCTCGTGACCCGGGGCGGGCTGCTCGACGCGCCGGACAATGGCGAGCGTCGCATTGCCGACCGGGCAGCGGATGTACCGGTGAAGCAGGCCTCGCCGGCGGACAAGCTGGCCTGGCAGCGTTGAGCTGCAGGCGTGAGCTTCAGGCCGCCGGCGTAGCTTTCGCGCCTTGCGGCAGGTCTTAGGTTAGGGGCAACCAGGGAGGACATACGGCCGTCGCCACCCAGCAATCGTCCGCCAGCATGCCCATTCACACGAATGGCCATTTGCCGTCCAGTGAATTCGGCCTCGCGTTGGGGTTCGTGATCGGGCACCACTTCTTCAACATGCAGGACCTGCACTACGGCTACTGGCCCGAGGGTCTTCCGCGCGTGCCCCAGAACCTGGCGCAGGCACAGGCACACTACACCGACTTTCTGATGTCGCACATCCCCGCCGGCGTGAAGTCGGTGCTGGACGTGGGCTGCGGAGCGGGTAACACGGCGCGCAAGCTGCTCGAGCGCGGCTTCACGGTCGACTGCGTCTCACCGAACGGCGTGCTGACCGGCGTGGCGAAGCAGGTTTTGCAGGGACGCGGCGACATCTTCGAAACGCGCTTCCAGGATCTGCAGACCGAGCGGCGCTACGACCTGATCTTGTTCAGCGAGAGCCTGCTTTTCATTCCGCTCGAGGAAGCGTTCACCAAGGCGCTCGCGTTGCTCAACCCCGGTGGGTACGTGCTGATCACGGACATCTTCCGCGTGCCGGCGGAGGGGAAGAGCCCCATCGGGGGCGGCCACGAGCTGCCGCGCTTCCGCGAGACGATCGCCCGCTTTCCCCTGGTGCCCACGCTCGATCTCGACATGACCGACGGCATCGCGCCGACGTTCGACCTGCTCGACGCGGCCTACCGCGAAGCCATTCAGCCGGCCTACACGCTGATCCTCTCGCGGCTCGAGGCACGGTATCCGTGGGTGATGAAGGTCGTGCGATGGAAATTCAAGAAGCAGATGCGACGCTACGAGGACAAGCACTTCAGCGGACGGCGCAACGGTCTGAACTTCAAGAAGTACAAAGCCTACCGCCTGCTGCTCTACCGCAGCTAATTCGCGACGAGGGGGCCGCGATCTTCGCGGCCTTTTCTTTCTAGGGGTCGAGGACTTCCCGCACCCGTTCGGTGAGCTGTCTGATCGTGAAGGGCTTCGGCAAAAAGGCGGTGTTGGGCGCGACGATGTCGTTCTGGAACACCGCTTCCTGAGAGTACCCCGACATCAGCAGGACTTTCGTCTCGGGACGCTGGGCAGTCAGCCGCCGCAACAGCTCGGTAACGCGGATGCCCGACAAGACACCATCGGAAAGCACCAGATGGATCGGTCCGTCGTGTACGGCGGCGATCGTCATCGCTTCGACCCCGTCGGCGGCGGGGAGCACCTGGTATCCCACTCTCTGAAGCGCGGTGAGGGCCAGGATCCGAATGGGCTCCTCGTCCTCCACCAGCAGAATTGTCTCTGTCCCCTTGATCTTGGCTGGTACATGGATGGGGCGTGAGATGCGCGCCCGCCGCCGGGTCACCGGGAAGTAGCAGGTGAACGTCGTTCCGACGCCCGGCTCGCTGTACACGAGCACATGCCCCTGGCTCTGCTTGACGATCCCGTAGACGGTCGAGAGACCCAGCCCCGTTCCCTTGCCCTGTTCCTTGGTCGTGAAGAACGGTTCGAAGACGCGGGCCAGGACATCCCGCGACATCCCTGTGCCTGTGTCGCTCACCGCCATCATGATGTACGAGCCCGGCGGGATTGGCGTCGTCCCGGTCGCGTGGGGTTCATGGAACCGAACCAGGCGAGTCTCGATCGTCAGCGTTCCTCCATGCGGCATCGCATCCCGACCGTTCACGGCCAGGTTGAGCAGCACCTGTTCGATCTGACTGGGATCCGCCATGATCGCCGGCAGGTCCGCGTCGCTGGCGATGACGAGTCGCACCGGGGGCCCTAGCAGCCGACCCAGCATCTTCTCCATATCCGTCACGCGCTCGTCGAGCCGAACCGGCTTGGGGTCGAACGGTTGGCGGCGGCTGAACGCGAGTAACTGGCGCGTCAGCGCCGTCGCGCGGTCGCTCGCCTTGAGGATTTCGTTGACGTCGTCCGCGTAGCGCGGGTCTGCGGCGAGTCCTTCGCGCAGCATGTCGGCGTAACCGATGATGGCCGTCAGCAGGTTATTGAAGTCGTGGGCCACGCCGCCCGCGAGGCTGCCGAGCGCATCGAGCTTCTGCGCTCGCCACAGTTGCTGCTCGAGCAGTTTTCGCTCGCTCACATCCACGGCGAGGTTCTCGAGCAGCTCCTCGCCGTCGCCTTCGTCACGCAAGGTGATGTTGCAGAGGAGCCAGACAGACGCACCGGACTTGTGCCGCATGTGCACTTCGTAATTGCGCAGGGCCCCCGATTCACGCAGCGCTGTCAGCAGCAGCGTGCGATCCTCTGGATCCCTCCACAAGGTGCTGGCTGGCACTTCCATGAACTCGTCAGCGGACTCATATCCGAAAATCCTTGCCAGCCTGTCGTTGCACAGGAGAATCCGGCCATCCGACACGCGGGTGGTGGAGACGCCGACCAGCGACTGCTCGAACATGTCGCGATAGCGCCGCTCGGCGCGATGCTGCTCGACGTACGCCCGGTCGATGTCGCGACCGATGCGACGCGCCAACCGCGCTACGAGCAGCGCCACCAGCGTCGCGCTCACGACAGCGAGCCACGCCGCGACCAGAACGCGGTCGCCGCCAAACACTGTCCCGAACCGGGTGTCGAGCAGTCCGATCACAACGATGAGACCGACGGTCGTCGGCAGGAAAGCGCGCAACATGCGCGCGCGGGGGCCATGCCCTGTGAGCGGCGCGAATGGCCACACGCGCGGGCCGGCGACAACCACGGTCGCGACGCCGAGGCACAAGAGGCTGAGACCGGTCGGGAGCGCTACGGGAATCGTCGTACCGCCGTACAGCAGCGGCGTCCCATACGCGTAGCCGAGCGCGACCGTTCCGCCGACGACCACCGTGACGATCGCGAGCGCACCGGAATAGCGAGCCCCCCGCTCCCCCAGCTCCATCGTGGCGATCGCCAGGGCGAGCGGAATGAGCGCGGTCGCCGTCAGGGGCGACATCACGCCGAGCTGCACGCGGTCGAATTGGCCGGACGGGCCGCCCAGCGCGTGGTCAAGCACCGAGGGTACCGCGAGGTTCACCACTGCCGTCGCAGCCACGAGGCACGCCAACACGGTTCCCACGGTGCGAAGCACCGGCCACTGAGTCGACAGGATGCGCGCGGTGAGCGCGAGACTGAGTGCCAAGAACGCAAGCGCCGTCGTGGGCGCCATGGGAATGAATGCAGCGGAAGGATGCGCGAACGCCGGCCAGCCGGCGGACCAACCGGTGAGCACCACGACGCTGTCCAGTGCGACAAGAGCCGCAAGGAAAAGGGCGGCCCGGTCACGGACCTGGTAGCCTGGCTCAGTGCTCATGTTGTCACACTAAAGAAGGGGCCTGAGCGGTCCAGGTCACGTGTCACGATAGTCGTATCCCCCATCCGGACGTAGCAACCAGGCCTTCCGCGCCGTCAATTCGTCACTCAGCAGGCGATCGAGCCTGGCCTGGGCAGCCGCGTCGTAAACAGGACACATCACCTCCACCCGGCGTCGCAGGTTCCGGGGCCGCCAGTCGGCCGACCCGACGTAGTACTCCTCCGCGCCTCCGTTGGCAAAGTGACAGATCCGTGCATGCTCGAGGAATCGGCCCAGGATGCTCACCACGCGAATCCGCTCCGACAAACCAGGGACGCCGGGTCGGAGAGTACAGATACCGCGCACGACGAGGTCGATCACCACCCCGTCCTGAGAGGCTTTATACAGCGCCTGAATGACGGTCGAATCGGACAGCGCATTCAGCTTCGCGCGGATGCACGCCGGCTGCCCCGCGCGCGCGTGCGCAGCCTCCCGTTCGATCAACGCAAGCAGCCGCTGGAGCAAGTCGGTGGGCGCAATCATGAGGTGCGGGAGGCGAGCCTGCGGTGCCTGGCTCGACCCGGTCAGCTCGTTGAACAGCGCATGCACGTCCGCAGTGATGCCGGGATGCGCGGTGAACAACCCCATGTCCGTGTACACGAGGGCCGTCGCCGGATTGTAGTTGCCGCTGCCGATGTGCGCATAGCGACGTACGCGACCGCCCCCCCCGCCCGCGCGCCGCACAACGAGTGCGATTTTCGCGTGCGTCTTGAGGCTCACGAGCCCGGTGACCACATGGATGCCATACCGCTCCAGGCTGCGCGCCCAGGTGATGTTGCGCGCTTCGTCGAACCGGGCCTTCAGCTCCACGACGACCGAGACATCCTTGCCCCCCGCGGCCGCGCGCCGCAGCGCTTCGGCGATCGGGGAAGACGCGCCAAGCCGGTACAACGTCAGCTTGATCGCCTGAACGTCGGGGTCGTCGGCCGCCTCACTGATGAACCGCTCGACGCTCCCCGGGAAAGAATCGTGCGGATGGTACACGAGCACGTCCCCCCGATCGAGCTGCTCGGCGATCGGTCGCTCGGCGGCGAACACGTCGGCCGGGACGAATGGCGGGTAGTCCGGCAGCCCGGTTGCCGCGGCGATGTCCTGCAGCCCCCCGAGGTCCACCGGGCCGTCGACGCTGTAGACGTCCGCCGGGCTCAACGTGCTGTCCCGGTCACTCTCTTCGAACCGCAGCTCCCGCTGCAGGAGATCACGCAGCGCCGCGGGAGTGGAGGCCTCGAGCTCGATGCGCAGGACCGGCTGGTGCTGTCGCCGGGACAGCTCTTCCTCGATCGCCTGCAGAAAGTTGGCGGTTGTCGTTTCATCGAGCTGCAGGTCGCCGCTGCGCGTGAGCCGAAACGCATGCGCGCCCGCGATGGCCCGACCCGGAAACAGCAGATCGAGGTTGTTGCGAAGCACGTCTTCGATCGGCATGAAGTTGCGGTCACCCGCTCCGGTCATGAACCGCGGCAGGTCCGGTGAGATCTCCACGATGGCGTAGTGCATCGGCGAACCCGACCCGTCGCGCATGGCGACGAGCAGCGACAGCCGCCGATCGCCGACGAGCGGGAAGGGATGACCGGGCGCGCGTGTCAGCGCCTTCGGGCTGACGAACGGCAGCACTTCATCGGCGCAGCGGGCTCGCATGCGCGCGCGCTCATCATCGCTGAGCTGGTCCCAGCGCTGCAGGTGCAGCAACGGCTCGAGCGAATGGAACGTGCGGTACTGCCGTTCGATCAGAGGGCGCAGCCGAACCGCGATGGCGTCGAGCGTCTCCTGCGGCCGGAGTCCCCCGCCGTGCGGTGAGCGCGCGTTGCGTCCCGCCGCAACCAGCTGCTTGAGCGCCCCGACGCGCGTCATCACGAACTGATCGAGGTTCGTGGACACAATGCCGAGGAAGCGCAGCCGCGCAGCCGCCGGTGTGTCCTGATCTTCCGCGAGCGCCAGGACGCGGCGGTTGAACTCGATCCACGACAGCTCCGGATTGAGGAACTGGTCGGGGGTCTCGCGGGCCGGGTCCTTGGAGTCGTCGGAGCGCACCGCGGCCCGCAGCTCACTCAGCGTCACGCGGCTGGCGCGTGCCACGTTCTCGGGTGCGGTATCCGCCAGCGTCGCGTCAACATCTCCGAATGGCGCGCCCGACCACTCGGGGAGCAGGGGAGACCGCGCGGCCACGGTCAATGCCGCGAGCGTGCCCGGATCGCGCAGCAGCGGTGAGCCGACGCGCGCGATCAGCTCGGCGGGCGTGAACCACTGCAGCCGCTCGCCATTGGTCGAGTGCTGATGCAGCCGCCGCGCGGTCCACACCTCCAACGGCACGCGGTCGCCGGAGCGTGGCACGACGCCGAGCAGGCGCAGCTGGCCTTCGCCCGTTCCGACCGTTTCCCGCAACGCGGCACGACACGCCGCTTCCCCGCTGCCGCCGTGCACGGGCACGCGCAACTCGGCACCGGAGCGGCACAGTCCAATCCGTCCGTGCTCCACGGCGACGATCGCCACTTCCCGCTCGCCCCGCAGCTCGCGGGCGATGGACTCGCCCTCGACGGCGTCCAGCGCCGCCTGGGCGCGCAGGATCGCATCGTTGCCGGCCGGGCGGAGCGGAAACGCCGCTTCGAGAGCGGAGGCCAGGCGGTTGGCCGCGGCGTGGCCCACCCAGCCGCGCGGGCAGACGGCCAGCTCCGCGAGACGCGCCGAGTGCTCCCCGCGCCGCGCGGTGATGACGTCGCCGGCGAGATCACAGAGCGGCAGCCGGATGAGCGGGACACGCTGTGCGCGCCAGATGCGCTCGACGTCGCGCTCGATCCACGACGCGAGTCGACCGGGATCAGTCAGCGCGCGCAGCCGCACGGCGGCGGCCGAGTTTCCGGCAAGCGCTGCGGCGGGATCATCCTCGCCGACCGACGACTGCACCCGCGAACCGCCGGGCAACCAGACCGTCAACGAGCTTTTTCCGGCCAGGACGAAGCGCAGCCGGCAGCGCGCGCCGCGTTCCCGCAGGTCGCCCGCGCTGGTGTCGAAATAGACGTCGCGAAAGAAAGCCGACCGGGGGGGGGGGGGTG
>DASZCG010000245.1:0-3075 GCA_035943355.1 Gemmatimonadales bacterium
GCAAACCGACGGCCTTAATCAGAACGGTCTTGCCACCCGTGTTCGGTCCGGAAATCAGGACGGTGAATTCGTCGGGGACGAGGTCCAAGTCGAACGGGATCACGGGCTTCGTCATTTCAAGAATTCTTGAAGTGTCGGGGAGGAGCAGCGGATGCCGGGCGCCCCGAATTTTGAGATGCCCGCCGATTTCCGGTACAAATCCGTTCACTTCCACCGCATAGCGCGCCCGCGCACACAGATCGTCGAACGCGATGCACATCTCCCACGCCGCGGCAATCGCCTCCCGATGGGGCCGCAAGAGATCGGTCAGCTCGCGCAGCACACGCAATACTTCGCGCAGCTCCGCGGCTTCCGCGGCGCGCAGCTCGTTGCCCAGCTCGATGATCTCAGGCGGCTCGACGAACACCGTCGCGCGCGTCGCCGATTCGTCGTGCACGATGCCGCCCACCCGCGCGCGCGCCGTACTGCGGATCGGAATCACGTACCGGCCGCCGCGCACCGTGACGGCCGCGTCGGGGGCGCGCTCCGTGACATCGAGCGACCCCAGGATCGCGGCCAGCCTGTCCATCACGCGCTTGCGCGCTTCGCGCACCTGCTGGCGCGCGCGCGCCAGGTCCTTCGACGCGCTGTCCAGGACGTGACCGTCTGGCGAGATCGATCGCACCAGCGTGGTTTCGAGCTCTTTGGCAGGCGGATCGACACGGAGGGAAGCCGTGCGGCGTGCGCCGTGCGCCGTGTCCAACCGCTTGAGATCGGCGGCGACCACGCGCATCGCCGCGAGCGCCACGGTCAACTCGGCGAGCGGCAGCGCCTCGAGCGCGCTGCCCGGGACTGCGAGCAGCTCGAGCGTCCGCGAAATATCGGGAACGGGCTCGGCGCGGATCGAATCGTCGGTGATGAGCAAGGCCGCGAGCTCGGCGACCTGCGCCAGGCTGTCCGAGATCTGCGTGGCATCCGTACGGGGACGTCGGGCGGCGATGCGTGCGGCTCCCAGGGGCCCGGCCGCGTATTGTGCCACGCGCGCCAGCGCCTGGGGGAACTCGAGTGTTTCTAGGACTTGGTCGATAACTCCTCACGCACGATCTGATTGACCAGCTTGCCATCCGCGCGTCCCTTGAAGCGCGGCATCACCACACCCATGACCTTGCCCAGGTCGTTCGCGCCACCGGCGATGGCCTCGCGCACGGCCGCGCGAATCTCTTCCGGCGGCACGGCGGGGGGGAGAAACGCTTCGAGGGCTGTGATCTCGGCTTTTTCGGTGTTGGCGGCTGCGGTGCGGCCGCCCTTTTCGTACGCCTCGACGGCCTCGCGGCGCTTCTTGATGCCGCGCCGCAGGACCTCCACCGTTTCATCATCGGTCGGAGGTCGGTTGAGCTCGATTTCCCGGTTTTTGACTTCGGAGAGGGTCGTTGAGAGGAGGAGGGTGCGCGCCTGATCGCGTTGTTTTCTCGCTTCGTTCATCGCGGCGCGCAGCCGTTCAGCCAATCCCGGGGGAGCCACCATTCAGGCGTAGCGCGGCCTGCGATTCTTGCGGCGGGCCGCATTCATTTTGCGCTTCTTCCGCTCGCTGGGTTTCTCGTAGTGGCGATGCTTCCGCAGGTCCGCCAGGATCCCGGCCTTCTCACACTTCTTTTTGAACCGTTTGAGCGCTCGCTCAAAACTCTCGTCATCGTGAATGATGACTTCCGGCATAGACTCCCTTTGTTCTAAGTGATTAGAGACACACGAACTTAGCTTCGGGTTCCTCTCGGTGCAAGGCTATCCAGGCGGCCAGTGCATGGGTCTACCGCCCAGCACGTGCAGATGGAGGTGAAATACCGTCTGGCCGCCATCGGGATTCGTGTTCAGCACCACCCGATACCCCTTGGCCGCAATGCCGGCGTCCTTCGCCACATCGCGCGCAAACGCGAGCAACTTGCCGAGCGCGGTCACATCCTTGGCATCGTTCAAGGAGCTCACGTGGGTGGTGGGAATCACGAGCAGATGGGTGGGAGCCTGCGGGCTCATGTCCGTGAACGCCATCATCCCATCGGCCTGCTTCACTACCGTCGCGGCGATCTCCCCGATCGCGATCTTGCAAAACACACAGCCACCGGACGGGCTCACTCTTCTCCCCCACGCCGCCGCCTGGACCGCGGCTCATGCTCTTCGTCCAAGCCCAACGCCCGGCGCACGGTGTCCCAAAAGTTGCCGCCGCTCGACTCCTCCGGCACCGGCTCCTCGATCTCGCTCAGCTTGTCGAGCAGTGTGCGCTGCTCCGGCGTGAGCTTGTTGGGGGTCCAGATGTGCACGCGCACGTGGAGGTCGCCGTGACCGGCCTCGCCGAGCCGCGGCAGGCCTTTGTTGCGCAGCCGATACGCCGTGCCGGTCTGCGTGCCCGGCTCAACCCGCAGCTTGGCGTGGCCGTAGGGGGTCGGCACCTGCACGTCGGCGCCGAGGGCGGCCTGGGTGAATGTGATGCCGAGGTCGTAGACCAGATCGTCGCCATGCCGCTCGAAGCGCGGGTCCTCCTTGATGTCGAGTACCGCGATCAAGTCGCCGCGCGGACCGTTGCGCGGGCCGGGGACGCCCTGGCCGCGCAGCGTGAGGTAGTGGTGATCGGCGACGCCGGCGGGCACGTCGATTTGAATCGTTTTCTCACTCTTCACGCGCCCGTCACCACCGCAGCGCTCGCACGGACTCTGCACGACCGTGCCTTCACCGCCGCAGGTCGGACACGGCGACACGGTGAGGAACTGGCCGAACAGTGAGTGCGCCTGGCGCCGCACCTCGCCGCTGCCGCCGCAGGTGCCGCACTGGACCGGCTTTGATCCCGGCTGCGCGCCGCTGCCGGCGCACACGGGACACGTCTCGAGACTCTTGATGCGCACGGTTTTCGTGGTGCCGGTCGCGACTTCGGCGAGCGTAAGCTTCAATCCGACCTTGATGTCGTGGCCGCGATGGCGCTCGCGGTTTTGCTGCCCCCCCCCGGCGCCGAACAGAGTGTCGAACCCGCTGAACGCTCCACCGCCCAGGCCGACGTCGCGCATGAACACCATGAGCGCTTCGGACAGATCGAAGTGCACGGAGTTGAAG
>DASZCG010000246.1:0-5275 GCA_035943355.1 Gemmatimonadales bacterium
CCCCAGAACTCGATCCCTGCCCCCCCCCCGCCCCCCCCTTCTCCGCCGAGCTGCTCGAACCCGACGCGGTTCACCGCGGCGACCCAGCAGCCGTTCGCGATCGCGTGACTGCGCTGAATCGTCTTCCAAGCGTCGAGCTGCTGCTCGCCGAATTGCGCCTTTTCGGACGGATGCCACCCGATCGCGGTTGGGTAGAGCAGGATGTTCGCGCCCTGGAGGGCGGTGAGTCGCGCGCCCTCCGGGTACCATTGATCCCAGCAGACGAGCGTGCCGATCGGACCAACCTTTGTGTCGAAGGCGCGGAAGCCGAGATCTCCAGGTGTGAAGTAGAACTTCTCGTAGTACGCTGGGTCATCGGGAATGTGCATCTTGCGGTAGATCCCTTTGACCTTGCCGTCGGCGTCGATGACGGCGGCGGTGTTGTGGTACAGTCCGGCGGCGCGTCGCTCGAACAGCGACGCGATGATCACGACACCATTCTCTTTCGCGATCTTCCCCAGCTTCTCAGTCGAGGGGCCTGGAACGGCTTCGGCGAGATCGAACAGCGCGTGATCTTCGCGCTGGCCGATGTAAAGCGTGCGGAACAGCTCGGGCAGGCAGACGAGCGCGGCGCCTTGCTGCGCCGCCTCGCGAATTCGCGCGATCGCCTTGCCGAGATTGGCTTGCGGATCGTCGCTCATGCTCATTTGCACCAGCGCGATCTTGAACTTCGACGGCAAGGAGGGAGCCATGGGAGGGAAGGCTACTACGAATGTCGGCGGGCTGAAACCCCGGGGCGGCGCCCGGGGTCAGCCGCGCGAGATCAGAACGCTTTGCTCACCGACAGGACGAACCCAGGCTTGGACACGTCCTGAGTCTCAGTGGATCCTGTCGTCGTCGGCGTGTAGCGGTAAAACCGCTCCTCCGCGTCCGTGCCGACGAGCGCAGCACCGAGCGTAACGCCGCCAAACGGTCGCGTCAGACCGACCTTGTAGTCTGAGTACGAAAGCGCGGCGTAATTGCGGACGTACTGATATCCGTAATGCAGCGCCAGACTCATTCCGACTGGGACATTGAACGCAGCAGCGAGATCGACGTAGCCCGACCCCTTTGTGCTGCCGGTTCCAAGACAATCGGAGGCCGCCGGAGTGCCGTCGCTATTCAAGCCGCAGTAGCCCCCAATCGTGCTCGTCTTCATGCCAAACAGGTCGGTCAATGCGTGCGAGTACTTGGCGCTGACCGGTCCGTAGTGTGCGCTCAAGTACGCTTCGAGCGTGTTGTACTCATCACCCGGAGTGATGTTGTAGCGCGCGCTGGGATACCAGTAGTACTGCGTGCCGAGATCCAAACCGAGCTTGCCAAACGTGCGCCTGTATCCGCCGTACAGGTCCAGCTCGAGCGAGGCGCCATTCAGAAACTGGTTGCCGCTCACGTTCGAGCCCCAGGTACCGCCATACACGCCGCTCTTCGACGCGTACTCGACGCCCGCTTGTACAGCGGGCTGCGTGTAGGTCTGCGACATCCCGCGAAAGCGATAGTCTCCCACGAGCGCGACACTGCCCGAGAGCGGCGGCGGCGCTTGCGCCCGTACGGCCGGCAGCAGGGCAACTACCGCGACGCTGGCCATTACGAAAGTGGCCACGATCATATTGTCGGCGCCGACCCGCGCCCCGGCACGCATCAGACCGGCTCCGGCTGCGGCTCGAGCGCGTCGGTCTCCAGTGACGCCGCCGGCTCGTGCATGACGATGACGGTCGACGCTTCCGGCGTACTGGGATATGCCTCCACACCCATTTCCGGCACGTCGAGCCCGAGCTCCTCGACTTCAGGCGAGACGCGATGCCCGCCCACGACGAGGCCGGTGACCTTCCACGCGACGTACGCCAGCGCGCCGACCGCCACGAAATTCGTGACGCCGCCCACCAGTTGAGCGACGAACTGTGACGCGTCGCCGTAAAACAAGCCGCGTACCCCCCCGTCGACGCCGTTCCAGCCGGCGCCGTACGTGCCATCCGCCAGCAGTCCGAGCGACAGAATTCCCCATAACCCGCAGGCACCATGGACCGAGATTGCGCCCACGGGATCGTCGATCTTGAGCGAGCGCTCGACGAAGAGCACCGACGCGCAAACCAGCACGCCCGCCACGCCGCCGATCAAGACGGCGGATGGCGCCGTCACGAAGGCGCACGGCGCCGTGATGGCGACCAGTCCGGCCAGCGTCCCGTTTGCTAGCATCGAAGGATCGGGCTTGCCGTACTTGCGCCACACGTAGAGCATCGCCGTGAGGCCTCCCGCCGCCCCAGCCAGCATCGTGTTCGTCGCGATGACCCCGATGCGCAGGTCGGAGCCCGCCAACGTCGATCCGGCGTTGAATCCGAACCAACCGAAGGCGAGGATGAACGTCCCGACGAGCGCCATCGGGATGTTGTGACCCGGGATCGCGTTCGCGGTGCCGTCGCGGTTGTATTTACCCCGCCGCGGGCCCAGGAGAATCGCGGTGACGAGCGCCATGACGCCGCCCGTCATGTGCACGACGGACGATCCCGCGAAGTCGACGTGACCGTGACCCAGCCCGAGATTCTTGCCGAGCATGGCGAGCCAGCCGCCGCCCCAAGTCCAGTTCGCGTAGATCGGATAGATCACTGCACCCACAAACAGGCTGAATACGGCGAATGCGACGAACCTCCACCGCTCGGCGAGCGCCCCCGTCGGGATGGTCGCCGCGGTATCCATGAAAACCATCTGGAACAGGAAGTAGGCGAAGACGGGCGCGGTGTAGGCGACCCCGGTCAGAAAGAACCCGGTCGTCCCGAACAGCCCCCAACTCTTCCCACCAATCGTTACCGCGACCTCGTGTGACAGCTGATCGTAGCCGCCCAGCGTCGCCAGCGGCCCCACGCCACCTGCTTGCAGGGCGAACCCCACGGCCCAGTACGCCAGCATCGCGATGCCGTACACCATGAAGTTCATGGTCATGGTGTGCGCCGCGTTCTTCGCGCGCGTAAAGCCGGTCTCGACCAGCGCGAAGCCGGCCTGCATGAACATCACGAGAAACCCTGCGACCAGTGTCCAGACGAAGTTGATGGCAACGGTGTTGGCGTCCATGGCCCCCTCAGCAGGTTTGCGGAGTGTCAGTGAATTTGTGCAAAATATGCACGCAGTTGCGTACAGTCTGCAATGGATCACGCACGACTAGTGCAGACTGTAGTTAGTATCGCGCATAACATGCACAAGTTGGGCCACACCGAGAGATGGACTTGGGAGAGGGAGAGCATCTAAAAGGAGGAAGGGGGCGGGTGGGGTGGCTCTTCTTCATCGCGAGATGAGATCCAGCGTAAAAGCACCGCCCTGGGGTTGGAACGCGTGGTCCGTTCCTGCCCCATCACCTGACACCGCAGCAGCTGAGAACGGCTACGCCGCCGCGATCACGCGCTTTGCTGAGCCGCTCGTTGGACCTCCTCGGCGTTGACGGCGGTCAGAGCGGCGTTGTCCACCTCACCCGTGCGGATGCGAATCACCCGCTCGATCGGCTGGATGAAGATCTTGCCGTCACCGACCGCGCCCGTGCGCGCGGCGGAGAGAATCGCCTGCACGCACGGCTCGACGAACGGCTCGGAGCAGACCATTTCGATTTTCACTTTCTCGTGGAACTCCATGACGAGCGCGGTCCCGCGGTACTGCTCGAACCGCTCGTGCTCGCCGCCGTGGCCGCTGACGCGGCTCAGCGTGATGCCGGTGATCCCGGCCCGGAACAGCGCCGCCTTGACGTCGGGGACGCGCTCGGGACGGACGATCGTGGTGATGAGCTTCATGGAGGGCTCCCAGTCGATTGGAGGTGGACCGCCGGTTCGCTGACCGCCACCGCGGGCGGTGCAACCTTGCGGAACAGCGCGCGGTACGCGTCCCACTGCGTCAGGATCCGCCGGGCACGGGCGCTGCCGGTCTTATGGAAGTGCTGCTGGATCAGCTTCCGCAGCGCGCGCTCATCCATGCTGTTGAGACTGGTGACGGCAACCATTTCCAGGTTGCAGTGCGCTGCGAGCTCGCCGCGTTCGTCGAGGACGTACGCGATCCCGTTCGACATTCCGGCGGCGAAATTGCGGCCCACCGGACCGAGCACCACGACCACACCGCCGGTCATGTACTCGCAGCAGTGGTCGCCGGCACCCTCGACCACCGCGATCGCGCCGGAGTTGCGCACCGCAAAGCGATCGCCGGCGCTGCCGGCGACGAACAGCCGGCCGGACGTGGCGCCATACAGCGCCGTATTTCCGATCAACACACCGGTGTCGTACCCGGCGCCACGGAATGGCCTGATCACGATCTCGCCGCCGCACAATCCCTTGCCGACGTGATCGTTCGCCTCTCCCTCGAGATGGAGATGCATGCGCGGGAGCGTGAACGCGCCGAAGCTCTGACCGGCGCTGCCGCGGAAGCGCAGCCGCAGCGGCTCGCCCGGTCCCGCCCCACCGTGCATGCGTGCGAGATCGCCGGCGATGCGCGCGCCCACGGTCAGGTGATGATTGCCGATCGTGAACACGTGCGGCGACTGCAGGCCGCTCTGCATGATCTCCGCATCGAGCGACACGATGCCCGGCCGAGCATTCCGGGCCACGGTGCGGCGGCGCGGCGCCGTGGTGCTGGCGGGAGGCACCAGCAGGAGTCTGAGGTCCAGCGTGCTGGCGCGCGGGGTCTCGGGGCGCTCGATGCGCTGCAGCAGCTCCACCCGTCCGATGAGGTCATCGAACCGCCGCGCGCCGAGCGACGCCATGATGCGCCGCACCTCTTCAGCGATGAATGTGAAGTAGGCGATGACCTGTTCGGGCGTTCCCGTGAACTTTGCCCGGAGATCGGGGCGCTGCGTGGCGATGCCGGTCGGGCAGCTATTGAGGTGGCACTGGCGCGCCATGGCGCAGCCCAGTGCCACGACGGTCGCCGTGCCGAAGCCAAACGACTCTGCGCCCAGCAGGGCGGCGATGACCACGTCCCGTCCCGTGCGGAGCCCGCCGTCCACGCGCACCTCGATGCGCTCGCGCAGCTTGTTCCGCATGAGAATCGCCTGCGTTTCCGCGAGGCCGACTTCCCAGGGTGAGCCGGCGTGCTTGATGGACGACAAAGGCGACGCGCCGGTGCCGCCGTTGTGGCCGGAGATGAGGACGTAATCGGCGTATGCCTTGGCGACACCCGCCGCGACGGTGCCGACGCCGGCTTCGGCGACCAGCTTGACGCCCACGCGCGCGGCCGGATTCACCTGCTTGAGATCGTGAATCAGCTGCGCCAGATCCTCGATCGAGTA
>DASZCG010000247.1:0-1685 GCA_035943355.1 Gemmatimonadales bacterium
ATCTCGTACTGCGCCCGCACTTCCTGCCTGAGTCGGACATTCTCGTTGACCAGCACGACGTGCTGCAGCGCATTCCGCAGCGTAAGCAGGATGCGATCGGTATCGAGCGGCTTCTCGAGGAAATCGTAGGCACCGAGCTGCGTGGCTTCGACGGCGGTCTGGATCGTGCCGTGCCCGGAGATCATCACGACTTGCGCCTGCCCATCGAGCTCGCGCAGCCGCTTCAACGTCTCGAGCCCGTCCATTCCTTCCATCTTCACGTCGAGAAATACGAGGTGCGGTTTGAACTCAGGATAGACGCGTGTCGCCTCATGCCCCGAGGCGCATACCTGCACGTCAATCTCCTCGTACTCGAGCAGCTGCTTGAGCGCCTCACGGATGCCCTTTTCATCGTCCACGATCATCACGCGGCGTGGGCTCAACGCCCGACCCCTCCTCTCCGATTCCGGTACAGCACCACACCGGTGGGATGGACGGCCACGTCGGAAACCGCAGGATCCACCTTTATGGGAATCGCCCCGTTCGACGATGCCCCCGCCATCTGCTTCGCGATCGAGTTCACCAGGGGGCCGGGGAAATCGATACCGCGCAGGCTGATATCCTCGATCTTGAAGCGCGCGGTGCCGAGTCGTTCGATCGAGACGGTGCCCCCCATCCGTAACGGCTCGCGCGGCCCGACCATCCCCGAGAACGGCCCCAGCGTCCCGGGCGGCAGCGCCCGCGTGTCCAACCGCGCATGCACGACGAGCTTCCCTTCCTGCAGCTCGACCCGCAGCGAGTCGTACATCTTCCGCACGTTCCAGTCGATTCCCGCGCCGATGAGCGACGCCATCTCGTTGGGCGTGAGGATCACGGAGTCGGGGCCGCTGCGAGCGCCGAGGCTGTGTAGCTTGCTTTGCCCGGTTGCCGTCGCTGTAGGGGTGGGCGCGCCGACCGCCGTGTCGGCGACGGGCGGCAATGCTTGGGATCCTCCGAACCAGCGCGCACCCGTCTGCATGATCGGCTCACGAAACCAATAGATCAGGGCGATCGCGCCCAGGATGGCGACCGCGCAGCCGAGACGAAAGAGACCTTTAAGACAACCGTTCATGGCATTTCACCTGATACACCGGTCCATCAGGTCGCAGGGTGCTCTGCATGAGGTCCAACTCGCCGACGGTCGCGGTGCGATCGAACAGGATCTGCTCGAGCGTCGCTTCGAGACCCGCGAAGTCGCGCGGGCGCGCGTCCCGACTCGCGCGGGCCAGCGTGACGTGGGGGCGAAACGCGCGCGCTTCCGCCGGAAAGCCGAGCGGCTCAAAAGCCTGCTCCACGCCGTGCTGCAGCAGCTCGAGCGCAGGATCGGGTGTGACGCCGGCCCAGAGCACGTGCGGGCGGTGGTAGTCGGGAAACACTCCGAATCCGCTGATCTGTAGCGTGAGCGGTCGTGGCTCGAAGCGGCCACCGGCGGCGCGCTGCAATGCCGACCGCAACTCGCTCTCGCGTGATTCGTCGACGTCGCCCAGGAATTTGACGCTCAAATGGATGTTCTCAGGTCGTACCCACTTCACGGGGAGTTTATCACGACGCTGCCGCAGTGGCGCGAGCGCGTCCCACAGCTCGTGCCTGAGCCGCTCGGGAAAATTCAGCGCGATGAACGCTCTAACAGGCTCCCCCGGCGGTAGCCGCGCGGGTCGATCTCGACT
>DASZCG010000248.1:0-8657 GCA_035943355.1 Gemmatimonadales bacterium
AACGCCTGATCCCAATAGATCTGCAGATTGGTGCGCAGGCGGACGTGATGATCGCGCGTGGGAAACAGGCCCGCGAGATCGATCACCATCGCCTTGTCTTTGCCGGAGGGGAAGCCAATGGTGCGTGCCACAGTCCAGCGCCCGCGGGCGTCCCGCACCTCGAGCGTGGGCAGCTCGGACCGAAGCGTCCGTTGCTGCGACAGCGCGACGTTGATGCTGGCATCCGCTGGATAGATCCAGCCGCGCATGACGAGGACCGTCCCCCCCCCCGGCTTCCCCGCCGCGCTGTCCAGAGCGAGCACGAGCTGGTGCGGCGCCGTGAGCCCCTGATATCGCTCCGGCGTCAGGTCCGACACGTAGCGATCGTCGTGCGCACTCAGCTCGCCGAGCACATCGGTGCCATGGCCATCAACAGCCGCGAGCGGCGGCCTCGAGTGCACGAGCTGGTACAGCCGCAGCGTCCTGGAGTTGGATACCGGTGGGAATCGCTCGTCGACGAAAACCTGGACCGAATCGGGCTGGTCCACCGCCAGCAGCCGCAGCTGATCGAGGTACGCTGTCTCCCACAGCTCTTCGGTGACTTGCAGGACGTAGCGCCCGCTGCGCGGCCGGAGTGCCTCGCCCGGTATGCGGATGTATTCCTGGGACGCTCCGGCCGGTGCGTACGCCGCGTTGCCGCCCATGATGCCCAGCGGCATTCCGAGTGCACTCCGCCACATGACGTCAGTGATGAAGCGGTAGTGGGTGCCGTCCCACGTATAAAGGAAGGCGCACGAGCCTTTGAGCTGCTGCGCCTCGAGCACATCTTGATCGGTGCCCGGGAAGTAGATCGTTTGCGGGACGCCGTTGGTCCACTGCACGCGGAGCACGTCGGCCTTGAAGTGCACGCCGAGGCCAAACAGCGTCACCGGCGCCGTGACGACACGTGTCTGGTACAACTCGCCGGCGCGGACCTCGAGCTTCGATCCGATGCCGAAGCTGTTGTTCTTTCCACTACCCATCCCCAGCGCGAGGAGCTGGACTCGCATGCCCAGGTGCGCGTTGCCGCCGTCGTTGCGCAGCAAGCGGACGCCGGCGGAGGTCCCCAGCAGGATGTCCGGATCGCCGTCGTTGTCGAGATCGGCCACGAGCAGCGCAGTGATGGAATCGCGCTGCACGTCGGGCGGGAGCAGGCGGCTGCGATCTTCAAAGCGGCCGTTGCCGTCGTTGTGAAACAGGGACGCACCGCGCGGACCCGCGACGATCAGATCCAGCCAGCCATCGTTGTCGTAGTCCAGGAAGGCTGCGAGGGTGCCGGCGCGCAGCCGCTGCGCCTCCGTGAGACGAACCGAGCCGTCATTGTGCCACAGTATGGCACCTGAGGGTCCGGCGACCAGCGCATCGAGTGAGCCGTCGTTGTCGTAATCGCCGACCGCCACCGTACTGGACCGGGTGGGGAAAGGGGGGCCGATTCCCGCGCCCGCAGCGGTAAACCCCTTCACCCCATCGTTGTGAAACAGCGCGTCACCGCCATTCACGCTCGCGACGAAGATATCGGTGCGTCCGTCGTCGTCGAAGTCGCCGAAGGCCGCGTCGCTGCCACCCCGGACGATCCCGTCCGCGTTCGGGAACAGGGTGAACGTGCCGTCGAGATTGTTGCGAAACACGGCGAGCGAGCCATTCCCCACGAGCAGCAGATCGAGATCGCCGTCATGATCGACATCCACGAACAGCGCGTGTCGAGCACCGGCGACGTCGCGCAGGCCGGCGGTCTCTGTGACATCCTCGAACCGCTTGCCTTCCCGGTTGTGCAGCAAGTAGCCGCGACCGTCGGCGCCGATCGCGAACAGATCGAGCCAGCCATCGTTGTCGTAGTCGGCGAACGTCGCGCTGACGATTCCGGCAGGCAGCGGCAGCGCCGCCTTCGCGGTGACGTCCGCGACAAAGCCGCCGTGGACCGTGTAGACACGAGCGGTGGGTGCGGCGACCAGGAGATTGTCCTCCCCGTCCCCATCGTAGTCGGCCAGCGCCAGCGCCGTCACAGGGACGCCCAGCTCCGGCAATCCACTCTCACCCGTCACGTCGGTGAAGCGCGCCTCGACGTTCGAGGCGGGCGCGATGCCGCGCATCGTGATGAGCGATGCCGGATTGAAGGCCAGTACCGGCCGGCCCGGCAGCGGCCCCTCTACCCAATCCACTTGGGCGAGCGATGACTGATATGGAGCCGTGACTTCGGCCAGGCGCAGGAAGCGATCGAATGCCGCGCGCGCCTCGGCCAACTTGCCGGCATGCAACGCCTGGATTGTCGCGCTGAGATACGGCTTGGCTTCGCGGGGCGGCGCGGGACGGAGGCGCTGAACATCTTCGAGATGCCGGAGCGCGCTGTCGGCCGCGCCGAGCCTGAGTAGTGCGCCGGCGAGCTGGAGCTGCACGGCGAGATTCGCGGGAGACTTGTCCAGCACTTCACGGAGCCGGCCCGCGTACGCCGTGTCGCCGCGAGCGCGTTCCAGCTCGGCGAGTGCGTACGACACGCGGGCGTCGGGCGCGACCGCGGTGAGGACCCGGCGCGCGTCATTCGGCCGTCCCGTGAGGGAATGGAGTTTGGCGAGGATCAGCGCGATTTCGGGACTTTGCGGGTCGAGACGCCGCGCGCGCTGCAGCTGCGATTCGGCGTCGTCGTAGCGACCCGCGCGCAGATACGTCAGCCCCAGATCGGCATAGCCGAGCGGATCGCGCGGCGCGAGTGCGATGACCTTGCGAAATTCCTGCTCGGCCTCCGGCAAGCGCCCGCGCTGCAAATGCTCGAGTCCCACCGTCCGGGCGGTGATCAACGCGCCGGTATCGACCGGCTTCTCGCGGCACCCGATGGCGCCGACGAGGACGATTGCCGCAAGCAGACCGAAGGGTTTCACGCTATACTGGCGCCCCTTGAGAAAATCTCCGGCGTTTCTGGTCGCGACCGCGCTCATGGTGCTGAGCTGCCGTCACACCGCCACGGCGCCGTCGCTGTTCGAGGCGGTGGCGCCGCAGGCGAGCGGCATCACGTTCACCAATACCCTGCCCCAGGATTCCACGTTCAACATCATCAACTATTTGTACTACTACAACGGCGCCGGCGTTGCGGCGGGCGACATCGACGGTGACGGGCTGGTCGATCTGTATTTCACCTCGAACCTGGGCCGCAACCGGTTGTACCGCAACCTCGGGAATTTCCACTTCGAGGACATCACCGACCGCGCCGGCGTCGCCGATTCCGTCGGATGGAAGAGTGGCGTCACGATGGCCGACGTCAACGGCGACGGGCGACTCGACATCTACGTCTCCGGCGTGAACGCGCTCGGCTTGCAGGGACGCAACGTGCTGTATATCAACAATGGCGACGGCACCTTTACCGATCGCACCGCGGAATACGGGCTCGCGTTCTCCGGCTATTCCACGCAGGCCGCCTTCTTTGATTACGACGGTGACGGCGATCTGGACATGTATCTCCTCAACAGTTCCACACTGCAGGAGCGATTCAACAGTCCGAGCACGAGCCGCACGGTCCGCAACGCGAAAGCAGGAGATCGCCTGTATCGCAACGATGCCGGCCACTTTGTCGACGTGAGTGCCGCGGCCGGCATCTACGGCGGCGTCGAAGGGTTTGGCCTCGGCGTCGTGATCAGCGATGTCAATCTCGACGGCTGCCCCGACATCTACATCGCCAACGATTTTCCCGAAAACGATTTTCTCTACCTGAACAACTGCAACGGCACATTCACCGAATCGATCGTGCAGGCGACGGGGCACACCAGCCGTTTCTCCATGGGCGTGGACGCCGCCGACGTCAACAACGACGGCCGCCCCGACATCGCCGTGCTCGACATGCTGCCCGACAGCGAGCGCATCCTCAAGTCTGCGGCGACCGGCGAGAGCTACGAGTTGTTGAACTTGAAGCTGGCCGCGGGCTATCACTATCAGTACACCCGTAACACGCTGCAGCTGAACCGGGGTGTCACCGGGGGAGCGCTGCGCTTCAGTGAGATTGGGTTCCTGGCCGGGATCGCCGCCACCGACTGGAGCTGGGCGCCCCTGTTTGCCGACTTTGACAACGACGGCCGCAAAGACCTCTTCGTCACCGCTGGCATCTACCGTCGGCCCAACGATTTGGACTATCTCGCGTCGTTGGTGAGCGCCGGTCCGGGGGGGCCCGGGCGGCCGGGGGGGGGACCGGCACCAGCACCGGACATCGCGAAGATGCCGCACGTTCCGGTTCCCAACTACGCGTTTCGCAACAACGGCGATCTGACATTCACCAATCAGGCGGCCGCCTGGGGTCTGGGCGCACCGGGATTTGCGAACGGTGCCGCCTACGTCGATCTCGACAACGACGGCGCGCTCGACCTCGTGGTCAACAACCTCAACGCGCCCGCCACGATCTACCGGAACCGCGCGCGCGAGCTGGATAGCGCGGCGCATCATTTTCTGACGGTTACACTGCGGGGAGAAGGCGGCAATACCGGCGGGATAGGTGCGAAGGTCATCATTGCGGGGTCCACCGGCCGCCAGATGGTGGAGGTCATGCCCACGCGCGGGTTCGAATCGGCGGTCGATCCGCGTGCGCATTTCGGCCTCGGCACAGCGTCGAGCGTGGATTCACTGATCGTCGTGTGGCCGGACAGACGGTTTCAAGTGCTGACCCACGTCCCCGCGAATCAGTTCATCACGTTATCCCAGAAGGACGCAACCGGTCGCTATTCCTACGCGCCACCCGCAGCCAAGCCGCTGTTTACCGATGTCAGCCCGCAGGTCACGTCTCCCTACAGGCACCACGAAAACACATTCTTCGATTACGGCCGGGAGCCGCTGATGCCTCACCTGCTCTCCACCGAAGGCCCCGCCCTCGCGATCGCCGACGTCACCGGCGACGGTCGGGACGACATCTACGCGGGGGGCGCCAAGTGGCAGCCCGGGGAGCTGCTTGTGCAAGGACCCGACGGAGCGTTTCGCGCCGCCGTCGAGCCCGCCTTCCGCGCCGACAGTCTGCATGAGGACGTCGACGCCGCCTTTTTCGACGCCGACGGTGACGGCGATCTCGATCTCTACGTCGTGAGCGGTGGCAATGAGTTCTGGGAAGGAGAGCCGCTGCGCGACCGGCTGTATCTCAACGACGGCCACGGCAACTTCCAGCGAGCCAACGACGCCCTCCCGGTCTTCTACCACAACGGCTCCTGTGTGGTGCCTGGCGACTTCGACGGCGATGGCGACGTCGATCTGTTCGTCGGAAGCCGTGTGGTGACAAGCCACTACGGCGTCATGCCGCGCAGCTACTTACTCCAGAACGATGGACACGGCCACTTCCGGGACGTCACGACCGAGCTGGCGCCGGGCCTCGATTCCGTCGGGATGGTCAGTCGAGCAGTGTGGATCGACTACGACGGCGATGGCAAGCTCGATTTGATCGTCGTCGGGGAATGGATGCCGGTGCGCGTGTTCCACCAGGAGAACGGCAAGTTTGTCGATCGCACCGACAACGCGGGTTTTGCCGGCACGAACGGCTGGTGGACGAGCATCCAGGCGGTGGACGTGAACGGCGACGGCCGTCCCGACCTCGTGCTCGGCAATCTCGGCGTGAACTCCTTCATTCGCGCGTCGCGCGCGGAGCCGGCGCGACTTTATATCGGCGACTTCTTGGATACCGGGCGACTGGCGCAGATCCTCACCTCCTACCGTCACGGCAAGAGCTACCCGCTCGCCGGGCGCGACGAGCTGATCCAGGTCATGCCGGCGCTCGCGAGCCGCTACCCGACGTACGCGTCGTTCGGCGCGAGCGGGATCGAGGACATCATTCCCGCCAAGGCGCTGCGCAAGGCGCGCGTGCTCGAGGCCGACACGTTCGCGAGCGCCGTCGCGCTGAATCACGGCGACGGCACGTTCGAGCTGCGGCCGCTGCCGCTGGAAGCGCAGTTCGCGCCGATCTACTCGTCACTGGCGGGAGACTTCGATGGCGACGGCAAGACTGATTTGATTGTCGCCGGCAATTTCTATGGTGTGACGCCGGTGCAGGGCCGCTATGACGCGAGCTACGGACTGCTCTTGCACGGCGACGGGCGCGGCAACTTCTCGCCGGTCGACATGGAGCGGAGCGGGCTCGTGATCGAGGGCCAGGTGCGGCACATGGCGTTCATGAAGCGAGCGAACGGCGAGCGGTCGATTGTGGTGGCGAGGAACAATGAGCGGCTGCAGGTGATCTCAGCACCCTAACGATCTAATGAAGTCTGTTCCTTCTTTTCTTCAGATACGCCGGCTCCAAATCGCGTCACTGTCTGAAACTCTACAGTTGCATTCAACCATTTTTTAAGTGACGCACGTTACCTCACGGGGAGTCGCTGCTGCTCGGTCACGTGAAAATCCCTTGGAGGCGCCCCCATGTCCATGTCCACGCTGAATCGCCGCGAATTCCTGCAACAAGGTTTGACCGTCGCCGGCGTCACGGGCCTCGGCCTGTATGCCGCTGCCTGCGCGCCAGATGTTCTCACTCCCACGCCAAATGCCGAACTGCTGACGACTGCGCCGGGTGTCGCCGGAGATCTCGCCGAGCCCCCGGTGATCGCAAGCGTCGGCGGAAGGATCAAAACTGCAATCGTTGCCCAGACGCAACCGACGTCCCTCGCCGGACGCACGGTAGCAGAACCGGTCACGTACAACGCGACACTGCCAGCCCCAACCTTGCGCGTGCGCCCCGGTGATTGGATGGATGTCACTTTCACGAATCGCATCGTGTTCGATCAGGCCGACACGAAGCCAGGCTATGGTCGTCCGCCACGTGCGACAAACACCACCAACCTGCACTTTCACGGCATGCATCTGTCCCCGGTGGGCACCGCGGACAACATGCTGGTGACCGTGGCCCCCAACGCGTCGTTCCGGTACTTCTTGCAGGTTCCCTTCAATCATCAGGCTGGGCTCTTCTGGTACCACGCGCACGTTCACGGGCTGGTGACGAATCACGTCAGCCGCGGCGCCGCGGGGATGGTATACGTGGAGAACAGCTACACCGATCAGATCGCGCGTCTTGGCATTCGCCGCCGGCTGCTGATGTTGCATCAGGCGTATTTTGCCGATGATCTCCGCACGCTGATCTACGACGACGGCGCGCGCGACGATCCGAACTTGGCGCTGTCGCTGATCAACGGCCAGCTGCTACCGGACATCCGGATCCAGCCCGGTGAGCCGCAGGTGTGGTCACTGCTGAACGCCTCGTCATCGACGTTCTATCTGCTCCGCATCGCCGGGCACACGCTCGACGTCATAGCGGACGACGGTGTTCCGCTCCCCACGCCCCGGCTCGGAAGAGAAACCGTCCTGATCCCCTCGGGGAAACGTCTGGAGGTGGTTGTGCGCGGGAATGGGACGCCAGGGCGGTACCCGGTGTCCTATGACGCGTACAACCAGGGTGTGGATACCTGGCCGGCGAAGGCCATCGGCACACTGGTGGTTGGCGGTCAGAAGTGGACCGGGCCGGCGCATCCGGGCGTAGACGTCTCAGGCTGTCCCGTCGATCTCAGCTCCGGAAACATCAAGAAGGATCGCACCCGCCTGCTCGTGCTTGGTCAGAACAACAATGTGCCCGAGGGCGAATTCGGGCGCTTTACGATCAACGGCCACCCGTGGGACCCGAGCTATAGCGAGTGGACGAGCACGCTTGGCACGGTCGAAGAATGGGTCTTCCGCAACGACACGCAGCAAGACCACCCCATGCATGTGCACGTTAATCCTGTGCAGGTGGTCAAGATCAATAACGTACCGGTCGCGTTTGACGGGTACCAGGACACGTTCATTGTACCGCGGTTCGGCTCGCTGACGGCGCGAACTCGCTTTACAGACTTTGCCGGCGGGCCAATTCTGATTCACTGCCATATCCTCGATCATGAAGACATGGGCATGATGACGCGGTTTGAGATCGTCTGATCAGTCGGACCGTTGTAGCATTGACCGCCCCGCGGGTGCCAAGTCATCCAGTGCCGCGGGGCGGATCGCAGTTAATGGTCTCTTAAGAATAGTTTGCGCGATTCTTCACGATTTTTGCTGGACGGCGCGTCGCGACGGGCTAGCTTAGCCGCTCGTCGATGCTCCATCACGTGGACACGCGGTCGAGGGTCTCCGAGTGGCAGCGCCGGCTGCTCTCGGCTGTTGCGGCGTTACTCGCGTTCGAAACCCTGACCGGTCTCGCCATTTATCTGCTGCCGTTCAGCGTCCCCAATCAGGTCACCGTCCTGCTCCACACCCTTATCGGTCTGGGCTGCGTGCTGCCGTACGCCTGGTACCAGCTGCGGCATTGGAAGGTCTATCGCGAGCGGCAGCTGACGCACGTCAAGCTCACGGGCTACTTCTCGCTCGTGGCCGTGAGTGCCCTTGTCGTATCGGGCATCGTGCTTGCCTGGCAGGCCATGTGGGGGCGTCGCATCAGCTACGGCTGGGATCTGGCCCACATCATCGGCACGTTCGCGTTCCTGGCGTCGGTGCTGCCACACATCCTGAGCTTGGTGTACTACGCACGCCGCGGCACGGCCGACGGCGCCCTCGAGCTGCGGCGGGCCCAACGGCGCTTCGGACGCCGGACGCTGTACGCCACGCTGGCGCTGGGCGCCGCGATTGCGATCGGATCGCTCGCCTATCGTCCGGTGCGCCTGGTGAAC
>DASZCG010000249.1:0-9184 GCA_035943355.1 Gemmatimonadales bacterium
GCTCGACCGCGGCGGGACACGGGCACTCCGATCAGTTACACCTCACCGTCCATGCCGATGGCGTGCACTGGCTGCCCGATCCCGGGACGGGGAGCTACGTCACGCGCGACCTGTTCTGGTATCGCTCCACGCTGGCGCACAACGCGCCCAGCCTCGATGGCGCGCCGCTGGCCGACGAAACTCACTGTGACTGTTTTGCGGAGGAGGGCGATTGGGCCTGGGTGCGGGGCCGTGCAGGCAGCATCAGCCGCACCGTGGTGGCCGGCCCGCTCTACATCGTGGACGTGGTCGAGCTGTCCTCGCGGGAAGATCATCTCCTCGAGCTGGCGTGGCATTTCAATGGGGCGATCGCAATCGAGACAAAAGGGCGTTGGGTGGACGACGCACTGGACAATGAGTTCGTGAAACGGGTGCAACGATTCGTGCCAGACACCCCGGGGGGGGGGCCGGGGGGGCCGCTGGTGCTAAGCGTGAGCGCCCGCAGTGCACGGCTCACGGCGTACGCCGTCTTCACGGGCGAGCTGGTGCAGGCCGAGGGGCCGCCGCTGCCCGGCCGGATCGAGCGCGCAGCGTTCTGCCTCGCTCGCGCGCGCGGCCGCAATGTGCGGATCGTCACGGTGCTCGAGTCCTCCACCGCGGAGCCGGCGGTGCGAGCGGTTCGGACGCGCGGTGAGATGGTGGAGGTCGAAACGAGCGCCGGTATCGATCGCCATCGCCCCGGCAACTCGGAGTGGACGATCGAATCGGTGGAGGGCGCTGCGCCGCCCCAGGTGCTGCGGGGCGCGCGCGAAACGGCGCCGCCCTTCAAGCCGATGGTCGAGATCGACCTGCCGACGCCGGTGGCGGCGCCCGCATTCCACGTCAGCGCCTCCCCCCCCCCGCTCGACGGCACACTCGATGGCTTCGAGCTGTCGGAGCCGCTGCAGCTCGCGCTCGAGGATCAGTACCGGCGAAGCGAAGACGCCTATCCCGGTCCGGACGACTTTGCCGCCGTCGCCTACGCGGCATGGGACGAACGCTGTCTGTATCTCGCCGTCGAGGTGAAGAAACCGGATGTGTGCCTGCGAGCGCCGGACGCTCCGCCGCTCCGCCTGGACAACGAGCCCGATGACATTCACTCCGATGGCCTACAGGTGTATGTCGCGCCGGCGCACTCGGCGAAAGAGGGAGGCCGTCCGGTTGGCTATTTGATCGTTCCCCAAGCCAATGCCCCAGGGGTACGCGTCAGCATTACCACCGACACGAGCGCCCCGGCTGACGCCGCGGCCGTCCGTGGCGCGTGGCGTCGCACCGCGCAGGGCTACTGTGTCACCGTCGCGATTGCGTGGCCCGACGGCGTGTACTCGCACGCGGGCGCGCGCGTCGGGTTCGACCTGATCGTCAACGAGATGCTGGCCGGCCGCATGCGCCGCACGGGTCAGCTCGTCTGGAGCGGCGGCAACGGGTGGGTGTGGCTGCGCGGAGATCGACAGAATCCATCACGGTTCGGCGTGCTGGAGCTGGTCGGATGATCGTCATCGTGCTCCACGAGCCGCAGGACCTCGTCAACATCGCGCACGTGGTGCGCGGCATGAAGAACTTCGGGCTGCGGGATCTGCGACTCGTCAACCCCGGCGAATTCGAATCGTATCGCGTGGAAGGGATCGCGCATCAGACGCAGGACATTCTCTCGCGGGTCCGTACGTATGCGACGCTGGAGGACGCGATCGCCGATTGCGTGCACGTGGTGGGATTCACGGCACGCGGTCGCACGGCGAAACGCAACCTGCAGCGTCCGCGCGAGGCAGCGGCCGAAGTGGTCGCGATCGATGACGGACCGGTGGCCTTGGTGTTTGGACGCGAAGATCGCGGCCTCGGCAACGAGGCGCTGGACCGCTGTCATCGCATCGTGACGATCCCCAGCGATCCGCACTATGCTTCGCTGAACCTTGCGCACGCGGTCATCATCATGCTGTACGAGCTGGCGCTGGCGCGCGGTGCGGAGGGGGCTCCGTTCAAGGCCCCGCGCCGGCCGTCAGAACCCGCGCCCACCGGCGAGTTGGAGCGCTTGTTCGTGGATGTCTCGCGGGCACTCCAGGCGATCGAATTCTTCAAGACGCGCAACGCGGACGGCGTCATGCGCACCATGCGCGAGATCGCGCATCGCACGCCACTCGACCTCCGCGAAGTGAAGTTGTTGCGCGCCATAGCCATCGAGGTGACCAAGTACGGTGAACGACTGGCGCGTTCCAGGATTCACGTCGACCGGTAGCAAGCGGCCCGACGCGCTGTTCGGCTCGCCCGCGCGAATGACGCGGGCGTCGGGCTGTCGCGTATGGGATGAGGGCGGACGCGAATACGTCGACTACGTCATGGCGCTCGGCGCCGTGGCACTCGGCTACGGCCATCCCGCGGTGAATCGCGCGGCGGAAGCGGCGATCGCCGCCGGCGTCGTCGGCCCGCTGCCGCCGGTCGCGGAAGAGGCGCTCGCCGAAGCCCTCGCCACGCGTATTCCCTGGCTCGAGCGGGTGCGGTTCCTGAAAACGGGTGCCGAAGCAGTCGCGGCCGCCGTTCGTCTCGCCCGCGTCGCGACCGGGCGCGACTTCGTGTTCGGCTGCGGCTACCACGGCTGGCTCGACTGGTGTCAGGGGGGGGGCGCGACGTCAGGCGTGCCGGCGGCCGTGCGCGGCCTGTTCGCCGAGCTGCCGTTCAACGACGTCGCGGCGACGCGGACGATGATTCGCGATCGCGCGGGACAGCTCGCGGCCGTCGTCGTCGAGCCCGTGGTCGTGGCCGAACCCAGCCGCGACTGGCTGCAGGTGCTGCGCGATGAGACGACGCGCGCCGGCGCCGTGCTGATCTTCGACGAGATCAAGACCGGATTTCGTCTCGCGATCGGCGGTGCGGTGGAGCGCTATGCCGTTCGACCGACCCCCGACCTTGTGGTACTGGGGAAGGCCATGGCGAACGGGTTTCCCCTGGCCGCCGTGGGCGGCCGCGCCGATTTGATGGCGGGCGCGAGCCGGACGTGGATCTCATCGACGCTGGCGACCGAAGGCGTGGCGTTGGCGGCCGCGCGCGCGACACTCGAGGTCTTTGAGCGCGAGGACGTGTGCGGTCATTTGCAGCGCATCGGCACGCGGCTGTTACACGGCCTGCACACGCTGCAGCGGAATCATGGCGCGCTGGTCAGCGGCGTCGCCGGCGTCGCGCAGATGTGCTTCCTGCATTGCGCCACCGATGACCTCTCTCACCGGATCGCGTTCGCCGCGGCGCAGCGCGGGCTGTTGTTCAAGCGGACAGCATACAACTTCGTGTCCCTCGCCCACGACGAGGCGACAGTGGATAGGACGCTCGAGATTCTCGATGCGGTACTGCGCGCCGTCTAGCCCGAGATAACCGCCTGACCGATCACGAAAATCACGATCGCGACGATGATCACGGTGGCTGTGTAGCCCATGGCTCGGTCCTTCGGGACCTTCATCAGAATGGGCAGGCCGACGTACAGCAGGACGATGCTGTAGAACGAGAACAGCAGGGTGACGATGTTGAGCGCCGGAATCAGGGCAAACACGCTGCCGATCCACGCCGCCGTGCTGGAGTAGGCGGCAGCCTTGAGCCCCTGGACGTCATTCTTCTGGCCATTGAAGCCGGGCGCCAGCACGCTGATGAGCTTCGCGAGCAAAAAGACGCTGAGCAGTGAGACGACCAGCACCACCACGCCGCTGACGACCGCCGTCGGGATCGCCACCGGGTTGGTGAGGCTGGTGAACGGGACCTGTTTTCCGAACAGGATCATGCCGATGGTGCGCGCGATCGCGCCGAGGCCGGCGAGCGGGATGATGTAGCGCGCCCACACCTCACCCGGCTTGGTGAACTCCGTATCGAGCTCTTTCCAGGTGGAACGCGGCTCGAGCATGATGCCTTTGACGCGACTGACCAGCGTTTCCATCCTCATCTCCCCGCTGAGGTCGCCCCCAAGATAGGAACGGGGCGGCAGCGCGCCAGCTTGCCTGTAGATTGTTGCCATGCTTGTCGATGTACACGCGCACTTCTATCACGCCCGGACGCCGCGCGCCGATTGGCGCGAGCGCAACGTGAGCCGGCTCACGGCGGGCGCCAGGATCGGGATCTCGGTGCACGTGGCGTCGATCCTGGGCAGCTGGGGACTCACGTCGCCGATCTACTTCCCGTCGCCCCGTGACGTTACGGCGGGAAACGACGCGCTGCTCGCATTGCAGCGCGAGCACGCCGACATGATCCGCGGCTACGTCTGCGTCAATCCGAATTACACGGCGCACGCGCGGGCCGAGATCGTGCGCGGTATCGATGCGGGAATGATCGGTATCAAGCTGGCGGCGAGCCGCCGGGCCGACGATCGGCTCCTCGATCCCATTGCCGAGCTCGCGCGCGAGCGGCGCGTGCCCGTGTTGCAGCATATCTGGCAGCATCGCCGCCGCGATTGGCCGGGCCAGGAGGCCTCCGATGCCGTCGAGCTGTGCACGCTCGCCCGCCGCCATCCGGATGTCGCGTTCATCCTGGCGCACATCGGCGGCGGCGGCGACTGGCTGCACTCGCTGCACGCCGTGCGTGACATGCCCAACGTGTACGTCGATCTGTCCGGCAGCGGTGTGGACGGCGGCATGCTCGAGGAGTGTGTGGCGAGTGTCGGCGTGAATCGCCTGCTGTGGGGCACCGACCTCACCATGGAGACCGGCTGGGCCAAGCTGCGCTACCTGGAGCTGCTGCTCACCAAGGAAGAGCTGGCGCTGGTTCGCTGGAAAAACGCGGCGCGCATCTTCCCGCCGGGCGCATTCCCCACCGACTGATGTCACCGCGCATCGACGTGAACGCATTCCTGGGCGCCTACCCCTGGCGCAAGGTGCCGGGCACCTCACCGGACATGCTGACCCAGGCGCTCGATCGCGTCGCCATCGACACGGCCTGGGTCACGCATCTGCCCGGCCTCTTCTGGCGCGATCCGACCGCAGGCAATGCGTGGTTGTACGAGACCGCCCGCGGACGGTTCAAGCCGGTGCCCACGGTCCACCCGAGCCTCGCGCACTGGCGGGACGTCCTGTCCGAGGCCGTCGCTGCCGGCGCGCCCGCGGTTCGCTGCGATCCGCTGTACCTCGGGCTCGAACCGGCCGGCGATGAAATGCGCGCGCTCGCAGCGGCATGCGGCGCGGCGCGCCTGCCGCTGATGCTTGCCGTGCGGCTCGAGGATGGCCGCCAGCGCCACCCCAATGACCGCGCCGGCGACCTGCCGGCGGCGGCCGTGCGCGCGCTGATCCGCAGCGACGCCACGCTGCGCCTGCTGGTCACGCACGCCGACCGGAGTGTCATCGAAGAAGTGCATTTCGGTTCGACGCCCGACGAGGCGCGCCGCATCTGGTGGGACATCTGCTGGATCTGGGGACCACCGGAAGATCATCTCGCGACGCTACTGGAGACGATCGGCGTCGAGCGCTTCGTGTTTGGTACCGGTCAGCCGCTGCGGTTGCCGGAAAACAGCGTGGCGAAGCTCGACTTGCTCGATCTTTCCCCCGCGCAGCGAACCGCGATCGAATCGGGCAACGTCAAAGCCCTCACCGCAACGTAGGCCGCCCGCCTGCCCGACCGTCCACCCGTCCGCCGCAGTTTAGAGTGGGGCCTGATCCCCGCCGTTCCGGTGCCGTTTCGCGGCGCGAGCATCGATATCCCGGCGCAGCGCGCCTATGCGAGCTGGATGGCCCGGCAGCGCGTCGCGGGTATCGCGCTGTGGGCGCATACCGGCCGCGGACCGCATCTATCGGAAGATGAACGGCGCGTGGTACTGGAGGAGTGGCGCGCGGCGCTTCCCGACAAGACCATTATCGCCGGTGCCAACGGTTCCACCATGGCGCGCGATGCGAAACGCGGCGGCGCTGATGCGCTGCTCGCGTTTCCGCCGCACGACAACCCCGTCGTGTTTCACGACGAGCTGTCGCAGGAGCTCCCGGTCATCGCTTTTTACCTCTACGCCGCCGCCGGCGGCACCGACTACAGCGACCGCGCGCTCCACGACATCCTGGCGCTGCCCGGCGTCATTGGCATCAAGGTCGCCACGCTCGACTCGGTCATGACGTTTCAGCGCATCGCGGCCGTGATGCGCGAGCATCCCGACAAGCTGTTGATCACGGGCGAGGACCGGTTCCTCGGCTACTCGTTGATGCTGGGGGCGCGCGCCGCGCTGATCGGCATGGGTGCGGCGCTCACCGACATCCAGGCGCAGCTGCTCGAGGCCAAGCAGGCCGGCGACGACGCCACGTTCCTCCGTCTGTCGGCGCAGTTGGACGCATTTGGAGCTGTCACGTTCACCGCGCCCATGGAAGGCTATATCCGCCGCATGCTCTGGGCGCTCGCCGCCGACGGCGTCATCCCGGATGATGCCTGCGACGATCCTTGGGGTCCGCCGCTGCCGGCGGCCGAACGGGATGCGGTGCGGCGTTTCGTGCGCGAGGCTCGCGGCAAACCTTGAAACGGCGCTCATTCCTCGCATCATGTGCGGCGGTTGGGGCGGGGGCCGCGGGGGCCGCGGGGGCCGCTGCGTTCGGAGGTCGTGTTCGGATGACTAAGAGACCGCATGTCGTCGTGGTCGGCGCGGGTGCGTTCGGCGGTTGGACCGCGCTGTTCCTGCAGCGGCAGGGTGCGCGCGTCACACTCGTCGATGCCTGGGGTCCCGGGAATTCCCGCGCCAGCTCCGGTGGGGAAACGCGGGTGATTCGCGCGACCTACGGCCCACGCGCGATCTACACGCACATGGCCGCGCGCGCGCTCACCCTCTGGAAAGAACACGAACAGCGCTGGCGCCGGCAGCTGTTCCATGGCATCGGCGTGCTCTGGCTCGTCGAGAGCGACGATCAGTATGAGAAAGCGGCCCTGCCGATCCTGCGCGACGCCCATGTGCGCTTTGAGGAGCTGCAGGGACCTGAGGTCGCGCGTCGCTACCCCCAGATCAACTGCGACCGTGTGCGCTGGGCGATCTTCGAGAATGACGGCGGCTACTTGACGGCGCGCCGCGCCTGCGCCGCCGTGCTCGAGGGATTTCTCGCCGAGGGTGGTGAGTATCGGCAACTCGCGGTGCAGACCCCGGCGCCGAGTGGTGGTCAGCTCTCGGGTGTGGTCTTGTCGGACGGCAGCCGGCTGACGGCGGATAGCTTCGTCTTCGCCTGTGGTCCCTGGCTCGGATCGCTGTTTCCCGACGTCATCGGCGATCGCGTGCGTGCCACGCGGCAGGAAGTCTTCTTTTTCGGCACGCCTCCGGGCGATCAACGCTTCACCGAAAGTGCCATGCCCGTCTGGGCGGACCACGCCACAACGTTCATGTACGGTATCCCGGGCAACGAGTGGCGCGGCTTCAAGGTGGCTGACGACACGCGGGGTCCCAGCATCGATCCCACGACAGGCGAGCGGACAGCCACGCCGGCGGCACTGCAGACCGCCCGCGCGTATCTCGGCTACCGGTTCCCGGCGTTGAAGGATGCGCCGCTGCTCGAGGCACGCGTGTGTCAGTACGAGGAGTCTCCTGATGAGCACTTCATCATCGATCGGCACCCGGGCGCGGCCAACACATGGCTGATCGGCGGCGGGTCGGGCCACGGCTTCAAGCATGGCCCGGCGGTCGGCGAGCTCGTCGCCCGCCTGGTCCTGACCGGTGCGGCGGCCGATGAGCAATTCCGCCTTGCGCGCTTCACTCGCTAGGGATTTCGAGCGTTTCAAACGGGAGTTGCCACGGGATTTCGCGGCGCACGTGCGCAACACCTATCGCATCGATCTCGGCGCGCGCTACCTCGGCCAGGCGCTCCCGCACCCTGTCGGCAAGGGTTCCGGTCAGCTGTCGCTCAATGCGAACCAGCTCGAAACCGATGCGGATGCGGGGCTGGCGTTCGCGGTGTTGAAGACCGTCATCGCGCAGGACGCCGCCGGAGCGCGGTCGATGGCCGCGTGGGCGATTCACGAGGCCAAGATGAAGGTCGAGCGCCGGGGCGCGGGCTGGACGGTGACGTGGAAGGGCAGGGGCTGGGACCGCTCGTTCGACGACTACCTGGCACTGGTGCGCGCCGGCCGGGATCTGACGCGCGCAGGGCGGCTGCTCACCATTCCTTCGGTGAAGTACCACCTGCCCCGGCTCAACGAACCGTTTCGATCCGATGAATACGCCTTCACGACCCGCGCCCTGGCGCAGGTATGGGGGGGGCCGCCGCTGCTCCTCGAGAAAGATTTCTCGCCCACCCTCGCGGGCGACCGCTTGGCGGAAGAGAAACAGCAGATCCTGCGCTGGCTGCGCGAGGTGCCGGCGTGCATCCGCGATCACGCCGAGGCGCGACTGGCGATGAAGCTGATGAACGCCCGGTTCGATGATGACTTTCAGGGCGTCATGGTCGCAGCGGCATCGGGTGCCGACGCACTCGTCGTCTTCAACCGGCTCTTCGACGCCGAGCAACGCGTCGCGTACGGCGGGCCGGAACTGAGTGAACGCAATCTGCGGGTTTTGGGTTTTCCAACCCCGGGCGCCAGCCCGGGGTTATCGAACACGGAGGGCGGACGAATCGAGCTGTCCGGAACCGGAAACATTTGCACCGGCCGCCTCATCGTCGAATACGCGATCCGGGGCTGCGCCTCGGTCCAGCTCCATACGTTCTTCCAGCTCCCGCTCGAAGAGTACCCCGCGACGCACGGCTCGCGTACGCAGCGCGCGTTGCACGCCCTGATCTTCGACCCGCGCGATGGTCTCATCGCCGTCCTGCTGGAGCGCGAAGCCGCGGGGGCACTGGAGCGTCGCGCCGGCGAGCTGCACTTCTTGGACCTTCTTCCCGATGCGCATCGCCCGCGCTGAGCTGTTCGAGCTTACGCTTCCGCTGCTCGAGCCGTTCGTCATCTCGGGCGGCACGATGACCGAACGCCGATCCATGGTCATCGTGCTCCACGACGACGCCGGCCACGTCGGGTACGGCGAGTCTCCGCCGTTTCAGTTCCCGTTCTACTCCGAGGAGACACTGACCGGCGCCCGCGACATGATCGCACGCGTGTTGTTGCCGCGTATCGCCGGTCATGAGTTCGAGGGTCCGGAAGCGATCGATGCCGCTCTCCGGGAAGGTGTGCGCGGCAACTGGTTTGCCCGCGCCGGCATCGAAACGGCTGCCTGGGATCTCGAGGCGCATTCGCGCGGCACCGGACTCGCGGC
>DASZCG010000250.1:0-9707 GCA_035943355.1 Gemmatimonadales bacterium
CGCGCGGCGCGCGTCGTCATACATGCGCCGGTCGGCGAGCGCGAGGCCCCATTCGCGGTAGGGCGCGTCACTCTGCGGCGCCACAGCGGCCCAGCGGCGCACGGCCTCCTCCAGCGAGTCCTGCTGATTCAGGTCGGCGTAGACGCGCACCTCAAGGCTGCGGAGCGCCACGTTCTCGGGCGCGCGCGCGCGGGCGCGCTGCACCAGCGGCAGCAGCTCCGGCATCCGATTGAGCACGAAGAGCACGCGCTCGAGCCCGAGCAACGCGGGGATGTTGTTGGGGTCGGTGCGCAGCGTAGTGAAGTAGATGGTCGCGGCATCGGCGTATTTGCCGCTGCGCTCCAACTCGAACCCGGGGCCGATAGCCTGACCCCGGGCGAGCGCCGGCATGGCGAGCATCAGGCCGAGCGCGACGCTAAGGCTTCGTCTCATTCAGGCGGCGGAAGTACTCGAGCACCATGCGCCGCTGCTCGGGCGTCAGCCCGGTCAGCTCTTCCCACGTCGGATAGCGCAGTTTCGGCCCCGAGCCGGTGGCTCCCGGCCGCAACGCGGCGGGAATGTGGACGCTGTCGCCGCTGGCAGACTTGCTGATCCGCTGCTTCTGCTCATCCGGCTCCTCGCCCTCAAGACTGCGGCCCGCATCCAGCAGCTTGCGGTAGAGACGTTCCTGCCGCTCGACGGTGCGGCGGTCCAGCCGGCCCGCCTCGAGCTGGCGGGCGAGATCGCGCGCTTCCTGCGCCAGCTCGCCGGCCGCACTGGCATCGCCTTCGGCCTGCAGGCGCTCGAGCTGATCGGCCAGGGCGCGCTGCTGAGCCGCCAGCTCACGGAGCCGTTGCATCACCGCCTGGCCGCCGGCCGCCATCAGCGGCAGCATCCCCTGCGCCGCCCCGTTCATGCCCTGCTGCTCCTGCGCCATCCGCGCGAGCTGCTCCACCGCCTCCTGGAATCCCGAGCCGGACTGCGCACCGGCGACCTGCTGCGTCGTTCGTACCAGCGCGTGGGCGGTGGCGTTCAGCGCATCGAGCGCCTGTTCGGCAAAGGGAGACGCGCTCGCCGGATTGGGATCGCCCTGCTCGAGCTGTTCGCGCGCCTGGCGCATCTGATTCTGCGCGTAGCCGAGCGCGGCTTCGAGCTGCGGGGAGACGAGGGCGTGGCGTCCCGCCGCCTGGCTGATCTGCTGCTCGATCGCGTGCGTTCCCTCCTCGACGGCAGCCTGGCGCGCGCGAGTCGAAGCGCCGGATTCGCCGTCGCGCAGCGCATCGACGATGTCTTCCTGCCGCTTGGCGAGCGCTGCGGTCTCCGACAGCGCGCGATCGAGCGCGTCGAGCGTCTCCTGACGCCACGCCGTCACGAGTGAATCGCGATGCTGGCGCAGCTGGTCGGGGAGCTGGGAGAGCGAATCGGCCGCTTCCTGACCGGAGCGACGCGCGCCAGGGGAGTCGCGTTGGCTCGCGGCATTGGCCGCCTGCTGCATCGCGCGCTGGGCCCCGCGCGCGGCGTCCTGCGACTGCTTGAGCGGCACACTCTCGCCGGCGCGGTCGAGGCCACGCGCGAGCGAATCGGTGGCGCCGGCCAGATCGCGCTCCGCCGCGGCCGCGGCCGAGTCGGCGCGGTGCGCGTCCTCTTTGGTCCATTCGGTCTGGCGCCGCTGCAGATCTTCCGCGTCCTTGGCGAGTGACGCGAGCTCGCCTTCCAGGGCGGCGCGCTTGAACAGCTCCTGGCTGCGCTCCAGCTCGCGGCGCAGATCCTGCTGCGCTTCTGCCAAACGCTGCAGCGCCTGGCGCGTGGCCTCAGGATCGAGACGGGCGAGCGCGTCCTGCAGCTCGCGCAGCCGCTGCTCGAGCTCCGGCGTCAGCGCCCGCTGGAGCAGCTCCTGTACCTGGCGCAGCCGGTTCTGGAATGCCGTGTCATCGACGCCCGCGGCCTTGGCCGCGCGGGCGATCTCATCGACAGCCCGCGCCAGCTCCTGCACACGCTGCGACATGGCCGCCTGATCGCGCGCGATTTCTTCGGCGCGCTGCGTGGCCTGGAACGACATGGCGCCGTTCTGCTGTTGACTGCCCGCCCGCCCGCTCGCCCGCCCGTCGGCATCGCGGGTCCGCTCCTGCGCGAGGTCCCGCGTCCGGTCGCTCAGCTCGCGCTGCGCCGCCGTGACGGAATCGGCCGCGCCTGCCACCGCCTGCGCCGCCTCGCGCGCCTGGGCGCGCAACTCCTCCATGCTCGGCAACCGCAACGCGATTTCCGGGCTGCGGCCCATGTGGGGCGCGGGCGCGTTGTCCCACGCTTCGACATACAGCCGCAGCGTGTCGCCCGGCAGCAGGCCGCGGTGCTCGGCGTCGAGGCGGCCCTGGACGATCGCGCGATCGCCCACGCCGCTCACATCGAGCGACTCGCGCACCGCCGGATCGATCCGCCCGGTGCGACTGACGCGCCAGCTCACCACCGCGAGCCGCGAGATGCCGTGATCGTCGCGCACGTCGGCGACGAGCTGTTGGAGCAGCGAGATCGGCAGCGTGGTGTCGCGACCCGGGACCGGCACGGTGACGACGGGCGCCGAATCGGGCACGATGATGAGATGCAGCTCCGGCGCGACACCCTCGAGCGCGGAGCCGTCGGCGCTCAATGCGTGGAGCTGCCAGGTGCCGCTCACCGCCGGCGTGAAACGGCCGTCGATGCGCGTGCCGGCGACGCGCAGTCCTTCGGAACGCGATTCAAACCGCCACGCCGCGCTCGCGAGTGGCACGCTGGCTGTGCCGTTCGTCAGGACCGTCGTGCCGGCGGGGAGCGGAACGGGATCCGGGCCGATGAGCAGCGGCTCATCGGAGCGACCGAGATAAGAAGGAAAGCGTGCGGTGAGCGCCAGGTCGGCAAGGAACGCGGGGAGAGCCACGTCCACTTTGATCTCTCGGCTCGAACGCCCGCCGCTCGCGGCGCGCAGATAGAGATCGGCTTCGATCGGGCCGACCTGCTGCACGGCCTGCCCAGCGGCGTCGAGCGAGAGCAGCGTCGCTTTCCACGGCTCTCCGGGCCCGCGCGTCCACAGAGTTACCCGCGCGGCACCGGGAACGGTGATCGTCGCCGTGACCGCGCCACCACGTCGCACGCGCTGCCGATCGACGGAAAGCCGCACCGGCGAGTGCGCATCGCGCCACGCGCGCACCGGATGCCAGAACGCCGCGGCGCGGCCGGACGCAGGTGCGGCGGCGACGAAGAGCAGCGCGCCCGCCAGTGCGGCCCCCGCACCGAATGCGAGTCGCTGTCTGGTGGTGCGACGGAGTGCCGTGTCGACGGTCGGCGCGGCGACCGCGACGAATGCGGCGGCCCGGGTATCGGCGGCGAGCAGCAAGGCCGGGCTCATTCCGGCACCGGTGCCGGCCGTGGGGCTGACGACACCGACGACGCTGCCGGCGCGGCCCCCAGTGGCCGACTCGACGAGCCGCGCGACGGGAGTGTCGGCGGCCTCGCGCCGGGCCCGCATGCCGAGCCAGACGGCCGCCGCCGCGCTGAGGGCGATCAGGCCCCACGCCACCGTCACGCCCGACACCGCTGGGGCGAGCGCCAGGCCGAGGGCAGCGCAGGCCAGGGCCACGCCGAGGCCAGCGAGCACCACGGCGAACGCCCGCGCGCGCGCGTGGGGCAGCCCCAGGCGACGCAGCCGGCGCGCCGTTTCTGTCATTTGCTTTCGCTCACCGCGTAGGTGAACAGATTCACACCCATGCGCAACGCCGCCTCGTGCAGGTCAGGAGGGTCATGGTAGACCTCGGGGTCTTCCCAACCGTTCCCGAGGTCGGACTGATAGGAATAGTATACGACAAGGCGGTCTCCCAAAAAAATCCCGAATCCCTGTGCAGGCAGCCCGTCGTGCTCGTGGATCTTGGGAATCCCCTTCGGGAAGGCGTAGACCAGGTTGTAAATCGGGTGGCTCAACGGCACTTCAACCAGGGGATGGTCCGGAAATACGCGCGCGATTTCCCGGCGGAACGACTTGTCCATTCCATAATTGTCGTCGGCATGCAGGAACCCACCCTGCTCCAGGTAGCGACGCAGATTGCGGAGCTCGACATCGGAGAAGTGGACGTTGCCGTGGCCCGTCATATAGATGTAAGGGACGTCCCACAATTCCGGACCCGTCAGGGTCACGACCCGCTCGCGATCCGCCACCGCCAGCGTTGTCCGCTCGCGCAGCGCGGTAAGCAGGTTTGGCAGAGCGGACGGATTGGCGTACCAGTCGCCACCGCCATCGTAATGCAGGCGACCGATCGTGAGGGTCGCGGGCAGGCGGGCAGGCGGGCGGGCAGGCGAAGCAAACACGATCGCCAAGAACACCAGCCCGCCCGCCAGCCCGCCGATTCTCATAGGTCGTTCACCAATCGATATGCCGTGTTACGAGGAATTCCCGTCTCTTCGGCCAAGCGATTCGCCGCGTCCTTGCGCGACAGTCCTTCCGCGAGCAAAGCCTTGGCGCGCTCGCCGGGATCGGTGGCACGTTCTTCCACCCGCTGCTTGCCCGTCCCCGCAACGACTACTGTAACCTCACCCCGCACGGGAGCCTCTGCATAGTGCTCTGACAATTCTTGCAACGTCCCCGAACGCGTCTCCTCGAACACCTTGGTCAACTCCCTGGAGACGGCGACCTGCCTTTCGTGACCACACACCTCGATCAGATCGGCGAGGAGTTGCGTGACGCGATTCGGCGCTTCGAACAGGACCACGGCCCATTCGCTGGAGGCGACCGTTGCGAGCAAGCGGCGGCGGTCGCTTCCCTTGCGGGGCAGAAACCCGAGAAACAGATAGCGGTCGCCTCCGATGCCCGAGACAGCCAGGCTGGCTGCCACGGCGGTCGGTCCGGGAATCGTCACGACCGGAATGCCTCGCTGTCTCGCTGCCGCAACCAGCGCAACACCCGGATCGCTGATCACCGGCGTGCCCGCGTCGCTGATCAGCGCGACGTCCCTCCCATCAGAGAGGATGCGCAGCACACGCTCGAGGGCGCGGTCGGACGAATGGGCGTGGAGACTCACCAGCTCCGCGCGGGAGCCGGCATGGTTCAGGAGGGGTTTGCTGTGGCGGGTGTCCTCGGCGGCGACCACCGCCACGCGTTTCAGCGTGTCGGCGGCACGCGGCGAGAGATCGCCGAGGTTCCCGAGTGGCGTCGCGACGACGTAGAGGGTGCCGGCCACGTCACCACGTCACCCGCCAGGGGAGACGCCCGTAGAATCCGGCCGCCTGCAGCACGTAGCGATGCTCGCGCGTCGCGTCCTTGAGGACCTTGGGCGCCGTTCCCGGCATCATGACTTCGGCGCCTTCGAGCAGCTGTAAGGCCCAGTCGGTCAGCGCGGTCGAGAGCTCCTCCGGCCGGACGACGGCCTCCGGGGTGTCGGTGCCGCGCGGCACACTGATCAGCGCGAGCGCCTGGTGCGTGTCGACCATGGCGGCCATCACCTTCTGCGCGCGCCGCTTCGCCTCGCCGGGGAACTCGCGCTCGACGGCTTCGACGATGCGCCAGTACAGCTCGCGATAGGTGTTGACGAGCGCGGTCGCGGCCTGCGCGGGGAGATCGTCGACCGCGGGAAACGTGCCGGCCGACATCGCCGGTTCGGCACCGCCGGCCCCCCGGTCGAACAGCGACTCGAGGTAGCGCGCGGGGGCCAGGGTGCTCGGCTTGTCACAGAAGTGCCCGGTCAGATACTTCCCCTGATCGAACTTCAAGTACGACACCCGCCCATCCGCGATCAGTTCCAGCACGCCGCTCACCTTTTCGTGTTGCAACCGCGGGAAGAATTTCTCCGCCTCTTTGACGTCGATGGTGCGCGGTTGGTACGCACGGGCGCAGGAGGCGTACATCCAAGCGAGCTGCTCCATGGGCGCGGCGCAGTACTCGAGATCCCCGCGCTCGACCTCCGCGCGCATGCGCGCCAGCGCCTCGGTGATGGTGATGACATGGCGCCCGGCGGTGTGCAGGGACGCCGCGTTGACACCCTCACCCTTGCGCAGGAACAGCAGCACGCACTCGTCCGGCAAATGCGCGGCGATATACCCGTCGATGCGGCCGTCACGGTCGCGCTTGGCGTAGGCGAGCAGATTGTCCAGATGGATGAAGGCGAGGCGGGTGCGATGAATAAGCCGGTTCACCTGCGGGAACTGGAGATCCGCGAGGCGAACCGGCGAATTCGTCAGGCGAGCGGTGCTCGCGCGCATCGGCCTCCGGCGAAGAAGCTACGACAGGTGTTGGTCGATCTTTTGCTCGAACGCCTGCGACGGATAGGCGCCGACCAGCGTATCGACATGCCGGCCGTCCTTGAAGAATAGAATACTCGGAATCGAGCGGACGTTAAAGCGCATCGCCGTCGCCGGATTGGCGTCGACGTCCACCTTCACGATCTTCACTTTGCCGTTGTACTTCCCAGCCAGCTGGGTCATGATCGGCGCGACCATGTGACACGGCCCGCACCAGGTCGCCCAAAAGTCCACAACCGCGAGGCCCTTGTGCTGCTCGACCTCGGCGGGAAAAGTTGCGTCCGTAATTTCGACGAGATGCGTCGCTTCCATGTCCCCCATTCTCCTTCTATGACGTTAGTTTGCCCGTATGAACCCTTCCGTCGCCCACATCGGCATAGCGGTACCCAGCATTCGTGACGCCCTGCCGTTCTACCGCGACATCCTCGGACTTGCTCCGGGACGGCCGGAGAGCGCGGACGGCGCCACGATCGTCAGCCTGCATTTCGGCGCTGTCGACGTCGAGCTGCTCGAGCCTGCCGATCCATCCAGTCCCGTGGCGAAGTTTCTCGCAAAACGCGGCCCCGGCATTCATCACATCTGCTACCGCGTCACGGACCTCGATATCGCGCTGGCGCGCTGCCGGGCGGCCGGCTATCAGCTCGTCGATGAGACGCCCCGGCGCGGGGCCGGCGGACGACGCATCGCTTTTCTGCACCCCAAATCGACGAACGGCATCCTGCTGGAGCTGACGGACTAGGTGGAACGCCCAGCATTAGGGCGGGGTTCCCGTCCCCGGCGGCTGGCAACGACCCGTCGGACTCCCCGCGGCCTCAAGATGCACGTCGTACACGAGCCAGCCGCCGCTGTGCGTCTTGATCACGTCGAGCGGCATCACCTGATTGCAACTCGACCGCTGCAGCTCCACGCGATATGTCCGCAGGTCCTGGTGGCCCGGCACGAGGAGCGGTCCTTCGATGATCCGGTACCCCGTGTGATCGAGATACTTCTGAATCACGGTGAGGCGCTGCCGGAGAACATCGGGGCTCATCGACTGCGCTGCGGGGCCGCGCTCGGTGCCCCACAGATCGCCCATTCGTTTCAGATCGTTCGCCTTGACCGCCGCGAGAAACTGCGCAACCGATTCGTTCATCGACTGCGGGACCGGCGTTCCCGGTCCCTGCCCATTGCTACAGGCTGTCAGAGCGGCGAGCAGGACTGCATGAACCGCGAGCCGTCGCTTCACGAGGCAAGCCCTGTGGTCGGGACGACCCGAAGGTAAGACACCATGCGTCTCTACGTCAACATCGATCACGTTGCGACGCTCCGTGAAGCGCGCAAGACCGACGAACCCGACCCGGTGCAGGCGGCGGCAGCGTGCGAGCGCGCGGGAGCCGACGGCATCACCGTCCACCTGCGTGAGGACCGGCGTCACATTCAGGACGCGGACGTGAAGGCGCTGGCGCAGAGCGTCCATACTGTGTTGAATCTCGAGCTTGGCGCGAACGACGAGATCGTCCGACTCGCGACGCGCGTGAAGCCGTTTCAGGCGACGCTGGTGCCGGAGAAGCGGCAGGAGATCACGACGGAAGGCGGCCTCGCGCTGCGGCGGAGCGATCGCCGCCTGCAGCAGGCGATCGCACGACTGACGAAGGCAGGGATTCGCGTCAGCCTGTTCATCGATCCTTCATTGAAGACGATCGACGTGGCGCGGGAGCTCGGCGTTCCGGCCATCGAGCTGCATACCGGCCGGTACGCACACACATGGCGCCGCAGCAATGCCGCACTCGCGGAGCTCCAGCGGGCCGCGACGCACGCGCAGCGGATTGGCCTGGCGGTTCACGCCGGCCATGGACTGACCTACCAGAACGTGCAGCCGGTGGCCGCGATCTCCGAGATCGAGGAGCTCAACATCGGGCATTCGATCGTGAGTAACGCGGTCTTCTGGGGCCTCGAAGCGGCCGTCCGGCGCATGAAAACGCTGGTGGATGCAGCCCGAACTCCCTAGCTTGGAGTCGCCATGACTGCTCCTGGCGCTCCGCCGCCCCTCGGCATGTCGGACTTCTTCGCCCTCGAGGCGGGGGAGTATCTCGACCGACTCGACGCACTGCTTCAGGCACCCGGACCGCCCGCGCCCGAGGAGCTGGTGCGGCTCGCGCGCGCCTTGCGCGGCAGCGCGCTGATGGCGAGCCAGCACGGCATCGCCCGGGCAGCCATGGGGCTCGAGGCGCTCGCGCGCGGGGTGCGCGAAGGCCGGCGCCCCTGGGACGTCGGGATACAGCAGATCGCCACCCGCGCTGTCGACGATCTCAAGGTCTTCGTGCGGAAAGCGGCAACCTGGACGCAGGCCGATTCCGCCAAAGCCGAGGCCTTGGCGAGCCAGCTCGAGCAGCTCGGCGGGCGCCCGTCTGCTCAGGTGCGCGCCGCTGCAGCGATGGGACTCGACGCGGGCGCGCGTGCGTTCGTCGCGCGTGAAGGAGCGGCGATCGCGAGCGCGCTCGACCGCGCCGGCCGCGTGCTGCGCACCAATCCGACGGCCCACGATCCGCTGCAGCAGGTGTTGAAGGCGCTGCAGCCGCTGCGCGGGCTCGCCGCACTGAATGATCTGCCACCGCTGCCCGACTTGCTGGAGGGCATCGAGCGCGCAATCAGCGAGATGGAGCGCAACAGTGAGACGCCGCTGCCCGGGTTTGGCGATATGATCGCCGAGCTGTTCCAGATGGCGGCGACGTCGATCGCGCACGCGGCGCGCGAGGTCGCCGAGCGCGGCCGTCCCGATCCCGAAGGCGCCGAGTTTCGCAAGTTCGCGAGCCTGCTCGTCCAGTTCATGGACAGCGAGCCCGACGTCGTCCCCATCGAAACGGTGGCGACGATCGTGCAGCGCGGCGCGGCGGCACCGGGCGCTCGTCCCGCGTCACTCGGCCGTCTCGAGCTGGTGAGTCACGGCGAGCATCTGCGTCAGGCCGCCGACTCGCTGGAGCGCGCGCCCAGTGCGACGCAGCGCGAGCTCCGGGCGCACACGCTGGCCGGAACATTCCGCGCGCTCGGCGCGGCAGGAGCCGGTGGCGGGCCGGTCGCTGATCGCGTCGCCGAGTTCGCTCAGGCCGCGCGCGAGGCGGTGTCGAGCGGGATCGCGGTGAACCAACCCGCGCTGTTCGCCGCCGAGCTGCGCAAGGCGGGCGAGATTCTTTCCGCGTCGGCGTCAGGAGATGAGACGGCGAGTGCGGCATCCCTCGCGGCCGTGACACTCGCGATTCGGCGCCTGGGTGGAGTGGCCCGTCCAGAGCCTCCCCCAGTCTCCACGAAGCGTCCCGAACCGTCCCGGCCTCCAGCGCCTCCGGCGCCTCCGGCGCCAACCGCGGCGCAGGAATCGTCCACCGATATTGCCGGCTCATGGGCGGTATATCAGCGCATGGTGGCCGCCGGCGTGGGTCCGGCGTCATTGGACGAGCTATTGCGAGGCGGCACAGGCGCCGCACCCGTGGCCGCAC
>DASZCG010000251.1:0-52269 GCA_035943355.1 Gemmatimonadales bacterium
CCCTTGGACGATCCTGCCGAGCGCCTGGTCGTTGTCGGCAACGCACGCCTTGGGCGTACACCAGCCGGCACTGGTCCCGACGGTGTGATCGCTCGGCAGATTCATGATCACGAGGTTGGGCATCGAATTCTTGCCTTCCCACTCGCCCAGATGCTCGAGAAATACGTCGGCCTTCGCGACGTCCGGTACTTCCATTGTCCAGCCCGGATACTCCCGCACGAGAACGCGGTCGAGCGACGCGATATCAGAGCGCGTGTTGTACCGTTTGGCAAATACGTTGCGGAAGTAGGCACGGTCGTCCGGCTTGTCGAGGTAGCGCTTGAGCAGCCCCAATCGCACCGAGTCGCTGTCCATGGTGGGCCCCGGTGCATACTCACCAAACACTCGCACCGTTCTGCCCTTGGCTACAGCCGTTTCCCAAATGAAGCCCCCCGCCGAGTAGGCCAGCGGATCCACGCCCTCCGACGGGTAGCTGCGTCCCGTGTACAGCGGCCACATCGGGTACTCAGTCTCCATGCCCTGGGTCAACCAGTTGTGCCCGTCCGCCGAGTTCCCGCCGGATGCGAAGAAGTGGTCGAGCAGCACGAACTGCTCGGCGAGCGCGTGCGCGTTCGGCGTGACCTCGCGCCCGTATTGCAGCGCCGCGCTATCGCTCGCGCCTTTGCCGATGTCGCCGAACACCTGATCGTAGGTGCGGTTCTCGCGAATGATGTAGACGACGTGTTTGACCAGGGACGAATCGCCGGGGCGCTCGGGGACCGCACGGGCTGCAGGCTTGACGGGCGATGCTGGCGTGACTTGCGGCTGCCCCAGCGTGAGCCGGTTGTTCTGCGCGACGGACGTCGTGTACGCGGCCAGCTGCGCCTCTGGCGGCACCTCGATGATGTTCACCGAGCCGCGGTAGGAATGCACGTACCGCCCGGTCTTCCCCGACGCGTGCCCGTTGCCTGAACCAACTCCGAACAGCGATCCCACCGCAAGCATACGGCCATCGGCGCTGACGTCGATGTTCGTCGGATACCAGCCAGTGGGGATCAAGCCGCGCAGCTGCCCGCCCGGGATCGAGTAGAGCGCGACGGCGTTCACACCGCCCAGCGCGACGTAGAGTGTCGTCGCGTCAGGCGACAGCGCGACAGCCGTTGGCGCGAGACCAATCTTGCGCTCCCGGAACGGCACGATCGCGAGTGTCCTGATCACCGCCTCGCGGCGCGTATCGATGACGCTCACCGCGTCCGAATTACCGTTGGCGACAAACAGGCGCGAATTCTTTTCGTCCCACGCCATGCCGGTGGGGTGGCGCCCGACCATAAAGACCTTGGTCACTTTGCCGGCGACGAGATCGACGCGCATCACGCTGCCCGCCTCTGCCCGGCCGCGCTGGTCGACGCGCACCAATTCGGCAAATGGATCGCAGCACTGCTTTGCCGCACGATCCTTGGCGGTCGGCTTGGGGCCGCCGAGGTTCGAGACATACGCGACGGCTCCATCCGCGCTGATCACGGCCGCGACCGGCAGCACGCCGAGCGGAACCTTCTTCAGAAGAGTGCCGGAGTCCGCATCGAGCACGGCGAGCGAGTCGTTCGCCGAGAGCGGCACCACCACGACGCGGTGCCCCGACGCGTTGGCCCTCCGCGCCACGGCGGGCGCACCGACGATGTAGTCCCCCAGTGCCGGCGACGCCATGCGCACCGCGACGTTGTCGCCGTCGTAGGCCGTGAGATGAGCGACCGATTTCGTATGGGCGAGCTCCTGGGAGCCCGGTGTGCGGCTGAGGGCGACGTCGGCGGGCAGAAGACCCACGGACGTCACCAGCGTCCGGCCGTTGACGGGATCGATCGCAACACCCTGCACTCCCGCGCGACCGTCGAATGCCGCGCTGCCGAGGACGGCATTGTCGCGCCAGCCCAGTCGATAGGCGGCGCCATGGATCGCAACCCAGATCTCGCCGGGCTTCGCGCCAAAGCGCACGCCAAAGACGCGGTCGGTGAAGACGCTCTGCACCCCGGCGGGGGTGACGCGTTGATCGGTGGCGATGACGCCGGAGTCGGCGACCTCACGGCGGGGCGCAGCGGGCGGTTGTGCACCCTGCAGCAGGGCCAGGACGGCGATCAGCATGTCTTAAAGCTAGGGGGTTTTCCCGCGCGCGTTGAGGGTCCAGGCCCAGATCGACAATCCAGCAGCGGCCAGGATCACAATGGGATCCTCAACTACAAAATGACCCCGATCGATGATCTCCCAACTGTGGAGCAGGCAGATAAGAGCGAACAGCAGGCCCGTGGTGATCAGATAGGCTTTCATCGAGTGCCTCCCACCCAGGTGATTTCAGCGATGAGACGTGACATGGGACTATGCGTGCTCCCTAAATGACCGTTGGCGGTTGACACCCCACTCGACAAGAAACACTCTTTTCGCTGAAAGGGGAGCCGATGGGAGTGATTCCGCTCGGCGATGCCTCGCGTCGCCCAACGCGAACGCCGGTGGTAACGGCGTCGATCATCGCCGTCAACGTGGTCGTCTTCCTCCTCGAGCTGTCACGCGGGGAGACGTTCGTGAGCACGTGGTCGCTCGTGCCCGCCGATATCGTCGCCGGCCGTCATCTGATCACGATCCTGACGTCGATGTTCATGCACGGCAGCGTCTCGCACATTCTCGGCAACATGGTCTTTCTCTGGGCTTTTGGACCTGAACTCGAAGACCTGATGGGTCGGCAGAAGTACATCCTGTTTTACCTGCTCGGCGGACTCGCCGCGACGGCCGCCCAGGTTGCGGCCAGCCCGACTTCCACCGTTCCGAACCTGGGCGCGAGTGGCGCGATCGCCGCAGTGATGGGCGCATTTGTGGTCACGTACCCACACGATCGCATCCGGTCGCTCCTCATCATCTTCATAATCGTGCGCACGGCCTACATTCCGGCCATCCTGCTGGTCGGCGTGTGGTTCTTGATGCAGCTCGTGAATCTCGGCACGGTGGCACAGCAGCCGCAGCCGGCGGGGGGAGCGGGGGGCGTGGCGTACGCCGCGCACGTCGGGGGATTCATCTTCGGAGCCGTTACGGCGCGGCTCTTCGAAGGCGGGCGCCGGCCGGCTGCCGCAGGCGTGTTGACGTAACCGGGGCAACGAGCCTCACCCAGAGCTACGCGCTCGGGTGAGACTGCTTCGCTCCGGGCACCTGGCGCCGCGCGAGCTGCACGGCAGCGCCCGCAAGACCGGCGACCAGCGCGACGAACCCCCAAGCGGCTCCGGCATCCCCAAAGCCGAGCGTTGCATCGACCGACAACGGGCCAGGACCCGTGAACGCGATGCTGACCGAGGCAATCGCCAGGATCAGCGTGTATTCATAACCCTGGTTGTGGTTGAAGAAGCCGTGCTTCAGATGCGCGCTTACCGCTGCCACAGTCATTACCGCGACGATCATTGCCGCCGCCACGGGCGTCGCGAGACCGAGCGCCAGCAGGACACCGCCACCCAGCTCCGCGAGCCCCGCAAACAGCGCGTTGCGCCGTCCAGGCACGAAGCCGAGCTGCTCCAGGAAACCGCCGGTCCCCTGCAGCCCATATCCGCCGAACCAACCGAACAGCTTCTGCGCGCCGTGGGCGGCCAGTGTCAGGCCCACCACGAGCCGCAGGATCAAGAGTCCGATTGCCATATGCTCCCTATCACTTTCTGTTGGAGTGGAACTTTCTATCGGCTAGTAAGCTCGCCATGTCACTCTCCAATGTCAAGAGGCTTTCTTTTGGGAAGGAACTAGCTTAGAATGGCAGCATGAAACAGGTCGATTCACACTGCCAAGCGTTCCAGACCGCGATCGTGGTGCTGGGCCAGCAATGGAACGCCTTGATTCTCAACGTGCTGCAGGCTGGACCGCTGCGGTTCAGCGAATTGTCGGAGCGGGCCCAGGGCCCGGGCGACAAGGTCCTCTCGGCACGGCTGAAGGAGCTCGAGGCGCGGAGGTTGCTGGTGCGGCAGGTCGATGCCGGACCACCCGTGCGCGTGAGTTACGAGTTGACGCGCACCGGCCGCACGTTTGGCGAGCTGGCTCAGGCCATCGAACGCTGGGGCCGCGAGCTGCTGACAGCAGAGGCACCACGCCGGCGTTAACGAACCACTCTTTTCCGTTGGGAGCGTGAGGGATGTGCAGGTTGGTATTGATAGTTTCGCGGCGGCCTACCTCGAGGAAGCCCGCGCCGTAAGTCCGTCGGAGCGCATGCGTGAGCTCGTCGCAGAGATCGAGCACGCCGATCAGGTAGGACTGGACGTCTTTGGGATCGGAGAGCATCACCGCAAGGAGTATCTCGATTCCGCGCCCGCTATGATTCTTGCCGCGGCGGCGGCAAGAACACAACACATCCGCCTGACGAGTGCCGTCACGGTGCTGAGCGCGGCGGATCCTGTCCGAGTCTTTCAGCAGTTTGCGACGCTCGACCTGCTGTCGCAGGGCCGCGCCGAGATGGTCGTGGGCCGCGGCTCGTCGATCGAGGCGTTTCCGCTGTTCGGTTTCAGCCTCGACGATTACGACGCGCTCTTTGCCGAGAAGCTCGATCTACTCTTACAGATCCGGGACAACGAGCGCGTGCATTGGTCGGGCAAGTTTCGACCAGCGCTCACGGGCCAGGGCATCTATCCGCGGCCGTACCAGAATCCGTTGCCGATCTGGATCGGCGTAGGCGGGACACCGCAATCGTTCGCCCGAGCCGGTGTCCTGGGGCTTCCGCTCATGGTCGCGATTATCGGTGGCGAGCCGCGCCGCTTCAAGCCGCTCGTGGATCTGTACCGCGAAGCCGGCCGGCAGGCGGGCCATTCCCGAGACCGCCTGAAGGTCGGGGTGCACGCGCTGGGGTTTGTGGCAGAAACAACCGAGGACGCCGCGAACGCCTTTTATCCCGGTTATGCCAGCGCCATCGCCACCGTGGGCAGAGAACGCGGTTGGCCGCCGATGACACGGGCAAGCTTCGACGCCCAGCGCGGGCCCGAAGGCGCGCTCCTGATCGGGGATCCGGAATATGTAGTTGGAAGAATCCGGCACTACGACGACGTGCTAGGCGGGATCGATCGCATCACATTCCAGATGAATGTGACTTCCCTGCCCCATGCCCGGTTGATGGAAGCGATTGAGTTACTGGGATCGCGGGTCGCCCCGGAGGTCCGCACGGTGCCGGTCACGTAGCCCGTCGCACGGACCGCAGGTACCGGTAGATCGCGGGCGGGCGCTGTGGTCCAACGGAGGCAGCCGGCTCGGACACAAGCACCGAGCCGGCTGCGGTTTACCGCCGCGTCTAGCGATCGGGCTCGAACGCATTCGCCATATCATCGGCCGCGGCGTCGCGGTCGGTGAGCGGCGCCAGCCGCCAGCGGCTCTCGATCAACGCGAGGATGGACGTCGTATCGTAGCGGTTGTGATCGACGAAATGGCGCTTGGCAAACGGCGAGATCACCAGCGTGGGAACGCGGATGCCCGGTCCCCAGCGATCGACGACGGGCGGCGCGACGTGATCCCAGAAGCCGCCGTGCTCGTCGTAGGTGATGATGATCGCGGTGGTGGGCCAATCGGGCCCGTTCCGCACGGCGTTGATCAGATCGAGCACGTGATTCTCCCCGGTGATCACGTCGGCGTATCCGGGATGCTCGTTCTGGGGGCCGAGAGGCTTGATGAAGGAGACGGCGCGCAACCGGCCGGCTTGTGCCGCAGCGATGAACTCCGACTCGTCCAGCAAGTGCTCCGCCCTGGCCGCCGTGCCGTCAGCGTAGTTCGCGAAATAGGCGAACGGCTGATGGTGAAACTGGAACAGCGGGTCGGCGTTGCCGGCGAGCGCGTCATTCCACCCGCCCGAGTACCAGGCCCAGCTGATATGCCGCTCCGATAGCCGGTCGCCGATCGTGGCGAATGTCTGGTTCGGCAGGAGGTTGGCCGCCGGCGTGGTCGCGGGATGCGGCTGATTGACGGTGAAGATGGTGTTTACGGCATAGCCATCGGGTGTCACTGCGCCGTCCCTGACCAGCGAACCGTCCGCGCCGAGCTGCGCCACGATGCCAGCCGGCGCATTCGGGAACGTGGGCGACCGAGCGGCGATGAGCCAGATGTGATTCAGGAATGATCCGCCGAACGCGGCATGGAAGAAGTCGTCGCAGAGCGTGTAATTCGCGGCTTCAGCGGCCAGCGGCAGCGGCCCGGTGTGATACATCCCCATCACCTCGCCCTTCGCGTCGCTGACGAGCGCGAACTTGTCCATGCGGCCGCCATCGATCTGCATTTGCTCCTGGTAGAACCGGTGCACGAGATCGCGGATCAACCGGTCCGCGGGCACATAGTCTTCGATTGCGAACGGCGCATTCGGCAGCGTGAGCGGGAATGGCGAGCCGCTGACCTGCGGCAGCGTGGTGAACGGCGTACCACTCGCATCCACCTGTGTCTCGGTCGCGGCAGCGTTGCTCAGCCCATCTGCGCCGGGGAATTCGCCGTACAGGTTGTCAAAGCTGTGGTTCTCGAGGTAGATGACGACCAGGTGCTGCAGACGGTCGGGAATCTTGGTGTTGCGGATTTCGTTCCCATTCCGCTCTGCCGCGAGAGACGGCTGGGGAGGCGCAACCGGTTGGTCGCGCTGGCACCCGATGATTGCAAGAGACGCAAGCAAGCAGGCGATCGGGACGAGACGCGGTGCAGAATATCGACGCATGAGTCACTCCTCTGCCGTGGACACGGGCAATCGGGACGACGCAAATAGACCGGCGTCCCACCACGGCGAGGCGACTTCCGCGTCAAGTCTCTGTCACGAATTACTCCAGCGACGCGCGCAGAAACGCCACGACGTTCGCAATCACCTCGGCGTCACTCACGATGCGGTGGTGGCCCAGGCCCGTCGTGCTAACCAGCTCGGCGCCGGGCCAGGCCTGCGCAATCGCGGCGCCGTCACCCCAGCGCACTTCGCGATCATCGCGATCGTGGATTACCAGCAATGGCACGCGCATGCCCGGAGCAAAGGCCGGGACGTCCATGCTGCTCCAGCTGAAGTCCAGGCGCCGAGCCAGCCGCGCGCGCATCGAGCTCATGACCGGCGGTGTCACGCCGAGCAGGGCGGCGAACTGCGCGCTGTAGCTGTTCACGTTCGCGGAGGGTGCGATGAAGACGGCGCGTCGCGCGGTCAGCCCGCGATGCATCGCGAGTGCGGAGGCGAACCCACCCAACGAATGGCCAACCACCGCGCTCACGGGCCCGACCGCCGCGGCCACGGCAATCGCTGCGCGCGCGAATTCCAGCCCCGAGCTGAGCCTTCCCTGCGACACGCCGTGACCGGGCGCGTCGAAGGTGACGACGCGATGTCCGGCGGCGAGCAGGGCGCCGCCCAGATCCACAAAGCGCGCGCCGCGACTGCCCCAACCGTGCGCCAGCAGGACGCCGGGTCCGCGCGCGCCCCACGTCCAGGCCGCCACGCGCCGGCGGCCGACGATCACATCGAAGCGTTGCCCATCGCGCAGCCAGGCGGCCATCCGTTCACTGATCGGACGGCGCGGCGGCGAGCAGAACAGGCGCTCGGCCCAGCGCGCGGCCAGGTCGGGCGAGGCCCGTTGCACGGCGCCGAACGCCGCGCGGGTCAATCGGAGAGTTGTGCCCATGGATGCTACCTAAACGCGCCAGCCTACCGCGGGTTTCAGCGGCGCCTCGATGTCCTTCGCCGGCATCTCGAGATAGCAGACCTTTCCGTGAGGCATGTTACTCCTCGTCCTCTTCCTCAAAGTCGTTGTCAGGCAGAAAGATCTCCGCGTACCCGAAGACCGCTGTGCCAGTGATCCGCACGATACTGCCGGATTCTTCGTCCAGACCCTTTACGGCGACGTAGCCGAACAGCGCGCGCCCGTCATTCTCGACCCGCACGCCCTCCGGCAAGCGAATCTCCACGTAGCCCATGAACGAGTGGACGTCGATCGTCGTGATGCCGGGGGCGAACGTCGCGTTGGTCAAATCGAGCTCGACATACCCCATCCGCGCGTTCAGCGTGAGCTGGCGTGGCACGACGCCGGCAAGCTTGCGCTCCTGCCCCGAGAACGTTGCGCTGATGCTCGTGTCGGTCCGGTGTGCCACGGCCTCGGAAGGAAGACCCGCGACGATCGCGTCGAGGTCACTCGCAGTCCGCGCCGCGTACACATCCTGCAGTCGAGCCTCGAGTTGCGCTTCGGTGATCTCGTCGTTGGCAAAATGGCGCGTCAACAACTCGATGACACGCTCACGCGCCGCAGCAGGGAGCTGGTCCGGCAGGGGGTTTGGAGACACGTGCTCGAATCTATCTCAGCGGGCGACCTTCGCGATGGTGTCCCAGGTCCGCGTCGTTTGATCCTTGCCGAGCGTCTGCTCGAGCAGCGACATGAAAACGGGGCCCTTGGGCGTCGGTAGATACGCGGTGAAGATCTCACTGCCTTTCATTGTGAGGATTCGGGCCCCATCGGCCTCGATGGGAAGCTTGATCTTGACCTTGGGTAGGCCTTTCAGGAATGTCACGATGCGTTTCGCTTTTGGACTGACGGGGAAGGCGCGATAGGGGTCGGTCGCCAGCAGCTCCCGTAGCTGCTCGATGGGCCGCACAATCGTGAGAAACGTCCGCGCCAAGCGCTCAAGCATCGCCGTCTCGGCTTTACGCTCCAGGGCCGCTTCGGCCGCGCTGCGGGCATCGAACACGACGTTGCCACTCGACAGAACGGTCGTTACATCGCTGAATCCTGCAGCCTCGAAGGCAGCCCGAAGATCGGCCATCTTGCAGTTCATGGGCATGACCCCTCGCAGGAACGCGGCATAGCGTGGCATGGGCGGAAGTTAGCGTCTTGTCGAATTCCCGTATCCCCAAACGACCATTCAGTGTCCGGGGGGTGGGCATATTTCAGAACCACGTGGAGGGAGCCTATGAAATACCTGTGCCTGGTGTATCAGGAGGAAAAGGAGGAGGTCAACGTCGCCAAGGACGTGATCGAGCGGGCCAAGCGCGACTACTGGGCGTTCACCGAGGACATCAAGAGGAGCGGCAACTACGTCGGTTCGCACGGGCTGCAGCACACCGACCAGGCCACCACGGTGCGCATCCGCGACGGCAAGCTCTCGACCACCGACGGCCCGTTTGCGGAAACCAAGGAGCAGCTCGGCGGCTACTTCCTCATCGAAGCGAAGGATCGTACCGAGGCGATTCAGATCGCCAGTCGTATTCCGTCAGCCAAGTGGGGTTCGGTCGAAGTTCGTCCTGTCTGGTCGCAAAACGGGAAGTGATCACGTGCTGAGTAGCACAAGAACAAGCCCGGGCTCTTGGCCCGGGTTCACCAGGAGGAGATCATGAGATACCTGTGCTTGATCTACGAAGACGAGAAGTCGTGGGAAAAGGCCACCGAGGCCGACATGAAGCAGGGGATGGCCGAGTACGGTGCGTTCACCGACAGCATCAAGAACGCGGGCAAGTACATCGGTGGTGAAGCGCTCCAGCCCACCAAGACCGCGACGTCGGTCCGGGTGCGGAATGGCAAGCTCTCGACAACGGACGGTCCGTACGTCGAGACGAAAGAGCAGCTCGGCGGCTACTACCTGATCAACGCGAAGGATCTCAACGACGCGGTCCAGGTCGCGTCCCGGATTCCGGGCGCGAAGCATGGCACCGTCGAAGTGCGGCCGGTGATGGAGTTCAACCAGCCGTAGACCCGATCGAGTCGGTCTATCGCGCCGAGTCCCGACGCGTCCTCGCGACCCTCATCCGCCTCCTCGGTGATTTCGATCTCGCCGAGGAGGCGTTGCAGGATGCGTTCGCCGCGGCGGTGGAGCGTTGGCCGGTCGAAGGGATGCCCACCAATCCACGCTCGTGGCTCATCTCGACGGGGCGATTCAAGGCGATCGACCGGCTGCGCAAGACACGCCGTGAGGTTGGTGGTGAAGTGGAAGTGATCGCAGAGCTTCCGGAAGAGCCGCACGACCTGGTCGACGACCGGCTGCGGCTCATCTTCACCTGTTGTCATCCCGCGCTGCATCCCGATGCGCAGGTCGCGATGACGTTGCGTGAAATCTGTGGTCTCACGACCGAAGAGGTCGCGGCTGCCTTCCTCACCACTGCGCCCACGCTGGCGCAGCGCATCGTCCGCGCCAAAGCCAAGATTCGCGACGCGAAAATCCCGTACGAAGTCCCCGAGCGGCGCGATCTTCCCGGGCGCCTCGCGAGCGTGCTGCACGTGGTCTATCTCGTGTTCAACCAGGGGTACTTCACCCGACCCGACCTCGCCACCGAGTCGATCCGGCTCGGCCGGCTGCTCGTCGAACTGCTGCCGGAGCCTGAGGCAATCGGCCTGCTCGCGCTGATGCTGCTGCACGATGCCCGCCGCGCGACGCGCACGAACGCCGGGGGCGAGCTGATACCGCTGGAGGAACAGGACAGGTCCCGGTGGAACAGCGCACAGATACAGGAAGGAGTGGCGCTGGTCGAGCGCGCCTTTGCCTCTCGGAGCGTGGGTCCGTACGTGCTCCAGGCGGCGATCGCGGCCGTCCACGCTGAAGCGTCGAGCTCGGCAGCGACTGATTGGAGCGAAATCGTCGGACTCTACGACGTGCTGCTGCGCGCCGAGCCGTCACCCGTGATAGAGCTGAACCGAGCGGCGGCGATCGCGATGCGCGACGGCCCGGAGCGCGGACTCGCGCTCATCGACGCGATTCTCGCGCGGGGCGACCTGCAGGCGTATCATCTGGCGCACGCTGCTCGAGCCGACCTGTTGCGGCGGCTCGGCCGCACGTCAGACGCGATCGCGGCGTACACGCAGGCGCTGGCGCTCGCCGTGGAAGAGCCGGAACGGCGCCTGCTCGAGCGCCGCTTGAGAAAACTGGGCGCACAGGAGACGGTGTGACTCACTGAGGCTATGGGTACCAGTTCTTGTCCCACGCGTGCGGCTTGAGCTGTGAGAGCAGACCGGCCGGCAGCGCGCCCTTCGCGGACACCGTCGCGTTCTGCCGCACATGGGCAGGTCGCCGCATGCCGGGGATGACCGTCGAGACCTCGGGCGCCGACAGGCAGAATCGCAGCGCGAGCTCGGGCAAGCTTTGGACCTGGTCGTTGAGCAGACCGGCGAGCGCCTTGCCCCTCCGCTCGGCCTCGGCCTTGCGGTCACCGGCGAAATAATCGGCGCGCCAGTCGCCCGCGGGGAAGACGGTGTTGGCTTTGATCTGACCCGTGAGCGCGCCTTCGTCGAACGGCACCCGCACGATGATGCCGAGGGGCTTCTTCTTGGCAAGGGCGAAGAGGGCCTGTTCAGGCGAGCGATCGTAGATGTTGTAAATCACCTGCGCCGTGTCGAAGATCGGATCGGTCAATACCTTCAGCGCGGTCTCCGGCGCATGATCGTTGATCGAAACGCCCCAGTGGAGCACCTTCCCTTCCTTCTTCAGGCGCGCGATCTGCTCGAGCGACTGCTGCCATTCGGGATCCGATAGCCAGACGTCGTTCCACACGTGGAGCTGCTGCAAGTGCAGCGCTTCCACGCTGAGATTCTTCAATGACTGTTCGGTGGACGACGCGATGTGCCCGGCGGGAAAGACGCTCTTGAGTTTGTAGCTGGCTTTCGCCGGCCACTCCTGATTCAGCGGGGGGACTTTGGTAGCGACGACGACGCGGCCCGCGCGGATGTCATCCTTCAGGACTTCGCCGATTACCCGCTCGCTGTGGCCGTCGCCGTAGGCGAGTGCCGTGTCGAAGAAGGTGATGCCCTGGTCGACCGCTTCGCGCAGCGCCTTCCGCCCTTCCGTGTCGTCGACGCCGCGCCACATGGCGCCGCCGATGCCCCAGGCGCCGAAGCCGATCTCGCTGACGTGATAGCCGGTCTTGCCGAGTGGTCTCTGTTTCATCGTTGGGTCCCTATTTGAGGGCGATGCGGACGGTGGCGGGGACCAGCCCCTTCCCTTCCGCGGTCAGCGTGGCCGTTCCCGGCTTCCTGCCCGCGCGCACAATGACGAGCGCCTTGCCGTTGAACAGCCGCACTTGTTTCGCCTGGAATGACGTGTGGCTGATCTGATCACCATTATCCACCCCGACGATCTGCGCACCACCGCTGACGCGGAGCCAGATGAGCGGCTCCGCGGTCGGCACCGCGCGGCCGCGTCGATCCCGGACCGTGACCGTCACGAAGGAGAGATCCTCCCCATCCGCGCGAATGTGGGCGCGATCAGGGGCGAGCGCGACCCGCGCGGGGGCACCGGCAGTCCTGACCACGGCGCTTGTCGTCACGAGCCCGTTCTTACGCGCCACGGCTTTCAATGTCCCAGGCTTGTAGGCGACGCGCCACATCATGTGACCGACGTCGCCCTCTTTGCGCCTCACGCCCTGGAACGAACCGTTCAAATACAGCTCCACCTGGTCTGCGTTCGTGTAGGCCCACACATCGATCGTATCCCCCGCGGTCCAGTTCCAGTGCGGAAGTAGGTGCAGCATCGGCTGCTCGGTCCACACGCTCTGATATAAGTAGAAGGGATCCTTGGGGAATCCTGCCAGGTCCACGACGCCAAAATACGAGCTGCGCGCCGGCCACTCGTACGGCGTCGGCTCACCGAGATAGTCGATGCCCTGCCAGATGAAGATGCCGGAGAGAAATGGATAGCGCTCGAACAGGCGCAGCGATTCCTCGTGCAGCGAGCCCCAGAACGCGTGGCTGTTGTCATACGACGACAAGCGCCCGTCCGCGGGCGGCCGCGGTCCTTTGTCCTTCTCGTAGGGCCAATGGTAGTCGGACACGCTGTCGGAGGGCTGCGGGTACACCCCGCGGGAGTTCAGGTCGGACATCGCTTCGGTGATGATGAACTTGGCGCCCGGGTACTGCGTCGGAAAGTCGGCCCAGACCTCGTGGTGATAGTTGTGGCCGAGGAGGTCGAGCGCGCCGGCGTGAAACACGGGGTTCTTGGTGCTACCGTTATTCGCGGCCTGGGTGACCGGCCGTGTTGGATCGAGCCTGTGCACGATACCGGCGAGCTCGCGCGCGATGGGCGCGGCGGTGCTGTCGCCATCGGTCCACTGCTCCATCACCTCGTTGCCGATACTCCAGATGAACACGCTGGGATGGTTGCGGTCGCGCCGCACCATGTCCGACAGGTCGCGCTCGTGCCAAGCGTCCCAGTCGAGATGGTAGTCATACTTCGTCTTCTCTTTCTTCCACATGTCGAAGGCTTCGTCCATCACGATGAAACCCATGCGGTCGGTCAGATCGAGTAGCTCGGGCGCGGGCGGGTTGTGGGAGGTCCGCAGCGCGTTGGCGCCCATCGCTTTCATGATTTGGAGCTGGCGCTCGATGGCACGGGTGTTCACGGCGGCGCCGAGCGCACCGAGGTCGTGATGCAGGCAGATGCCGCGGATTTTGACGTGCTGGCCGTTCAGGAAGAAGCCCGAATCCGCCCGAAACTCGGCCGTGCGCACGCCGAACGACGTGGTGTATTGGTCGTCGCAGGTCTTGTCAGAACACACGACACGTGACACGACGCGATACAGGTACGGCCGCTCAAGCGACCACCGCGTCGGATGTGGGATCGTGACCTCCTGTTCTGCTTCGACGCTTGAGTCCGCAGGAAGCATCATGCCCTTCGTGACGACGAGTCCCACAACCTGGCCTCCCGAATCGGAAACCGCGGTAACCAGGGCCAGCGGCTGTGCGACATGGCGCTCGTTGCGGATGATGGTGCGGACCTTGACTAGGCTAGAATCCGCGTTTACGACGGGCGTCGTGACGTACGTGCCCCACTGATCCACGTGCACCGGATCGGTCGTGACAAGACGCACGTGCCGGTAAATCCCGGAGCCCGAGTACCACCGGGAGTTCGGCTGCTGGGAATTGTCCACGCGCACCGCGATCACGTTGCGCGCGCCGAAGCGCAGGTGTGGCGTCAGCTCGTAGCGGAACGAGCTGTAGCCATATGGCCGTTTGCCGAGGGAGTGGCCATTGATCCAGACTTCGCTGTTGCGATAGACGCCGTCGAAATCGATGAAAACGAGCTTGCCCTTGTCAGCCGCGGGCGCCGTAAATGTCTTGCGATACCAGCCGATTCCACCCGGCAGCGCGCCCCCCGCAACTCCAGCAGGATTCTGCTCGCTGAACGCGCCTTCGATGCTCCAATCGTGGGGAAGGTCCAGCCTACGCCACGCGGAGTCCTTGAACGCAACGGCCTCTGCGCCAGTGACGTCGCCCAGGTGGAAACGCCAGCCATGATCGAAGTTGGCGGTCTGACGCTGCCCGCTCGCCGCGCACGGCACGCCTAGCAGGCACAGGGTGACGACGATCGTCCGGTTCACCGCTCCACCGTCGCGTCGCGCGCGCATGCTGGGAACGTACGCGCTCGGGGAACGAGAGCAAGCAACGCGCTACGCGCCGAGCCGGCTGCGGGTCGAGTTGACCCTGCCGATCATCGCTGCGCCCTGCTCCGCCGTCAGTGCGCCGGTCTTGACGAGCGCGGTCGCCTGATTGACGAACGCATCGAGCTGCTTCAGCGCCGGCTTGGTCTTGCCCGCGGCGATGCTGGCCAGCGCGGCCTCCAGCTTATCGCTCAACCCAGCGCCCTGCTTGGCCGTGAGCGTCCCGCCCAGGACGAGTTGTTTGATGTCACGCCGGAGTGACCAAGGCATCCACCCCTGATAGTCGAGATCCGGATACGGAGCGATCTGGATGTTCGTGCCGGCACTCCGGCCCAGCAGGAACTTGTCGACGAACGCTTCGACGACCGGACGCTCGCTGTCCGGCACGTTGCAATGCCGGTGTCCACCATCGATATAGAAACCGAACCGGTCTCCGATGCCGAGCTGCTCGTAGGTCTCCCGCGCGGCCCGCGCCGAGATGTACGCGGATCGATTCGAGAGCCATGTGTAGTCCGTGTTCCCCGTCGCCAGCAAGGCTCTGGGCGCCACGATCGCCATCAGCTCATGATGATCGTGCGGCAACGTGAAGACACTGTCGGCGGAGAACGCCCTCATGTCCTTCATGAACCAGGTGTAATTGGTGTTGTCGATCTTCTCTACGCTCCCGTTCGGCTCGACGGCATGAGAGACACGCCAAGCCGGCATCCCGCCACCTCCGGATTCCTGCGCAATGGCGAGCGCGACCCGCTCGTCGAGCGCAGCCGCAAAGAGCGCCATCTTTCCGGCGTAGGAACACCCCGTCACCGCCAGATGGCTCAGATCGATGGGCAGCGAGCCCTGACGCGCGGCGATCTGAATCCCATCGATCAGACGGCTCACGCCCCAGGCCCATGCGCTATACTGTCCGATATTCCCGTTCGCGACCTGATACTCGGGATAGAGAGAAAAGTACGCGTCGTTGGCATGCGAAGACGCGAAATACGTCGTCACCTGGTCGTGGAAGTACGGTATCCGGGCAACGCTACGGCTGGTGAAGATGTCGCTGGGGAGACTCCCCGTCCCGGTACAGGGGAAGGCCGGGGAGCACCTCCAAGTCATGCCAATGACTGCCGGGAACGGCCCGCTTCCCGAGGGAAGGAAGATGGGCGACCTGAGCGTCAGCGATCGCCCATTCGACTTCCTGGTGACGACCACGCTGAGTGTGTCGTTGGCGTAGGTTGCGGTTACGTCGACATCCGCAGGGTCGGGCTTGGGACCGATCTCATAGCTCTCGAGCGACGCCATGACCTCGGCACGGCGGCGTTCCCAGCCCGCAAACCCGGTGTCCAGACTTCCATTGAACAACCGAAACGGATCGGGTAGGGTCAGATTGCTGCGGAACTGATCGACCCGGAGCAAGGCGGGTTTCGGGAGTCCCGCACTCGTGTTCTCGACGTCAAAGACCAAAGGAACGTCCTGCGCAGCGACCGAGCCGCACACTGCAAGAAGGAGCAGTGCGGCGGACCTCATCCGCGGAAGTAGAGGTACACCGCGAGGATCAATACCAGCACCACGGCAGACGCGATCACTTCACGCCGTCCCCAGCTCGCGCGCGACACCATGCGGTCTTCCGGCGGAATCGTTCCATAGGTCAGTCCGGTGAGTTGCTCAGGGAGCGGCGGCTCGGTCAGGTGGCTCACGACAAACATGACTACGACTGAGACGAGGAAAATGAAGACGCTGTAGTACTGGAAGTAGATGTTGTTCACGAACCACAGGAACGAGCCCTGCGGGTAGCCACCGGCCAAGCCCGCGAGATGGAGGCTCACCGGGGTGTCTACGAGGAGCCGGAAGACGCCTAACACAAATCCGACGAGCAGGGCGGCGAGGCAGCCCTTCGAGTTCAAGCGCCGATTGAAGATGCCGAACACAAACACGGTGAAGATCGGCGGTGCGAGATACCCTTGGACGCCCTGCAAGTAGTCATACAACCCGCGCGCGCCCTGGATCACCGGAATCCACAGCAGACTGATCACGACCATCGCGATGGTGGCGAGCCGCCCTACCCACACGAGCCGATGCTGCGAAGCGTTTGGTCTGAACTTGGTGTAGAGATCCATCGTAAATAGCGTCGAGGACGCATTGAAGGCTCCCGCCATCGAGCTCATGAGCGCCGCGAGCAGTCCGGCAACGACGATCCCGCGGAGTCCCGAAGGCAGGAGGTCTTTCACCATCAGCGGAAACGCCGCCTGCGCTGCCTGCGGAATCACGTGGCCCTGCGCGTCTACCAGTGCGCCGAGTCCGGGGACTTTGCCGGTCTTCGCGAGCGCAAGCGCGATCAGGCCAGGGATGATGAACAGGAACACGGGCGAGAGCTTCAAGTACGAGGCGAAAATGCTGCCGCGGCGCGCCGTCCGCTCGTCCTTTGCCGCGAGCGCCCGCTGCACGATGTACTGATCGGTGCACCAATACCAGAGACCAATGATCGGCGCGCAGAACAACATGCCGAGCCACGGATAGTTGTCGTTGAAGTACCACGCGATGCGACCGGTTTCCTTGACCGGCTCCCAGGTGCCCTGCATGCCGTGTGGCGCAAGCGGCTTCCACAAGTTGAAGAGGTCGGGATCGAGCACGCTGCGCAGCTCGTGCCAGCCACCGAGCTTGGCCAGCCCAAACAGTGTGAGGAGTCCCGAGCCGACGATCAGGATGAATGTCTGCAGGGCATCGGTATACGCCACGGCGCGCATGCCACCCAGCACCGTGTAGAGTCCCGTGAGCAGCAGTACGACGACCGAGCCGATCCAGAAGCTGTTGAACGTGACCCCGCCCATCCGCAGCGACACTTCCGGCAGGAGCGTCGCGAACACCACGCCGCCGGCGAAGATGGAGACCGCGAATTTCGTAAACACGTGCGCCACGAGCGTGATGACCGACAAGACCCACCGTGCTGTTGGCGAAAACCGGCGGCCCAGAAACTCCGGCATGGTGTAGACGAGCGCACGAGAGTAGAACGGGACGAAGACCCATCCGAGAACAAGGAGGCACCACGCGTGCAGCTCGTAGTGCGCGAGTGCCACGCCGCTCGTCGCGCCGGCACCCGCGAGCCCGACGACGTGCTCGGAGCCGATGTTGGAAGCAAAAATCGAGGCGCCGACCAGGAACCAGCCGAGGTTGCGGCCGGCGAGGAAATAGTCGTCGGTGGTGTCGCGGTTCCGTCGCGCGACCCACCACGCCACTCCAAGAAGAAGGATGAAGTACAACACGATGATGAGCCAATCGAGCCCTGTCATACCTTGCGCCGGGTTGGGACGGGAAACAAAATGACCTTATGAGCGGCGTTTGGCGACCCCTCGCGATCGTGTTGCTGCCGGCGCTTGTCGTTCCCGGACGCATGAGCGCTCAGGGCGATCCGTGGGCCGCGCCAGTGCGCGGGTCCTGGATCCGCGCGGGACCGGCCGCACCGGGCGACGTGGTCCTCGCGGCCGGCGATAGCGGCTGCGAAATCGTCGTCGGCTCCGCAGAAAAGCTGAATGTGCGACAGGCTGCGACGTTCCTGGCCGCGGACATCGAATCGATCAGCGGCTACCGGCCGCCGCTCGTCGCAGCGCCTACCGCGGGCAGGACCAGTCTCCGTCTTGTCACGCTCGGCAATGAAGCACTGCCGGGTGCGATCAACGCGGCCGCCGTCTCCCTCAAGGACCAGTGGGAGGCCTATCGCGTGGTGACGGCGCCGCATGCCGTCTGGCTCGTGGGATCCAACCCGCGCGGGACCGCGTTCGCCGCCTACACCCTGTCCGAGCGGCTCGGCATCGATCCGCTGTACTTGTGGACGGGATACCGGCCCGAGCACCACGACCCGCTGATTCTCAAGGCCACTCGGTTCGCACAGGGACCTCCGACGTTCCGCTTTCGCGGCTTCTTCCACGACGACGAAGACATCCTGCCCCGGCCGTTCGACACGCGGGGCTATCCGCTCGTGACCGGCGACGTTCCGCTCATCTGGTACCGCCGCTTCTTCGAGACCGCGCTTCGGCTGCGCATGAACATGGTCGCGCCGTATGTGCGGGTGCACCGCCGCTTCGAGGTTCAGCAGCTCGCGAGCGACTGGGGACTCTTCTATACCTCGCACCACTACGACATCCTGGTCTCCAACCCGTTCGGGATGACGACGTTCAACCTCGCTACCGAGCGCGGCGTGCGACCCGACTACGACTGGTTCACCAATCGGGAAGGCCTGCTGACGTATTGGCGCGGCGGCGTAGAGGAGAATCACGACCTGGATGTCATCTGGCCCGTGGGCCTGCGCAACACGTCCGACCGCGCCTACACCTGGCCCGAGGGAACTACCGACGCCGACAAGGCGCGCGTGTTTCGCGAAGTGATCGGGCTCCAGACGGCCATGGTGCGCGATGCGCTGCCGCCGGGACGCACGCCGATCTTCCACTTCACGATGTACTCCGAGATGCTCGACCTGTACGCCCGAGATCCCGCGGCCTTTGGACTGCCCGACGACGTGATCATCGTGTGGCCCGACGACAACAACGGCCACATGCGCGGGTTGCCCACCGATCGCGGACGGTGGAAGCACGGCGTTTACTATCACCTGGCATATCTCGGTGTGAATCTCAGTAAACAGACCACGCACATCGTGGCTCCCGGCACGATCGCGAGCGAGTTCGAGAAGGTCGTGCAGGCGCGCGCGACCGAGTACATGCTCGTCAACGTCTCCGAGCTGCGGGACTACGTCATGGGCGCGCGCATGATCTCCGACATCACGTGGAACGCGCCCGCCGTCTACGCCGCTCGCGACCCCGCGGGACGATTCATCGAGTGGTGGACCCACGAGTATTTCGCTCCCGGCGCGGCTAACGCGCGGGCGGTCTACGACCGCTATCACGCCCTGCTCGACACTCCCGACAAGCTGTGGTACGCCTCGGATGCAGCGTTGCATCTCGTCGATCGCCTGTGGCGCCGGGTCACGGGCCAGTCGTTCGCGGCGACCGACTCGGACACATTGAGCGTCCTCCGCGCGCGCCTCGTCCAGCTCGACAGCGCGCTGAGCGTAGAGGCACAAGCGGAATCGACGCTGACGGCGCCACAGCGGCAGTTCTTCTCGGTGGACGCCGCGCTCGGCCTGCGGATCGATGAACGCCAGACGCGCGCCACGCTACTGCTGGCGGACGCGCTTGCGGCGCCGGACTCGACGGCAATGTGGGCGCAAATCCGCCAGGCGTTGACGCCGCTGGAGCAGCTCGAAACGGAATTCGCCCGCGCCGAATACCCGCCCTTCGATCGCTGGTATCACGAGACCTGGATCCGGGCCGGCGTGCAGCGCAACAACCCGCACCGCGCGTACATGGTGTTGCGTGCGTTCATCGCGTCCGGCGGACGTTCCGAGCCACCGCCGGCCTTCAATCCCCCGCCACCCGCACCCGGACCGAACCGCCCTGTGCGGCCTTGAAAACACGTTACACGTCGGCATGATGCCACGTCGGCACGTCGGCACGTCGGCACGATGCTTGACGACATTGCTGGCGGTGGCGTGTGCTGTCGCGGCCTGTGCGCACCGCGGAGCGCCGCCGGTGGACCCAGCTCGCGCACAGCACTGGCTCGGCACCTGGACCGCGTCCCCGCAGCTCGTGGAGTCCCGCAACATGCCGCCCGCGCCAGGGCTCACCGCGAGCACACTGCGGCAGGTGTTTCATGTCTCCATCGGCGGGCCCGTGATTCGGCTGCATTTCTCGAACGCGTTCGGTGATGCGCCACTCACCATCGCGGCGGCGCACATCGCCCGCTCGCGCGGAGCGTCGGCGATCGACACCGCCGCTGACCGCACGCTCACGTTCGCCGGCGTGGACTCGCTGCTCATCCCGGCAGGGGCTGCTGCGACCTCCGACCCCCTCGCGTATGAGGTGGCGCCCTTGAGCGACCTCACCGTCACCGTCCAGATCCGGACCGCCCCCGCTGCGTTGACGGGACATCCTGGCTCCCGAACTACGTCCTATCTGCAGGCCGGCAACTGGGTGACCGCGTCCGAGTTGCCCGACGCCGCGACCACTGATCACTGGTATCTGCTCACGGGACTGGACGTGGAGGCGAATGGCGCGGCCGTGGTCACGCTGGGCAACTCGATCACCGACGGCCGCGGCTCGGGAACCAATCGTAACGACCGCTGGCCTGACAACCTCGCCCGGCGCTTGCAGGCGGACTCGCGGACCCGCAACATCGCGGTGCTGAACGCGGGGATTGGCGGCAATGCCGTCGTCACCGGCGGACTCGGCCCTACCGCGCTGGCGCGCCTGGATCGCGACGTCCTCGAACAACCCGGTGCGCGCTGGGTGATTCTCCTCGAGGGGGTAAACGACATCGGCGCGGCACGCGTGCCCGGCCAAGCCGCCACCGTGGCCCAGAGCCTGGTCGCGGCATACGGACAGATTGTCGAGCGGGTCCACTCTCGGGGCTTACGCATCTATGGCGCGACAATTCTGCCGTTCGGCGGTTCGCAGTACGATGGCGCAGAGCGCGAAGCGGCGCGCCAGGTCGTCAATCACTGGATCCGCACCAGCGGCGCGTTCGATGCGGTCATCGACTTCGACGCGGTGTTGCGCGATCCCGCGCAGCCCACGCGCTTGTTGCCATCGACCGACACAGGCGATCACTTGCATCCCAACGAGGCCGGGTACCGGATGATGGCGGATGCGATCGACCTCACGCTGTTCCTGTCGCGATGACGCGCTGGCTGGGGGGGGGGCCGGCCGGCGTCTTGATCGCGGCGCTCGGACTGCGGGTTGTCGACGCGCAGCAGCTCACGTTCACGCCGTATCACGCCGATGCCACGTACGCCGTCCACGAGCGCATTGGCTGGCGGGTGGAGGTGACCGCCGGGCAAACGGCCACCGGCCCGTACACGTACACGCTCAAGCGAGACGGGCGGGCGGTCATCGGCACAGGCACGCTGGACCTCTCGACCGGTCACGGCACTATCGAGACTTCGCTCGACCGCCCCGGCATGTTGCTCGTAGAGGTGCGACCTCCGGCGGGAGCGCTCGGTTTTCATGGCGCGAGTAAATCGGAGGTGGGCAGAGTGCTGCTCGGCGCGGCAGTCGCACCGCGGGAGATTCGACCCTCGGCGTCGCGGCCGCGCGACTTCGACGCCTTTTGGGCGGCTCAGGTGAGCCGTCTCGATTCCATCCCCCCCGACCCGGTGCTCACTCCCGGCGAGAGTGGCCGGCCGGACGTCACATACTTCACGATTCGCATGAACAACGTGAAGGGTGCGCACATCTACGGGCAGCTGGCCACGCCGGCGCGCCAGAATGAAGGACAGGCGGGCTTTCCGGCTCTCCTCATTCTTCAATGGGCGAGCGCGCCTTACCCCTTACAACGAGAGTGGGTAACCAACTATGCGGCCCAAGGCTGGCTGGTTCTCAACGTGGAGCCGCACGACGTGCCCGCCGACATGCCGCGCGCGTTCTACGACGCGCTGCCGCAGTTGATCAAGGATTACCGCCTGATCGGGCGAGACAGCCGGGAGGAGAGCTACTTTCTCCCGATGTATTTGGGCGACTACCGCGCCGCGGAGTATCTCGCGGGACGATCGGATTGGGACGGCCGAACTCTCGTCGTCATGGGCACGAGCATGGGTGGACAGCAAGGCTTCGCGGTTGCCGGACTCGACCCGCGCGTTACGGCGCTCCTCGCGCATGTGCCGGCCGGTTGTGACTTTCTCGGTCCGCTACACGGCCGCGCGGCGCCGTATCCCAACTGGGACGTGGAACGCGCGGACGTTCGCGCCGCGGCCGGCTACTTCGACGCCGTCAACTTCGCGCCGCGCATCCACGCGCGCGCGCTGATCTCGATGGGATTCATCGACGAGACCTCACCGCCTGCGGGGATCTGGGCGGCGTTCAACCATCTGGCGGGCTCCAAAGAGGCCGCGCCGATGGTGGAGTCGCCGCACAACCATCTCGCCACGCCCGAGCAGATGGCGCCCTACACCGAACGCGCTTCCGCCTGGCTCGCGGCACTGCTGCGGGGCGACAATCCCACCGCCCCCCCCCCGATCGCCACTCCGGCCAGGCGCTAGAATGTCCGCGGGCGAGGCGTTCTCGATCACGGGCCGTGTCGCGGTCGTCACCGGCGGCTATGGTGTGTTGGGCGGCGCCATCGCCTCAGGGCTAGCGCGCGCAGGCGCGGCTGTCGCGATCCTGGGCCGGCGCGCCGAGGCCGCAGAGCAGAAGGCCGCCGCGATTCGCCGCGAGGGCGGTGACGCGTCCGTCCTCATCGCCGACGTGCTCGAAGAAACCCCGCTGCGGCGCGCCCGGGATCAGATCATTCAGGCGCGCGGCCGCGTGGACATTCTGGTCAACGCCGCCGGTGGCAACGTTGCGCGGGCCCGAAGCGACACCACGCCGGTATTCGACGTGCCGCTCGACGCGCTGGACGAGGTGCTGCGGCTCAATTTGCACGGGACCCTCCTCCCCTCGCTGGTTTTTGGCGACGCGATGGGGCGTCAGCGCTCCGGCTGCATCGTGAACATTTCCTCGATGGCGGCGCAGCGCGCGCTCAGCGGTGTCCTTGGGTATTCGATCGCCAAGGCGGGCATCGACGCGTTGACCCGTTGGCTCGCCGCCGATTTGGCACGCCGGTATGGCGACAAGGTGCGCGTCAACGCGATCGCTCCCGGGTTTTTTGTGACGGAGCAAAACCGCAACGTCTTACTCAATTCCGATGGCTCCTACACGGAGCGCTCCCGCGCGATCATCGCGCAGACGCCCATGGGAAGACTTGGCAAACCGGAGGAGATCGTCGGAGCGGTGCTGTGGTTGTGCAGCGATGCGGCCTCCTTCGTGACGGGGGTCGTGCTCCCCATCGACGGCGGATTCAGCGTTTCCAGTGGGGTCTAATCACGTCCGCTGGACGGTCGTCGCGCTGCTCTTCGCGGCGACCACCGTCAACTACATCGACCGTCAAGTCCTCGGCATCCTTGCGCCGACATTGACGCGCGAGCTCGGATGGCGCGAGACCGACTACGCCGCGATCGTGTCGTGGTTCAGCGTCGCCTACGGCATTGGCTTGCTCGGCGTTGGGCGCTTTCTCGACCGCATCGGCGTGCGGCGCGGCCTCGCTAGCGCCGTGGCGGTGTGGAGTCTGGCGGCGATGGGCCACGCGCTGGCCCGCACCGTCACCGGGTTCAGCGTGGCGCGCGCCTTCCTGGGCGTCGGCGAGTCGGGGAATTTTCCCGCGAGCATCAAGGCAGTGGCCGAGTGGTTTCCGAAGCGCGAGCGGGCGCTCGCGACGGGGATCTTTAACGCGGGCACCAACGTCGGCGTGGTGCTCGCGGCGCTGTTGGTTCCCTGGATCACGCTGGCGCTGGGATGGCGTTGGGCCTTTGTGGCCACGGGGACGCTCGATCTCGTCTGGCTCGCCGTGTGGCTCACGATGTATCGGCCGCCGAGTGAGCACCCGCGGCTATCACGGGCCGAGCTGGCATGGATTCGCAGCGACCCAGCGGAACCCACCGGCCACGTCGCCTGGCGCAGTCTCCTCGCGCACCGTCAAACCTGGGCGTTCATCGTCGGCAAGGCGCTGACTGACCCGGTGTGGCTCTTCTACCTCTTCTGGCTCCCCAAATTCCTCGACGCGACCTTCGGCGTTCGGCTGGCGGGGCTGGCGGCGCCGCTCGTCGTGATCTATGTGGCTGCCGACATCGGCTCGGTCACCGGCGGCTGGATGTCCGGGGCGCTCATCACGCGCGGCCGGAGCGTGAATCGCGGCCGCAAGACCGCGCTGCTGATCGCCGCCCTCTGCATCGTGCCGACGACACTCGCGCCGGCGGCTCACAGCATGTGGCTCGCCGTCGGCATCGTCGCGGTCGCCGCCGGCGCGCACCAGTGGTGGTCCGCCAACCTGTTCACCACGGCGAGCGACATGTTTCCGCGCCGCGCGGTCGCGTCCGTGGTCGGGCTCGGCGGGTTCGCGGGAATGGCGAGCGCCTTTGCGTTCCAACGCTTCACCGGTGCCCTGCTCGAGGCGACGGGCGGTAGTTATGCGCCGATCTTTGCGGTGCTGGGACTCGCGTACGTCCTGGCGCTGGCGCTGCTCCACTTGCTCGCGCCGCGACTCGAGCCCGTCGCCTAGCTCCTTCGGGCGGGGCGGCCGCGCTTGCAGCGGGCCAGTCATCAGATCAGTTTATCACCTGTGAAAATCGCGGACATTCGCGCGACCCCCGTCTCGGTGCCGCTGGAGGCCCCGTTGCGCCACGCCAACGGCTGCCACTGGGGCCGCTTCGTGCGCACCATTGTCGAGGTCGAGACCGACACCGGACTCATCGGTCTCGGCGAGCTCGGCGGCGGGGGCGAGAGCGCGAGCGCCGCCGTGCAGGGGCTGAAGTCGTATCTCGTTGGGCGCGATCCCACGCGCCTCGAAGAAATGCGGTTTCTTGTCGCCAACCCGACCGCGTCCCTGTACAACCTACGGACGCAGATGCTCGCCGCCGTCGAGTTCGCGTGCCTCGACCTGATGGGGCAGCACTGGGGGGTGCCGGTCTGCGAAATCCTTGGCGGCCGGCTGCGCGATCGGGTGCCGTTCGCGTCGTACCTGTTCTTCCGCTACGCGAACGCGAACAACGGAGCCGCCGAAGTGCGCACGGTCGACCAACTCGTGACGGAGGCTCGCGCGCTCAAGGTGCAGTGTGGGTTCACGACCCACAAATTGAAGGGGGGCGTGTTCCCGCCGCGCTACGAGCTGGAATGCTATCGCGCTCTCGCCGATGCGTTGCCGGGCGATAGCCTGCGCTTCGATCCCAACGGCGTCTGGTCCACGGAGCAGGCAATCTGGTTCGGACATCAAATCGAGGATCTGAACAACGACTACCTGGAGGACCCGGTCTATGGGCTGCACGGCATGCGCCGCACCCGCGACCGGATCCGAATGCCGCTCGCCACCAACACCGTCGTCGTCGGCTTCGAACAACTGGCGGCCAACGTGCTTCAGACCGCGGTGGACGTCATTCTCCTCGACACCACGTTCTGGGGCGGGATCCGCCCCTGCATCAAGGCCGCCGGCATTTGCGAGGCCTTCCAGTTCGGCGTCGCCGTGCATTCCTCCGGCGAACTCGGCATTCAGTTGGCGACGATGCTCCACCTCGGCGCGGTCCTTCCGAACCTCACGTTCGCTGCCGACGCGCACTACCATCATCTCGTCGACGACGTGATCACGGGGGGCAAGCGGCCGTACTGCAATGGCGCGATGGAGGTGCCGACCGCCCCGGGACTCGGCGTGACGCTGGACCGCGAGCGCGTGGCCCGCTATCACGAGGCGTTCCTTCGGCTCGGCACGTACCCCTACGACCAGGACCCGCTGCGCCCGGGCTGGGCACCACTGATCCCAAACACGCGCTGGGCCGATCCGGCCGACGCGCGCGTCCCGCACGTGCCGGCCTGAAGTCGCGCGCGTGCGCCCGCACCTGTCAGCACCGCTCACGATTGTGGTCTTGTGTGTTACCGTGTGCGGCGCTGCGCTTCCGCGCCGTGCACCGCGCGCGCCCGCGGAGGATGGCTACGACCTGTGGCTGCGCTATCGGCTGATCGCCGACACGACACGCCTCAGCGAGTACCGCCGCGCAATCACGCAGCTCGTTGTGCAGTCCGAATCGCCGACGATCAGCGCGGCGCGCGCAGAGCTGGTCACCGGTCTCCACGGCCTCCTGGGCCGCGACATCCCCACCGCGCGTGACGTGACCCGCGACGGCGCGCTCGTCCTCGGCACGCCCGCGAGCTCGCGCCTGATCGCCGCCCTGCCGCTCGCCGCGGCGCTGCGCGAGGCCGGCGCGGAAGGCTTCGTCATCCGCTCGATGACCACTGCGGGTCGACACGGTATCGTCATCGCCGCGAACGGCGATGTCGGCGTGCTGTACGGCGCATTTCATCTGCTGCGCATGCTCCAGACAAACGCGCCGCTGGCCGGACTCGATGTCGTAAGCGCCCCACGTTATGGCCTCCGGCTGCTCGACCACTGGGATAACCTCGACGGCACCGTGGAGCGCGGCTACGCCGGCGCGTCGCTGTGGGAGTGGGCGCGCCTCCCGGACTCGATCAGCCCGCGCTATGCGGACTACGCGCGTGCCAACGCGTCAATTGGGATCAACGGTGTCGTGCTGACGAACGTCAATGCCAACGCCCAGATCCTGACCCCCGCACACCTCGCGAAGGTCGCCGCGCTGGCGCGCGTGTTTCGGCCCTACGGCATCAGGGTCTACCTCACTGCCCGGTTCAGCGCGCCGATCGAGATCGGCGCGCTGGCGACCGCCGATCCACTCGACTCCACTGTCCGAGCCTGGTGGGGAGCGAAAGCCAACGAGATCTACCGCGCGATTCCGGACTTTGGCGGTTTCCTGGTGAAGGCCAACTCGGAAGGGCAGCCCGGACCACAGGAGTACCAGCGTACGCACGCAGACGGCGCGAACATGCTGGCGGATGCAGTCGCGCCGCACGGCGGTATCGTGATGTGGCGCGCGTTCGTGTACTCGAACACCGCGACCACCGACCGCGTGATGCAGGCGTACGACGAGTTCGTTCCACTCGACGGCGCGTTCCGCCCCAACGTTCTGATTCAAGTGAAGAACGGCCCGCTCGATTTCCAGCCGCGCGAGCCGTTCCACCCGTTGTTCGGGGCGATGCACCGCACGCCGCTCATGATGGAGTTCCAGATCACCAAGGAGTACCTCGGGCAGGACACGCACCTGGTCTTTCTCGGCCCACTGTGGGAGGAAGTCCTGCGGACCGATACCTACGCGCAGGGACCCGGCTCCACGGTCGACAAGGAGATCCAGGGCATCGCCGGAGTCGCGAACGTCGGCACCGATCGCGACTGGTGCGGATCCGATTTCAATCAGGCCAACTGGTTCGCGTTCGGCCGGCTCGCCTGGAATCCCACGCTGCCGTCGTCCGGGATCGCGGAAGAATGGGTTCGGATGACCTTCTCGAACGACGCGCGGGTAGTCGGGGCGACGACGCGGATGATGCTGGCGTCTCGCGAGGCTACGGTGAACTACATGACGCCGCTTGGGCTCGCGCACCAAATGGCCCGCGGCCATCACTACGGTCCCGGTCCCTGGGTCACGGGTGGTCGCGCCGACCAGACGTCCGTCTACTTCAACCGCGCCGACTCGACCGGGTTAGGCTTCGACCGGACGCCCACTGGAAGCGACGCGGTGCGCCAATACTTCCCGCCTCTGCCGCAGCGATTCGCGAGCCGCGACTCCGTGCCCGAGGCGCTGTTGTTGTGGTTCCACCACGTGGGGTGGCGCGAGCGCCTGCGCTCGGGCCGCACGCTCTGGGACGAGCTTCTCGCGCACTACCAGGCGGGCGTGGACACCGTGCTCTCGATGCAGCGCACCTGGGACGGGCTCAAGACCCTGGTAGACGCAGATCGGTTCCGGCGCGTGCAGGATTTCCTCGGCATCCAGGAGGCCGAGGCGCGCTGGTGGCGCGACGCGTCGGTGCTGTACTGGCAGTCGTTCTCGCATCTGCCGTTGCCCCCGAGCTACGAGCAGCCCGCGCACGAACTCGGATGGTACCGGCAACTGCGCTGTCCTGCCGATCCGCGCAAGCCGCGCTGCGCCGCGGTGTTCTAACGAGTCTGCGCCGGCCGCTCGCCTGCTTGACACCGTTCCGACCAAGGGTAGAATCGGCCGTAGTGATCTTATCACCTTATGGGTGAGCCGCTGTCCGACTCCCTTCGCCGCCAACGCTCGTTCTCAGGGAGGAACTGCTCGATGAAATCATGCAAACTGTTCTGGCTTGTGGCCCTGGCGGCGGCAGGTCCGCTGGAGGGACAGGCCACCGGGCAAATCACCGGCATCGTCAAGAACAGCGACGGTCAGCCGACCGCGTCTGCGACCGTGATGGTGCGCGGGACGCGGCTCTCCACCGTGACCGGTGAGGACGGCCGCTACACGCTGGCGGAGGTGCCAGCCGGGTCGTACACGGTCGTCGCGGCGCTGATCGGCTACGGCTTCGCGACGGCGACGGCCAACGTGGCAGCCGGTCAGGTGGTCCAGCTGGATTTCGCGCTGGAAGCGCGGGCCGTCCAGCTGGAGGGCGTCACCGTTGTCGGCTACGGTACACAAGAGAAGCGCACGGTGACCGGCGCGATCTCAACGATAACCGCCAACCAGCTGGTGGAGACGGCGACCTTCAACCCGATCAAGGCGATGCAGGACCGGCTTGCGGGCGTGGACATCACGAACGCCGGCAACAAGCCCGGTGACCAGGCCAGCATTCGGATTCGTGGCGTGCGGTCCATCACCGCGGGCAACGACCCGCTCATCGTGGTGGACGGCGTGCCGATCGCGGGCCGGCTCGACGACCTCGACCCGAATAACATCGTCTCCATCGACGTGCTGAAGGATGCGGCGTCGACCGCGATCTACGGCAGCCGCGGCGCCAACGGCGTCCTCCTGGTGACGACCAAGGGGGCCGGCACGGGCGGCGTGCAGACGGAATTCCGGGCGGGCATGAGTTACGCCGGTCAAAGCCCGTACGGCCTGCCGAAGTTGATGAACAACGACCAATACCTCGCGATGCTGCAGGCCGCGGCAACCTATGCGAATCTCCCCAGCGATCCGCAGTCGGTGTTGACGGAGCCCGGACGGTATGCGGCCTATCAGGCGGGGCAGCACACTGACTGGCAGAAGCTGATCGAACAGACGGGCATCCAGAAAAACGTCATCATGGGGATGAGCGGGCTCTCCGGCGCCACCCGCTTCAACCTTTCCGGCAACTTCTTCGATCAGAGCGGCACGGCCGTGGGCATCGGGTTCAACCGCGCCACCGGCACCGCCGCTGTGGATCACACGCAGGGCCGCCTGCACCTGGGCATCACCGGGAACTTCACGCACTCCAAGCAGACCGTAAACGGCGGGGACGGCCTGTGGGGAGCCGCGCGCCAGCAGACCGGGTTCGGATTACCGCACGACTCCACCGGCGCGCTGATCACCAACCCCGACGGCGACGCGCTCGCCTACAACCCGCTCAAGTTGGTCGAGGGGAGGGTGAGCGACCTCCGGCGCGACCGCGTGTTCGCCTCGGCGTTCGCATCGTTCAAGCTGTTCGAGGGCGTGAACCTGCGCGTGAACTTCGGGCCGGACTACACCCAGGCCAGCACGGGCGACTTCACGGGCGCGGACGTCCAGTTCGGCGGCGCCTCGTACCGCTCCGCTTCCTACAACCAGAGCACCAACTACCAGTACGCCCTGGACAACCTGCTGGAGATCAATCGCGACATCGGCACCGAGCACCATGTCGATGGCACGCTGCTCTACGGGTTCCAGAAGAGCCACTTCACGTTCGCCAACGAAAGCGCACAGCACATTCCCTACGACGAGGCGCTGTACTACGGCATCGGCCAGGGGGACAACTTCCTGGCGTCCTCGGGCCTGAGTGAGACGGCGCTTGAGTACTACATGGCACGTGGCGTGTACACGTTCCGCGATAAGTACACGATCATGGGTGCGGTCCGGCGGGACGGTTCCAGCGTGCTGGCCCCCGGCCATAAGTGGACGACGTTCCCAACGGTCGGGGTGGCCTGGCAGCTTGGCGACGAGAGCTTCATGGACCGCTTCGGCTGGCTCAACAGCCTGAAGCTGCGCGCCAGCTACGGCAAGACCGGCAACTCGGCCATCAGCGCGTACCAGACGCAGGGCGCGCTCCTCAACGGGAAGATCAACTTCGGCACGACGACCGCTGCGGCCTACTACTCCAACCCGAACAATCCAGCCAATCCGGACCTGGGCTGGGAGAAGACCGCCAAGGCCGATGTGGCCCTCGACTACGGCCTCTTGGCGAACCACGTCATCGGCAGCATCGACTTTTACCGGGAGAATACCAGTGACCTGTTGCTGACGCGCAGCCTGCCGGGCACTTCGGGCTACGCGTCGGCGCTGCAGAACATCGGCTCGACGCGCAACTCTGGCATCGAGATGCAGATCTCGACCATCAACCTGAACAACCCGCAGGGGCTGCAATGGCGCTCGGACGTGGCCTTTGCGCACAACAAGAACGAGATCACCGGACTCGCCTTCTACTCGGACACCACACTGTGCCCGAAGCAGGCGCCGCGGTGCGACGCCAACAACGGCTGGTTCGTCGGTCAGCCCATCAACACCGGCGCCCAGACCGATCCGCTGAACCCAAACGGCGCGTTCGTCGGTGATCCCCAGCGCCGCGTGTGGTACGATTACAAGCAGCTCGGTGTCTGGCAGATTGCGGATTCGGCGGAAGCGCGGGTGTACGGCTCCAGGCCCGGCCAGATCCGGATCCAGGACACCAACGGCGACGGCATCATTAACGCCCAGGACAAGGTCCTCCAAGGCAGCACGTACCCGAAGTGGACGGCCAGCATCTACAACCGCTTCAACTACGGCGGCTTCGATTTCTCGTTCCTGATCGCCATCCGGTCGGGCTACAAGATCTGGAATACATACACCCCCTCGCTCTACGGACGGTTCGGCCAGCTGCAGACGTCTTACTGGACGCCCACCAACCCGGACAACGTGAACCCGTCGCCGAACCTGAACGGCACCCCGCTCGCGTACGGCAACTCCCGCGGGTACATCGATGGGTCCAACTGGCGCATCCGCACCGTGCAGCTCGGCTACACGATGTCGCCGCGGACGGCCACCCGGTTGCGCGTGACATCGGCACGGATCTATGCCACCGCGCAGGAGCCGTTCGTGAGCTACAAGTACGACTACTTCGACCCGGAGTCCGGCTACGCCGGCGGCTCGCCCGTCTACAAGACCCTGCTGATCGGCGCCGACGTGGTTTTCTAGGGCCAACCTCACTAAAGGAAAGGGGGATCACATGAAACGCTTTTTGAATGCCGGGTTGGCCCTGGTTCTCGTCGGTGGCGCGATTGGATGCGTCGACCTGGACGAGAAGCTGGTGTCGAGTCTCGGCTCCGATTACGCCAAGTCTCAGCAGGGCCTCACGGACCTGACCAACGGCATCTACGCCGGGGTCCGGGGCTTCAACTTTGGCGACACGTATTACGGCATGGAGATTCTGGGCACGGACACCTGGACCGCCGCGGACCAAGTCGCGGCTGGCGGCGCCCAACCGTGGATCTACCTGGATACCTACGACCCGCAATACAACAGCCTGGACGGGTTCCTCAACGCGCAGTGGCGGGGGGGGTACACGATTATCGCCCGGGCCAATGTGGTGCTGGACAACGGGCCATCGACCCCGATCGGCGGTGTTTTGACGCAGGCGATCAAGGATTCGCGGTTGGGTGAGGCGCACTTCCTCCGCGCCTGGGCGTACTTCCAGCTGGTCCAGCAGTATGGAGACCTGACGATCAACCTGCACACCGGCCAGCTCTCGACGGAGGCGGTGCGGGAGCCCGAGGACAGCGTCTACAAGGTCATCATCGACGACCTGAATCAGGCCATCACCCTCCTGCCGGCGACGCAGTCGGATTACGGACGGGTAACGCTGGGAGCGGCGCAGCACCTGCTCGCGAAGGTGTATCTGACGCGGGCGTACCGCGACTGGAACACGGCGAACAAGCAGGCGGACTTCCAGCAAGCGCTCACCCTGGCCAACACGGTCATCAACTCCGGCACATACTCGCTCGTGCCCATCTACGCAGACCTGTGGTGCGGCACGCATCGCGCGGCTGCCCCCCCCGATCCCGGCCGGCAGGGGTTCTGCGACGTGACCAACGGCTTTTCCGAGAAAAACTCGGAGGTCATCTGGTCCATCCAGTTCTCCTATGACCCGGTGCAGTACAACGCCCAGAATGGCGGCAACACGGGCACGAACTACAATCCCGTCGTCTTCCTCAGTCAGTATGACGGCGGCGCCGGCGGTTGGGCGGCGGGGATCACACGCGTGCTGGACGACGGCCGCCCCTTCCGCCGCGTCCGCCCGACGCCATTCGCGATCTCCCTCTTCCAGCAGACGCGCTGCGGCGCTGTGCCCTGCGATCAGGGCGTGGAGGTGGTCGACACCCGGTTCGACGGCAGCTACCAGACGGTCTGGTTCGCGAATGGGAACGCCACTAACCCGGCGGGCACTTGCCCGAAGTGCACCAGCGGCGCGCCGATGACCGGCAGCATGTTGCCCGGCAGCCAGGTAGGGGCGGCGGCGGGGTCCGACACCGCCCTGGTGTACCTGCTGTGGCAGGTGCCGGATAGCTTCCGGCAGGTCAAGGCGTACCGCATCGGCACGCCATGCACCACGGCCCCGAACCTGGACTGCGGCAAGAACAACGACGCGTTGGGCATGTTCGGCTTCGCCCACTATCCGTCGCTGAAGAAGTTCCAGGACAACGGACGCACCGGCGGCTTCAACGACACCAACGGCGGCAAGGACCGCATCGTCTTCCGCCTCGGTGAGACGTACCTGATCGCAGCCGAGGCCGCGGTAGGCCTGGGCGACGGGGCGACGGCCGCGGCCAACATCAACGTGCTGCGGGTGCGCGCCGCGTGTGACCCGGCGCCGGCGAACGCCCCCAAGCTGTGCGCGGTAAGCCATAAGAGCGATCCGGCGATCATGGTCAACGCCGGCCAGATGACGCTGGACTTCATCATGGACGAGCGGGAGCGCGAGATGTCGGGCGAGCTGACCCGGTGGGATGACCTGCATCGGCCCGGCAAGGACTTCTTCCTCGCCCGGATCAGGGCGTGGAACCCGTACGCCGCGCCGAACATCGTGGACAAGCATTACCTCCGGCCCATCCCGCAGCAGCAGCTTCAGGGCGTGACGGGGCCGGCGCCGTACCCGCAGAACCCGGGCTGGTGAGCTGTCGGCCCGGCACCATGGCTCGAGCAGCAGCAGTGCGGACCTTCGCCCTGCTGCTGCTCTTGGCCGGGCCCGCGCCGGCGCAGGTCAAGCTGGTCATCAACGCGGACCTCGGCGAGACGGTCATCAGCCGTCACATCTACGGCCACTTCGGTGAAGACCTGGGGCGCAACATCTACGATGGCTTCTGGACCAAGGCGGGCCCGCGGGGTGGGGGGGGGCAATGGCACCTGCGCGACGACGTCATCGAGGCGCTGAAGCGGATCCAGATACCCAACCTGCGATGGCCGGGCGGGTGCTTCGCGGACTACTACCACTGGCGCGACGGCATCGGGCAACAGCGGCCCACGATGGTGAACACGATCTGGGGCGGCGTGACCGAGGACAACAGCTTCGGCACGCACGAATACATGGAACTGATCCAGCGCCTCGGTGCCGAGCCGTTCATCGTCGGCAACGTGGGCAGCGGCACCGTGCAGGAGATGTCCCAGTGGTGGGAATACCTGCGCGCGCCGCAGGGAAGTCCGCTCGGTGACGAGCGTGCGCGGAACGGACACCCGGAGCCGTACAACGTCCGCTTCTGGGGCGTGGGCAACGAGAGCTGGGGGTGCGGCGGCGCCATGACGGCCGCGGAGTATGCCAACGTCTACAAGCGCTACGCCGAGTTTTTGCGGGGCGGCCGACCGTTCCGCATCGCCACCGGGCCCGCGGGCGACGACTACGCGTGGACCGAGACGATGATGCGGGAAGCCGGCCGCATGATCGACGGCATCGACTTGCACAACTACACGGTGGCCCGCACGTGGGCGTCCAAGGGACGCGCGACCGAGTTCACGGAGCAGGACTGGTTCTCGGCGGTGCAGAAGGCGCTCCGCATGGACACCCTGATTACGCGCCATTCCACCATCATGGACCGCTACGACCCTGCCCGCCGGGTCTGGCTCATCGTCGGCGAATGGGGGATGTGGCATGACCCGGAGCCGGGGGCGCAGCCGGGGTTCCTCTATCAGCAGAACGCACTCCGTGACGCCGTGGTGGCCGGGCTGCACCTGAACATCTTCAACCAGCACGCCGAGCGCGTGCGGATGGCGAACATCGCGCAGACGGTGAACGTGCTGCAGTCCATGATTCTGACCCAGGGGGATCAGATGATCCTCACCCCGACGTATTGGGTCTTCGACATGTACAAAGTGCACCAGGACGCCACGCTGCTGCCCCTGTACATCCGGTCCGACAGCTACAGCTTCGGGGGGGATTCCGTCCAGGCCGTGAGCGCCTCCGCCTCGAAGGACAAGGCCGGGGCGATCCATATCACCCTCGTCAACGTCGACCCGAACAAGCCGCGTACCGTCCAGGCCGACATCCGCGGCGTCAAGGTCTCCGCTGTCTCGGGACGTGTGCTGACGGCGCCGACGATGCAGGCGCACAACACGTTCGAGCAGCCTGCGGCCGTGCAACCCAAGACGTTCACTGGCGCCCGGCTTTCCGGCGCCATGCTGAGCCTGGAATTACCGCCGAAGTCCGTGGTGGTGCTGGAGCTTCGCTGACGGCTATCGGTGGGACAGGATCTGGATCGCTCCGGCGTTGTGGCCAACCCCCCAGCGCATCGTCGCGTCCACTCCGTTGTAATGCCGGATCGAGACCACCGAATTCACGCTTATGGAACGCATCTCGTCCACGCCGCCGAGACGGTTCGCGTCGTAGTAGACCCAGACCTGCGAGGGCTGCTGGAAGCTGTCCGTACCCCTGACGGTGAGCCAGGCGGAGCGCAGCGAAGCGACCGCGTCGTAGACGTTCGTGAAGTGCTCCCTGAGCATCTCCTCCTGGCTGAGCCGCTCGGGATCAAGGGGAGCGATCTGCTGCACATGACAGCCGAGTGAGGCGATCAGGAAGGCAGCGGGAAGAAGACGGAGAGGCAAACGCATGACGAGTAAATATGACATGACCCTCCTCGGCCTGGCACTGTTCGCAGGAACGGCGTCCGCCCAAGTCACGCAGGCCCGGCTTCCCTACTTGGATCCGACCCTCCCCGTCGAGCGCCGCATCGACGACCTGCTCGGCCGGATGACGCTCGAAGAAAAGATCGGGCAGATGCTGTGTCTGTGGCAGGCGAAGCGCGCCATCACCGACTCCGCCGGCCGGTTCGATCCCTCACACCCACCGGACTGGTTTCGCATCGGCGTGGGACGCATCGAACGACCCGGCGAGCGCCACAGCGCGAGAGCGGAAGCGGAGTACAACAACGCCATCCAGCGCTGGGTGAAGGAGCACACGCGTCTCGGTATTCCCGTGATGTTCCACGAGGAAGCCCTGCACGGGCTCGAAGGAGAGCAGGCGACCAGCTTCCCGCAGGCGATCGCATTGGCGAGCACCTGGAACCCGGAGCTGGTAGAGCGAGTGTTCACCGCGGCCGCGGCGGAGGCGCGCGCGCGGGGCGTGCATCAGGTGCTCGCTCCCGTGGTCGACGTCGCGCGCGATCCCCGTTGGGGACGGATCGAGGAGACCTACGGGGAGGACCCGTACCTCGCGGCCCGCATGGGTGTCGCGGCGGTGCGTGGGTTCCAGGGGGGGGGTCGCGACACGAAGATCGGACCCACGCACGTATTCGCGACCCTCAAGCATATGGCCGGGCATGGCCAACCCGAGTCGGGAACGAATGTCGGCCCGGCACCCTACGGAGAACGCACGCTGCGGGACGTGTTCCTCTACCCCTTTGAAGTCACTATTAAGGAAGGAGGGGCGCGAAGCGTGATGCCGTCCTACAACGAGGTGGACGGCATCCCATCGCACGCAAATCGGTGGCTATTGCACGACGTACTGCGCGGCGAGTGGGGGTTCGACGGCGTGATCGTGTCCGACTGGTTCGCCATCGCCCAGCTCGCCGATGTGCATCACGTCGTGGCCGATCGCGCAGAAGCGGCGCGCCGGGCACTCGCCGCCGGCGTGGATGTCGAGCTCCCCGATGTCCAGGCGTACGGCACGCTGGTCGACCAGGTGCGAGCGGGTCGCGTCGCGGAGGCCTCCATCGATAGCGTCGTGCGACGGCTGCTGCGCCCCAAGTTCGAGCTCGGCTTGTTCGAGAGCCCGTTCGTCGATCCGGACAGCGCCGACCGGATCTCGGGCGCGGAGGCGACCCGGGCTCTGGCGCTCGACGCCGCCCGCCAGGCGATCATCCTGCTCAAGAACGATCGGGGAACGCTCCCACTTTCCGCCGAGCGGTTGTCGCGCGTCGCGGTAATCGGACCGCACGCGGCCGAAACGCTGTTGGGCGAGTACTCGGGAACGCCGCGCCATGTGGTCAGTATCGTCGATGGCATCCGCGCGCGGCTGGGCAGCCGGGCGACCGTCGAGTACGCGGAAGGGACGCGCATCACCGAAGACTCCACTTTCACCCGAGACCCTCAGCCGCACCTCGGTGGGACCCGTTCCCATGAACGGGAGGGCTCCGATCGCGTCGTCGTGCCAGACACCGGGTCGAATGCGCGGCGTCGTGCCGCTGCCGTGGCGCTCGCCCGTCGCAGCGAAGTGGCGATCGTCGTTGTGGGCGACAACGAGATGACCAGTCGCGAGGCATATGCGACCAACCATCTCGGCGACCGCGCGACCCTCGGGCTTCCAGGCGACCAAGAGGAGCTGGTGCGCGCGGTACTCGCCACGGGCACGCGCACGATCCTCGTGCTCATCCATGGGCGTCCACTCTCGATCCCCAACCTCGTCGATCGCGTCCCCGCGATCCTGGATGGATGGTATCTCGGGCAGGAGACGGGCACGGCCGTCGCCGGGGCGTTGTTCGGCGACGTGAATCCCGGCGGCAAGCTACCCCTCACCGTGGCGCGTCACGTGGGGCAGCTGCCGGTGTTCTACAATGCCAAGCCCTCCGCGCGGCGGGGATACGTGTTCGACACCACGCGGCCGCTGTTTCCATTCGGGTTTGGCCTGTCGTATACGACATTCGCGTACGCGAACTTGCGCGTCGCAGCGGCTCGCATCCGTCCGAATGAGCGTACGACCGTCTCTGTGGACGTGACAAACACAGGGACCCGGGCAGGAGACGAAGTCGTGCAGCTCTACATCCGCGACGTGGTGAGCTTCGCGACGCAACCGGTCAAGCAGCTGCGCGGGTTTCGGCGCGTAACGCTGCAGCCGGGAGAGACGCGCACGATCACGTTCGATATCGGCCCGGACGAGCTCGCTTACCATGGCGCCGACATGAAGCGAGTTGTGGAGCCAGGGCAGTTCGACATCATGGTGGGCGGCAATTCCGTGGACCTTCGCAGCGTGCCTCTGGATGTCGTCGAGGCTCCTTAGCCTGCTCGCGCTCGCCGCCTGCGCACAGCCACACACGCTGCGCGGTGCCTTCGACGGCGCCTTTCTGGTCGGGGCGGCGCTCAACGCGGCGCAGTTCTCCGGTCGCGATTCACTGGGTGCCAGGCTGGTCCGAGCCCAGTTCAACGCGACGACTTCCGAAAACGTGCTCAAGTGGGCGTTGGTGCATCCGCTTCCGGGCACCTATGACTTCACCGCCCCCGACGAGTACGTCGCGTTCGGCGAACGGAACGGGATGTTCATCATCGGGCACACGCTCGTCTGGCACAAACAAACTCCGAGCTGGGTGTTTCAGGATTCGAGCGGCCGGCCGGTATCGCGCGACACGTTGCTCGCGCGCTTGCGCGACCACATTACGACCGTCGTGGGACGATATCGAGGCCGGATTCGAGGCTGGGACGTCGTCAACGAAGCACTCAACGAGGACGGCACCCTCCGACAGACGCCGTGGCTGACGATCATCGGCGACGATTACCTGGCGCAGGCGTACCGGTTCGCTCACGATGCCGATCCCGACGCGGAGCTCTACTACAACGACTACTCACTCGAGAATGCCGCCAAGCGGCGCGGCGCACTAGACCTGATACGACGGCTACGAACCGAGGGCGTGCCGGTGACGGGCGTCGGACTGCAAGGTCATAACCGGCTCGATTGGCCCACGCCGGCTCAGGAGGACTCGACGATCACGGCCTTCGCGGCGCTCGGCGTGAAGGTAATGATCACAGAGCTCGACATCGACGTGCTGCCGCCTCCCGATCAACCCGTGACCCCGGACCCGGACCCCTACCGCAACGGACTGCCGGACTCGGTGCAACAGGCACTGGCACGCCGCTACGCCGACCTGTTCACCGTGTATCTGCAGCATGCCAAGGACATCGACAGGGTGACCTTTTGGGGGGTGTCAGACGGGGACTCGTGGCTCAATAATTGGCCTGTGCGGGGACGGATGAACTATCCATTGCTGTTCGATCGACAGCACCGTCCCAAGCCGGCGTTCGATGCGGTGATCCGGGTTGCCCCGCTTCATTAGGGTGCAACACGTGAGCGCCAGGAGGGTGAAGATGGCTCGGCGATCAAATGGTAGCACAGCGGCACACGCGGCGTTCGCGCCTGAACAGAAACAGAGCCTGTCGGATCGTCTGGCGCGCCGGATCAGAGGCATGATCCAGCGGGGGCACTATCACGTCGGCGACCGGCTGCCCGCCATCATGGAGATGGCGAAGCGATTTGGCGTGGGGCATCCGACGGTGCGCGAGGCGCTGAAAAAGCTCGAGACCATCGGGGTCGTGGGAATTCGCCACGGCTCCGGCGTGTACGTGAACCGCAGCGATGACGTCCTCGTGCTCGCGAGCCCGGACTACCCCGGCACGGTGACCAAGAAACTGCTGCTGGACCTCATTCGCGCTCGAATGGCGCTCGAGGCGCAGTCAGTGGCGGATGCGGTCCGGAACGCGACGGCCACTCACAGGAAAGAGATGCGGCGGCTGCTCCTCACGGCCGCACAGAACCTCGAGAACGGCGAGGTCCTGAACCGCGTGAACATGTCGTTCCACCGACAAATCGCACAGGCGTCCGGGAACGCCGTGCTCGTGCAGCTGCTCGACGTGCTGCGCGATTTGTTCACCGAAGAGCAGCGGCTGATCCTGGACATCTTCGGCTCGCGCGAGCGCGATCATGAGGGTCATCTGGCCATCCTCGATGCTCTCGAGCGACGCGATGCAGCCCTGGCGGTCAAGCGCATGCGCGCACACCTGAAAGGCGTCGAAGACGCAATCCTGCGGTGGAATCCCGAGCATCACCCGGTGAGCTGAGTCAGCGCCTCGTCGAGACGGTGAGTGTGCGCTCGAGCCTGATGTCCGCCGAGGAGGTGCCGATCTCGACTACGACGGGACCGTTCTCCACGGTCCAGTGATGCACCTCCGGATCCCAATACCGCAGCGCTGACGCCGACAGCGGGAAGGCGATCGTGCGCGTTTCGCCGGGACTGAGCGTCACCCGGCCGAAGCCGCGCAGGTCCCGCCGCGGTCGGGGAACGCGTGAGTCCGGATACGCCACGTACAGCTGCACGACTTCGTCGCCGCTGCGCATGCCGGTATTCGTCACGTCCACGGACACCGTCAGCGTGTCGGCGCCGCGCAGGGTATCGGAGCTGACCCGCAGACGATCGTAGCGGAACCGCGTGTAGCTCAGGCCGTACCCGAACGGATAGAGGGGTTTCCCTTCGAAGAAGCGGTACGTGCGCCCCGCCATGCCGTAGTCCTCGAACGGCGGCAGATCGGCGACGTCGCGGTAGAACGTGACCGGCAGGCGGCCGGCCGGATTGTAGTCGCCGAACAGGACATCGGCGATCGCGCTGCCGCCCGCCTGCCCCGGATACCATGCCTCGAGGATCGCAGGCACGTGCTCCTGCGCCCACGGCACCGCCAACGCGCTTCCGCTCATCAGCACCAGCACGGTGGGTTTGCCGAGGGCCGCGATGTGCTCGAGCAGGTGTTCTTGCGGAGCGGGGAGGTCGATTCGCGTGCGGTCGCCGCCCGCAAAGCCGTCGATCGCGACGCGCATTTCTTCGCCCTCGAGTCGCGCCGTGAGACCGAGGCAGAGCACGACAACATCGGCGCGCCGCGCGATCTCGACCGCCTCGGACTCGAGCGCTTCCGCTGGCGTGGCCCAGAGCAGCTGCAGCTCGGCCTCGCCATACGATTCCTCCCCGTCCACGCGCAGGTGGTAGCGCCGACCCGCCTCCAATCGCAGTGGCTCGCTCTGAGCGAAGCGCGGGTCCGGGAACTCGCCGTCATGCGTCGGATACACCGATTGCACCAGCAGGCTGTCGTCCACGTACAGCTGGAACTTGACCGTGCCGACCAGCGCGAGCCTATACGTGCCGGTGTGTTGCGGCTGCAGGGTGGCCGTCCAGCGCACGCCGAAGTCATCCACGTTCATGTCGCCGCGCGGCGCCTTCTCGCCCCAGTTCGCGTCGAGGGTGGAATCCGTACCAGTGAACAGCGGCGCGCCCGTCATCGCGCGGCTGGAGAAATAGGCTACGTCGAGACCGCGGCCCCCCCTTCCGTGCGCGGGTGACAAGACCTGGGCGGGAACGGGCGCCAGCACCGGAAAACCGACGGCGAGATCCGAGCCGAGCGCGTAGAGCACCCGCGTGCGGGGCGAGACGGCCTCGCGGACGCCCCGGAGCGGCGTGACCGGATCGGCGGGAATCCCGTTGTAGTTGCCGAGCAGCATACGCCATTGGTCGGCGTTCGGGCCGATGAGCGCGATCGTACCGACGTCGCGCTTGAGGGGCAGCAGGTTCGCCGAGTTCTTGAGCAGCACGATCGACTCGCGTGCGACCTGGCGCGCGAGCGCGCGGTGGGCCGGCTGGTCGAGCACGCTGAAGGGGATCTGCGCCCAGCGGACTCGGTCCGGTGGATCGAACATGCCGAGCCGGAAGCGGGCGAGGAACAGCCGCGTGACGGCAGTGTCGATCGCCTGTTCGGTGATGAGTCCCTGCTTCACCGCGTCGAGCAGACTCGCGTACACCCGGCCGCACTCGAGATCTGTTCCCGTCTTCACGGCGAGCGCTGCAGCGGCGGCGGCGGTGGGGGCGACCTTGTGGCGCTCGTAGATGTCGTTGATCGCGCCGCAGTCGGACACCACATAGCCCGAGAAGCCCCACTCGCCACGCAGGATGCTCGTGAGCAGGAGATCGCTGCCGCATGCGGGACTGCCGAGTACACGGTTATAGGCGCACATCAGTGAATAGGCGCCGCCCTCGCGGATCCCGGCCTCGAAGTGCGGCAGGTAGCTCTCCCGCAGATCGCGCTCGCTCACCACGGCATCGAAGGTGTGTCGAGCGGGCTCGGGTCCCGAATGCACGGCGAAATGTTTCACCGTTGCCACGGTTTTCAGGTACTTGGGATCGTCACCTTGCATGCCGCGGATGAACTGCACGGCGAGCCGCCCGGTGAGAAAGGGGTCTTCGCCGTACGTTTCCTGGCCACGACCCCAGCGCGGATCCCGGAACAGATTGATGTTGGGCGACCAGAAGGTGAGCCCTTGATAACGCTGGCGGGCGCCTTGCCGTGCGTATTCGTGATGCTTGGCGCGGGCCTCATCCGAGATGACTGACGCCATCCGGAAGATCAGAGAGTCGTCCCAGGTCGCGGCAAGGCCGATCGCCTGCGGAAAGGACGTCGCGAGCCCCGCGCGCGCAACGCCGTGCAGCGCTTCGTTCCACCAGTTGTAGGCGGGGATCCCGAGCCGGTCGATCGCCGGCGCGACGTCCTGCATCTGCGATACCTTCTCTTGGAGCGTCATGCGCGACACGAGATCGGCCGCGCGCCGCTCGAACGGCAAGTCGGTATTCTGATAATCGGGAGTCTGCGCGGCGAGCGCGGCAGCCAGCGTCGTCAAGACGACAGCGGGAACGATCCTTTCCAAACCTCCCATCGCGCAGCGAGACTACACGTCAGCCACCCCTTGTCAAGAAAGGCCATATGATCGATCCGATCTCACGCCGTGAATGGCTGAAGGCGATGGGTGCGGTCGGAGCGGGATCCTTGCTCCCCCCAGCTCCCGACTCCTGGCTCCCGGCTCCCGCAATTCTCCCACTCACGTCCACGAGCGAAGTCTTCATTCCGCCCCGCGGCCGGGCGTTCATGAAGTTCAGCTTCGACTTCCCAGAGCCATCGATCGAATTCGCAGGGCTGCGGTTCGGCGTTCTCGTGTTCACGCGTGAAAACACGTACGCGCTCGATGCGAGCGCCATGACTGCCCAGGGAACCGGCGACACGCTAGCCCTCACGTCGGCACGTCTCACGTCGGCAGGTGGCCAGGTGCCCGCGGCGGGGCGTGTGGACGCGCGGCTGCGCAAGGATGGCGATGCGGTGCTGTGCGACGTCAGCGCCGAAATGGATCAGCCGATCAAGGCGGTGACGGTCGTTGTGCGCGGCATTCCGCGCGGCAAACTCTCATCGGGTGGCGGCGAGCCGTTCGATCCGAAAGACGACGAAGTCCTCTGGGGCTATCCGTTCGGTGGTGGCGATCTGTTCGGAGACAACACAGCATGGGGGATGGGCACGCCGCTCACCGTCGTCCAGCGGACTGAAAACGAGTTCCTCGCTCTCTCGTCACTCGATGATCGCGTGCGCACCAAGCGGTTCTACTTCCAGCCAGGCGAGCAGGGCTATCGCGTCGAGCTGGTGCACGAGGTGGAAGGCTGGATGGATCGGCGCACGGTTCAGGTGCCGACGTGGCGCATCGGCCGCGCGTCATCGCTCGACGCCGCGGTCGCCCCCCATTACGCGCACCTCGAGCGCGCGTATCACTTTCCCCGCTGGGAAACGCGCAGCGACGTACCGGACTGGCTGCGCCGCACCGAGCTTGTCGTGACGCTGCACGGCATGCACTTCACCGGTTACATCTTCAACGACTACGCGCGGATGCTCGAGATCCTGCGCTGGATTGCGACGCAGATCCCGGCCGAGCGTGTGCTCGCATTCATCTCCGCGTGGGACGGGCGCTATTACTGGGATTACCCAACGTATCAAGCGGCGCCCCGTATGGGCGGCGAGGCCGGCTTTCAGCGTCTCGTGAAGGAAGGGCAACGGCTGGGATTCCGCATCATGCCGATGTTCGGGGCGAACGCGTCCAACCGCAAGCTCGCGAATTTCGCAACTTTCGGCGACGCCGCGACGGCGCGCATCGATGGCGACCCGTTCAGCTTGAACTGGGTGGACTGGGATAACGATCGCCATCAGGAAGGCTTCGGCGTCTACATGAACCTGGGCGTCGCATCATGGCGCCGCTGGCTCACCACTCGCATCGCCGACGTCATTGACCGCTTCGGCGTGGACGCGTATTTCCTGGACATCATCGGCGGCTGGGTCAACAACACGAAAGCCGACATGCACGAGGGCGCGCGAGGGCTCATCACGGAATTACGAACCCGCTATCCGCGCGTGCTCTGCTGCGGCGAATTTCTTTACGACGCGCTGCTCGAGTTCATTCCGCTGTATCACGCCTCGTACTCACAGTACTACGTCCCGTACGCCCGCTTCTTCTCGCATCTCTCGCATCCCGCGCCCGGGCGCGGCTCGTCGGGCGTGCATGAGTCGGGGTTCAGCCGCTGGGACGCGACGACCCTGTCGCTGACCAAACGCGAGGGACTCATTCCAACGCTGAACATCGTTGACGACACGTTCACCAAGTACCGCGATCAAATGGCTGCGCTGATTGCGCAGGCGAAAGCGTGGGGGACCCCATGAAGCGCCGTGAGTTTCTCTCCTCTGTGGTGGCAGCGGCAGGGCTGGCAGGGGTGCGGGTGCCGGTCCCGGATACAACGCCGGCGGTGCTCGCCCGCCCGTTCGATCTCAATCGCGTGCGACTCCGTCCCGGACCGTTCCTCGATGCGCTCGAAGTGAATCGCCGCTTTCTCCTGGCGCAGGACGAAAACCGCCTGCTGCACATGTTCCGCCTCACGGCCGGTCTGCCGTCAACCGCCGAGCCACTCGGCGGCTGGGAGGCGCCGGTGAACGAGCTGCGCGGGCACTACCTGGGCCACTACCTCTCGGCGCTCGCCAAGATGTCGCAAAGCCTGGGCGACCCCGACCTTAAAGCACGCGGCGACAGGCTGGTCGCCGAACTGGCCACGTGCCAGCAACGGATCGGCAATGGCTACGTCAGCGCGTTTCCGGAGGAGTTCTTCGACCGGCTGCGCGACGGCAAGCCGGTGTGGGCCCCGTTTTACACGCTCCACAAGATCATGGCCGGCCTGCTCGACATGCATACACTCACCGGCAATGCGCAGGCGCTCGATGTGCTGCAAGGCATGGCCCGCTGGACGGGACGCTGGGCGCAGCCGCTGGGCGACGAGCACATGGCGCGCGTGCTCGAGCGCGAGTACGGCGGCATGAACGAGATGCTGTACAACCTCGCGGCCGTGACCGGTCGTGACAACTACCGCGAGCTGGCACACCGGTTTGACCATGAGCGCTTCTTCGCGCCGCTCGCGCAGGGTCGCGACGAGCTGAAAGGGCTACACGCGAATACGAACATCCCCAAAGTCGTCGGCGCCGCGCGCCGCTACGAGCTGACGGGGGACCACCGCTACCGCAGGATCGCCGAGTATTTCTGGCGCGAAGTCACGACGCAGCGCGCGTATTGCACGGGCGGCACGTCGAACGGGGAGGGCTGGGAGACCGAGCCCGGGATCCTCTCGACCGAGCTGTCAGGCTACACGCAGGAAGACTGCACCACCTACAACATGTTGAAGCTGACCCGCCACATCTTTGGCTGGACGGCGGACCCTGCCTGCGCCGACTACTACGAGCGAGCGCTGTTCAACGGCATCCTCGGCAGCCAGCATCCGCGTGACGGCGAGAAACTGTACTACGTGAACCTCGCCGCCGGCCTGTGGAAGCTGTTCGGGACGCCGGGCCAGGATTATTGGTGCTGTACCGGTACCATGAGCGAATCGTTCTCGCAGCTCGGCGACTCTATCTACTTCCACGACGACGCGGGGGTGTACGTGAATCTCTTCATCGCGTCAGAACTGAACTGGAGTGAGCGCGGCATTCGCCTTGTGCAGGACACCAGGTTTCCGGAGGAAGAAGGAACCACACTCCGCATCCAGGTGGCGAAGCCGGTCCGTTGCGCACTGCGCATCCGCGTGCCGTATTGGGCAACGGCCGGCGGCAGCGCCGCACTCAATGGCCGAACCCTGGACGGCTTCGCTGCGCCGGGCGGCTACTTCGTGCTCGATCGCACCTGGCGCAACGGCGACACGGTCGTGGTGAAGCTCCCGATGAGCCTGCACCTGCACGCGATGCCGGACGATCCGACGCTCGCGGCAGTCATGTTTGGCCCGCTGGTGTTGGTCGGACGGTTAGGGACTGATGGACTGACGCCCGAGGTGTTGCGCGCCGAGCCGACCAAGCCGCGCACGGTGCCTGAGTACAAACAGAAGCCGATTGCGGCACCCGAGCTGCGGACGCAGGGGTCGGAGCCCAGCGCGTGGGTCGAGCGGGTGTCGCAGCGAGCACTCGAATTTCGCACTAGGGGCCAGACGCACGACGTCACGCTCGTGCCGTTCCATACGATTTTTGATGAGCGATATGCAGTCTATTGGAAATTAGTGTGAGTCCAAATCCGAGAGTTCCCACTCTAAAGAGTGAGCCCAGTAAACCACTGCGCTTAAGCGCAGTGCCCTGATGGGCCCACTCTTCAGAGTGGGAACATCAAATACATCGCTCCACGTTGAGTTCTCGTTGATTCCCCGTGGCCACTATACTGTCTGTGGCCGCACATCGAATCTATTTTCACATGACGTGGTCAACGTATCGACGCATGCCGATGATCGATCAGCTCACACGCACTTTCCTCGATGGCTTCTTCCGGCGGACCGCGATACAAGAGCGCGTGACGATAATTGCCCTGGCATTCCTTCGAACGCATGTCCATCTCCTGCTGCAATCCGGTCCCCGTATCGATGTGTCCAGGTTGGTTCAGCTGCTGAAAGGAGGAAGCAGTTACGCCGCCAGCCGTCAGCCCGATAACAAACTGGGACTCCGATGGAATAGAGAGTATTCAGTGACTAGCGTGAGCCCCAAGCTGCTGCAGGCTGCCATCGATTACATCGAGAGACAGAATAGCAGACATCCTGGTGAGAAGATCCCCGCCGCCATCCGGAAGATCAACGAATCCAAAATTATGGCGCCCCACTCCCAACGACGTCCCGTAGCGGCGTCCGCCGTAACTCGGCGGCGAACTCCGGAACAGCCTTGGTCATGAGGTCCGCAAAGCGGGTCGTGACGTCGGCCAAGCGCTGGGTGAGCGCATCGTGCACAGCGATTTGCTGCGTGGTGGGCGCGAAGTCCGCGCCGTTCTCCGCCACGTCCGATAGCAGGGCGGCGAGGCGCCCGTAGAGCTGCATGGGGTTGCGGAATGCATCCTCGCGCGCGCCGGTCAGATTGACGTCGAACAGCGCGCCTTCGACACGCACGATGCGCCGGTCGAGCGAGTCTGCGAGACCGGCGATGCGCTTGGCTCCCGAGTCGCGCACCAGCGCGGAGTCGCGGAGTTGCGCCGCCAGATCGCGCACCTGCTTGCGCACCCATTCGAGCCGGTTGATCATGCGGGCCACGCTGTCCTGCTCCGCGCGAATCGTGCGCGCGAGCTTTCCCTGCGCCTGCACGTCGGCGTCCGTGCCCGCCGTATTGGGATCCTTGAGCACGATGACCGACTGCGTCGCCGTCACGGGAGCCGCGGTCGTGTCCTGCAAGTCCCCCACCAGCACGCGGACCGTGTAGGTCCCGGGCAAGACAAGCGGGCCGCGCAGCGAGAGGTCGAGGTCCCAGGTCACGAGCGGGCGCGTCCCATCACCGCCGGTGCGCACGAACGTCTTGCCCGGAGGCGGTGTCCGCAGCTTGGGCGTGGTCGGCGCGGAGAAGCGGAGGTCCCAGCAGACGCGGTTCAACCCCACTTTGCGCTCACCCTGCAGGACCCGCACGGTGTCGCCCTGCGCGTCGAGAATCACGAGTCGCGCCGGCTTAGGCCGGCGCGTGCTGTCGCCGGGCACGCCCAAGCCTCCGCTCGCTGGCGGGGCCGGTGTCGCCGGCGCGAAGCAGACACCCGAGGAGTTGGGTGAACCCGGGGCACTCGACGCGACGACCGGAGCTGGCGTCGTATCCGCCAGCGCGGGGGAGATGTAATAGGTGAGCGGCACACCCGGCGCCGCGTTCTCCGCCTGGATCGCGCTGTTGGGGGCGCTCGTAACTCCCTGCTTGTCGCGCAGCCGGTAGGCAGGCGGTGGCACGAACACGTTCACCTTGCCCGACAGCGTCGCCGCGTCGAGCTGCTCGAGCGGCGATATATCATCGAGGATGTAGAAGCCGCGGCCATACGTCGCCACGACGAGATCGTGGAAATGCGGCTGCACCGTGAGCCACGCAACGGGCGCATGGGGCAGGTTGATCTGGAGCGGCAGCCAGTTGGCCCCATCGTTCAGCGTGACATAGAGGCCATTGTCCGTCCCCGCGAAGAGCAGGCCGCGCCGCACCGGATCCTCGCGCACGACATGCACGAACGAGAGCGGCGAGCGTGGGAACGTCGCCGAGATCAGCTTCCAACTTTTCCCGTAGTCGGTGGTCTTGTAAATGTAGGGATCGAGGTCATCGAGCTCGTGGAGGTCAGCCGCGAGGTACGCGGTACCCGCGTCGAAATGCGATGGCTCGATATTCACGATCTTCGCCCAGGGAGACAGCTTGGGGATGGAGCCGGCGACGTTCGTCCAGTGAGCGCCGCCATCGATCGACACGTGCACGAGCCCGTCGTTGGATCCCGCCCAGAGCACGCCCGCCTTTACGGGTGACTCGGCGAGCGCGAACAGCGTCGCGCCGTCGAACGTCATCAAATTATCGGTCGAAACGCCGCCCGAGCTTTGCTGGTGCGTGGTATCGTTGCGGGTGAGATCAGGGCTGATCACCTGCCAGGTGGCGCCACCGTCGTGCGACATGTGCACGACCTGACTGCCGACGTAGACCTTCGTGTGGTCGTGCGGCGAGATGGCGATGGGGAAGGTCCAATTCCAGCGGTACTTGAGATCGGCGGGCCGCCAGCCGTATGCCGCTTCTGGCCAGACGCGCACGTTGCGGGCGTGATCGGTCCGCACGTCGTAGACCTCGAGCCCGCCGTCGTAGCATCCTGACCACACGGTCGCGTTGTCCACGGTGTCGGGGATGGCAAAGCCGCTCTCACACCCGCCGACGTGACCCCACTGGCCCTCGCTGATCCCGCCGCCGACGCTGCGGCTCGGCATGCGGTAGGATGAGCCGTCCTGACGATTGCCGTAGAGGTTGTACGGAACGCGCGTGTCGGTGTGGACATGGTACATCTGGGCGATCGGGAGTACGATGCGGGTCCAGCTCTTGCCGCCCGTGACGGTGAGGCTCGCACCGCCATCGTGCGCGATCATCATCCGGTCCGGGTTCACCGGATCGATCCAGATGTCATGGTTATCGCCGCCCGCAGAGAACGGCACACGGTTGAGCGACTGACCGCCGTCACGCGACATGGTGAATCGCACCGACACGAAATAGAGCCGTTCCTCATCGTCCGGCGCGACGGCAAAGCGCACGTAGTACGGCGCGCGCTCGGCCATGTCGTGATTGCGGGAGACGACACGCCAATTGTTACCGCGATCGTCGCTGCGATAGAGCGTCGGGTCGCGGTCTTCGATGAGCGCGTAAATGGTATTGGGGTTGGACTGAGCGACCGCCACGGCGACCTTGCCAATGACGTGCTTCGCGTCGGGGAGCCCGCGCCCCACCAGGCGCGTCCACGTGACGCCGCCGTCGTGTGAGGCCCACAGCCCGCTCCCCGGCCCACCGCTTTGCAGGTGCCAGGTCTTTACCTCGAACTGCCACATTCCGGCGAACAGGGTGTTGGGATCGCCGGGATCGATGGCGAGATCCGAGCAGCCGGTGTTCGGGTCCACGAACAGCACGCGACTCCAGGTCTTCCCGCCGTCCGCGGTGCGGTACACCCCGCGTTGCTGTGCCGGGCCGTAGGCGCGTCCGAGCGCGCAGACGAGCACCACGTCGGGATTCGCGGGACTAATCACGATGCGGGCGATGCGTCCGGTGGAATCGAGTCCCATGTGCTGCCAGCTGCGCCCCGCGTCGGTGGAGCGGTAGACGCCGTTGCCCAGCGCCGTCATCGACCGGATGAAGAACGTCTCGCCCGTCCCTGCCCAAAGCAGGTTGTGCGCCGTGGGGGCGATGGCGAGCGCGCCAATCGCCTGCGCCGGCTCGCTGTCGAACACCGCGCGCCAATGCACGCCGCCATCTTCGGTTTTCCAGATCCCGCCCGACGCGGCGCCGATGTAGGCGACGAGCGGATTGCCGGGCTCGCCGACCGCGGCGATCGCGCGGTTGCCTTCGGGACCGACGAAGCGGAAGTGCAGCTTGCTCCACAGCGTCGTGTCAACCTGCTGTGCGGCCACGATCGGGGAGGTGGCCAGAAGGAGCGCGACACCGAGCTCAGACGCGCGCGGCAACCAGACGTGCTCGAAAGCGGTCATAGGTTTGGTCGTAGGTTCGTTGGTTCTTGGGGTTTGGGGGCGCGAGTGGCTGGCGCGTCAATGTGCGCTGCACGGCAGTCTGCAAGTCCGCAAATGCTCCGGCTCCGACCGCCGCAAGCAGCGCCGCCCCGTACGCGCCGCCCTCTTCCCGATTCACGGTTGTGACCGGCACACCGAAGATGTCGGCCTGGAGCTGGCGAATGAACGCGCTTTTCGCTCCGCCGCCGGTCAATAGCAGCGTGCTCGGCATCAGGCCGAGATCTTCCAGAATCATCACCGAGTCGCGCAACGCGAAGCACACGCCCTCGAGCACGGCACGCGTCATGTGAGCCCGCGAGTGCGCCAGGCTGAGTCCGACGAACGCAGCCCGCAGCGATGCATCGCGATGCGGCGTGCGCTCGCCCTGGAGATACGGCAGAAAGGTGACGCCGTCCGCACCGGGCGCCACCGTTGCCGCTTCCCTGACCAACAAGTCGTCGCGCTGATCGTCCGGGAGATCGCGCGCGCACTGATCGCGGTACCATGCGAATGCACCGCCGGCAGACAGCACGACACCGATCACATACCAGACGCCGGGCGCGACGTGGCAGAATGTGTGCGCGCGCAGCTGCGGATCGACACGCGGCTGTGCCGTCGGGGCGAGGACGGTACCCGATGTGCCCCAGCTCGCAGCCGCTTCGCCGGGCGAGATCGCGCCGACGCCCGCCGCGCCGCAGGCATTGTCGGCTCCACCACCGACGACCGGCGTGCCGGCCGCGAGCCCCGTGAGCCCCGCTGCTTGTGCCGTGACACGGCCGAGGACCTCGGACGAGCCTCCCACATCGGGAAGCAGTGACGGCGGCAGGTCGACGGCCTGCAGCATGTCGCGACTCCAACGCAGGTGTGCGGGATCGAACAGCAGCGTGCCGGATGCGTCCGACGGCTCGGTCGCGACGGCACCGGTCAGGCGCAGCCGCACGAAGTCCTTGGCGAGCAGCACCGTGGCCAGGCGCGCGAACGCCGCCGGCTCATGGTTTCGCAGCCACAGCACCTTGGGCAACGTGAACCCTTCGAGAGCGGGGTTGCACACCCACTCGCGCAGCTGCGACTCGCCTCCGGCGCGCTTCACGATCTCGGCGCACTCGGCGGTCGTCCTGCCGTCGCACCAGAGCAGGGCTGGCCGGATGACCTCGCCGCGCCTGTCGAGAAAAACGGAAGAATGCATCTGACCGGATATGCCGATGGCGGCAACCCGCGCGCCAGGGCGTTGCGCCAGCACATCACGAATCGCCGCGCGACTCGCCTCCCACCAGTCCTCCGGGTCCTGTTCCGCCCATCCCGGTTGCGGCGTGTGGAGCGACAGCGGAGCCGTGGCGGAGGCCGCGACGTCACCGTCCGGCTGAACGAGAATGGCTTTGACACCGCTCGTACCGACGTCCAGGCCCACGAACAATCAGCGGACTCCCAGCAGCAGCTCCATCGTGAGCTGATCGAGCCGCTCGTAGGCGTAGCCTCGCGCCCGCAGCGCCGCCAGGTCGAAGGCTTGCGCGCGCAGTTGGTCGAATCCGACAGGGGCGTTCTGACCGTCGTCGACTTCCGCGCGCAGTTGCTGGATTTCGGGGTCCGCATTGAACCGCGCGACCTTCTCTTTCAGGATCAGATACGTGCGCATGCTGCCCGCCGCGAAGTCCCAGACTCCGGCCTCGTCCTCGGTGCGGTAGGCATGGCTATCGAAGTGCCGCATGCCGGGCCAGCGTGCATCCTCGAGCAGCTTGACGAGGAAGAACGCGCCCTTGGGGTCGTCGCTCCCGAATCGCAGGTCCTGGTCGAATCGTCCGATCTGCTGGCCGTTCAGATCGATGTGGAACAGCTTGCCGGCCTCGAGCGCCTGGGCGACCGCGTGGGAAAAGTCGAGCCCCGCCATCCGCTCGTGCGCGAATTCGGGGTTGACGCCAACCATGTCGGGATGATCGAGCGTATAGATGAAGGCCAGCATGTGGCCGGTGGTCGGCAGGAAGATGTCGCCCCGGGGCTCGTTGGGTTTCGCCTCGAGCGCCAAGCGCAAATCATACCGTTGTGACCGCACGTACTCGCACAGGTAGTTGATCGCGTCGCGATACCACGCGAGCGCGGTGCGCGGGTCCTTGGCCGCGTTGGTTTCGACGCCCTCCCTCCCTCCCCAGCAGACGTACGTCGTCGCGCCGAGCTCTACGCCGAGGTCGATCGCCGCCAGCGTCTTTTGCAGCGCATACCTGCGCACCCGCGAGTCGCGACTCGTGAACGCGCCGTCACGGAAGGCTGGGTCCGAGAAGAGATTCGTCGTGGCCATCGGCACTTTCATGCCCGTGTCGGCGAGCACCTGCTTGAACTCGCGCACGATTCGGTCGCGCTCGGCGGGACTGGCTCCGGCGGGCACGAGATCGTTGTCGTGCAGATTGACGCCGTAGGCGCCGAGCTCGGCGAGCTTGCGGACAATCGCGACCGCGGACAGCGCCGCTCGCACCGGCTCGCCGAACGGATCGCGTCCGGGATTGCCGACGGTCCACAGCCCGAACGTGAAGTGGTGCTCCGGCCGGGGCTGATATGCGTCCTTGCCGCTTCGCATCATCCCGGCGATACTCGGCTCGCTTTGACGCGTTGTCAAACGGAGGCTGGCATGGTCTGGGAGCAGCGCTGGCATCCGCTGCGGCGGGAGTGGGTCATCATTTCGTCCCACCGCAACGAACGGCCCTGGCACGGCGAGCGTGTACCGGAAGCCGCGGGGGGGG
>DASZCG010000252.1:0-6021 GCA_035943355.1 Gemmatimonadales bacterium
TCCGTGTTTGATGAAGGCGCGCCAACCGCCGATCCTAAGATCCTGGACCTCGGGGCTCCGGTTCTGGGCATTTGCTACGGCATGCAGCTCATCGCCCGGCTCGCGGGAGGCAAGGTGGTGCCCTCGAGCGAGCACGAGTACGGCCGCGCCGAAATCGCGATCCGCGAGAATAAGGGTCTGTTTGCGGGATTCGAGCCGCACGCCACCGCTATCGTCTGGGCGAGCCACGGGGACCGCGTCGAGGAGCCGCCGCCGCACTTCCAGGTGACAGCGACGAGTGCCAATGCACCGGTCGCCGCCATGCAGCACGACCAGAAGCCCATCTATGCGGTGTTGTTTCACCCCGAGGTGGCGCATACGCCGCGCGGCGGGGAGATACTGCACAACTTCTTGTTCGCCATTTGCGGCTGTACTCCGGACTGGACCCCGGGGCATTTCATCGATCACGCAGTGGCACGCATTCGGGAGCTGGTCGGGCCGGCCGGCCGGGCGATCTGCGGATTGTCGGGCGGTGTCGACTCCGCCGTGGCCGCCGCGCTCGTCCAGCGCGCGATCGGGAATCGGCTGACCTGCGTCTTCGTCGACCATGGCCTCCTGCGGCGGGGCGAGCGAGAGCAGGTCGAGCAGACCTTCCGCGCCCACCTCGGCATGGACCTGCGTGTCGTGGACGCGACACACCGGTTTCTGCGCGAGCTCAAGGATGTCGAGGATCCCGAAGAAAAGCGCCGCCGCATCGGTCACACCTTTATCGATGTCTTCGAGGACGCCGCCCGGCACGTCGAGGGGAAGGTGGAGTTCCTGGTGCAGGGCACCCTCTATCCCGATGTGATCGAGTCCACGTCGCCCAAGGGCGGCCCCTCGGCGACGATCAAGACGCACCACAACGTCGGTGGCTTGCGGCCGGATCTGCCGTGGCAGCTCATCGAGCCGCTGCGCGAGCTGTTCAAGGATGAAGTGCGGCAGGTGGGTCGCGAGCTCGGCCTGCCGGACGAGATCGTGGGCCGGCACCCGTTCCCCGGTCCGGGACTCGCGATTCGCGTACTGGGGGCGGTGAACGAAGAGCGTCTCGATCTGCTGCGGCGCGTGGATGCGGTTTATCTGGAAGAAATCCGCGCGGCCGGGCTCTACGACCAGATCTGGCAGGCCTTTGCCGTGCTCCTACCGATCAAGTCCGTCGGTGTCATGGGCGACGACCGCACCTACGACAACGTCGTGGCATTGCGCGCCGTGACGAGTCGCGACGGGATGACGGCGGATTGGTTTCCGTTTCCGTATGACGTGCTGGGTCGGATCAGTAATCGCATCATCAACGAAGTACGCGGCGTGAATCGCGTGGCGTACGACGTCAGCTCCAAACCCCCGGCGACGATCGAGTGGGAGTGAGCGAGCCGTCGCACGACGGCACGACGGCACGTCTCACGATTCGCGGATGGCAGGCTGTGCTCTTCGCGGGACTGCTGGCGGCAGGCGTCGCCGCACCGTCGATACGCAACGGGTTCGTCGCGGACGATCAATGGGTCGTCGCCCACCGCCAGGTGCTCGAGCATCCCCCATCGATCGGCGCCGTGTTGACGGAGCCGTACTGGCCCGCGGCGTTCGGTGGCGTGATGTGGCGGCCCGCGGTGATCACGTCATTCGCGATCGATTACCGCATCTCCGCGAGTCCCCACTGGTTTCACGCGATCAACGTGATGTGGGCGGCGATCGCCGCCGCCGTGTTCGCTCTGCTTGCCTGTGAGCTGGCGGGACCTCTCGTTGGATTGATCGCCGGGCTGCTGTTCGCAGTACACCCTGTTCACGTCGAGGCGGTGGCGAACGTCGTCGGACGGGCCGAGCTGATGGCGGCTGCAGGGTATGCCGTGGCAGTGTTGTGCGCGCTACGCGCGGAACGCCGGCAGGCGTATCTTGGCGGTGTCGTCCTCGGTGCCGCGTTGGCGATTACATCCAAAGAGATTGCGGTCACGCTGCCTGCGGCGGTGTTGCTTGTGTTCGTCGGCCGCGGCTCAAGCCTGCGGGCGGCATGGCGGCCGGCACTTGCTGCCACGCTCGTTATCGCGGCGTACTTCGTCGTTCACAGCTTCATCGGCATCCGCACGTTCTACGCGGGCGGGCGTGCGGTGGGCCTCGAGCACCTGGGCCTGGTCGAGCGCACCTGGGCCATGGTGCGGCTGTCCCTGGAATGGTGGCGCCTGTTCCTCTTCCCGGCGCACCTCTCCGCCGATTACTCGCCAGGCGAGCTGACGGTGTCGACGGGCCTCACCCTTGGGCATGTGCTGGGGCTGCTAGTCTGGATCGCGTTGGGTGTGCTGGCATGGCGAGCTCGACGCACCATCCCCGGCATCGCAATCGGGCTCGCGTGGGTCGTCATCGCGATCTCGCCGATCAGCAACGTCCTTTTCCCGACCGAATTCCTGGTCGCCGAGCGTACGCTCTATCTGGCATCCTTCGGCGCCGTGTTTGCGCTGGCGTGCGGTGCTATGGCGATTCGCTCGCCTCGCTTGCGGTACGCTCTGGTCGCCAGCGTCGTCGCGGTGGGGGCCGTACGTAGCGTCGCCCATATACCGACCTGGCATGACGACGAGCTGCACTATCAGGCCCTTCGGCGCGATGCACCCCGCTCCTATCGCACGCTGTGGCTCGAGGGGAAGGATGAGTTCGCCGCCGGGCGGTGGGGCAGCGGGGAGCGTTTGCTGCTCGCCTCGATTGGCTTCGCTCCGGAGCTCGCCGGTCCCCGCGTCGATCTGGCACGCTTCTACATCCACGCCAAGCTGTGGCAGCCGGCCATCACGCAGCTTCGCGCCGCCATCGCCGTGGATAGCGCGCTTCCACCCGCCTGGGACGGCTTGCGGGACGCCTTGCTGGGAGCGGGTGATACGACGGGTGCCGCCGAGGTGACGCGGGAAGCGACGGCGCGCTTCTCCCGATCGGTGCCCCCGTAGTCTGTTGTGCCGTGGGAGTAGCAGCTTTCAGTGAGACGGATATCTTCCGTGTGCGCCCGCACTTTTCCGCCAGGGGGCGACTGCGCATGGGCCGTACCGGGTTTACGCTGATCGAGCTGCTGATCGTCCTCGTGATCATCGGGCTACTTGCGTCCATTGCGATCCCGAAGTTCGCGAACACGAAAGAAAAAGCCTACCTGACGTCGATGAAATCCGATCTGCGCAACCTGGTGACGGCCGAGGAAGCCTACTTCGCAGATTCGATCGCATACACGACGAACCTCGGCGCGGCTTACCGTACCACCACCGGCGTCGTGGGCCCGACGATCGCGTTGACTGGCGATGGCTGGACCGCGACGGTCAGTCACACCGCGACGAGCAAGACGTGCGCGGTGTTTACAGGATCCACGTCGCTGGCACCGGCGGCGAGGGAAGGCGAGCCTCGTTGTAACTGATCACTTCTCTTTCTAGATATTCTTCTCTTCCAAGAGCTGCAGGAACTCAGCGGGGGTTGTGAGTTTCGCCATGCGAGCCGTGACGTCGGGCTCCTTGGCAAACTGCGCTATTTTCCCGAGCACGGGCAGGTATTGGTTGGACACCTCCAGCGGTGGTGCGACGATCAAAAAGAAATACAGCACCGGCTTATCGTCGATCGCCTTGAAATCGACCCCGTTCTGACTGCGTCCGAACGCGCATCGCAACCGGCTGACGACCAGTGAGCGGCAGTGGGGGATGGCAATTTGCAGCCCGATGCCGGTCGAGCCGAGGGTCTCGCGCCGCTTGAGCATCTTGAACAACAGCGTCTGAGCTTTTTCGTCGAGCTGCAGCAGGCCGACGAGCTCCTTGAGCACGGCGTCTTTCGACGTGCTCTCGAGCTCGAGCTTGATGGCATCTTCGGAGAAGAACTCGCGCAGGCGCATCGGCGGGCGAAAGGTAAATGTTGGTTGCTCGGCGCGCAACGCGCTATTACGTTCCACCGCATGGACTTCCCGTACAGGGCCGCGCATGAGGTGCCGCTGTTCCTCGCTCCCATGGCGGGCGTATCAGAGTCGCCCTTCCGGCAGATCTGCCGCCGGTTCGGGGCCGACGTCGTCGTGTCCGAGTTCATCTCCTCCGTCGGCATCTCGCTCGGCATCGAGCGCGTGCTCGCGGACATGCGGTTCGAGCCTGTGGAGCGTCCCATAGGCATTCAGATCTATGGGGCGGACGCGGCGGTGATGGCCAAGGCTGCGGGGATGGTCACGGAGCTGTTCGAGCCCGATTTCGTCGACATCAACTTCGGCTGTCCCGTGAAGCAGGTGGTGCGCAACAACGGCGGATCGGGATGTCTGAAGGACATGACGCTGGTGCGCGGCATCATCGAGGCGGTGCGGCAGGCCACGCATCTGCCCGTCACGGTGAAGATCCGCAGCGGTTGGGACGAAGCCCAGCGCGATCCGGTGACGATCGCACTCCGGTGCCAGGACGCCGGCGCCCGGGTGCTGACGCTGCACCCCCGTACGCGGACCCAGATGTATCACGGCGCCGCCGACTGGGACGAGATCGCGCACGTCGTTGCGGCGTTGGACATTCCCGTGATCGGCAACGGCGACATCAAGACGCCGGAAGACGTGCGGGCCATGCAGCGCCACACTGGCTGCGCCGGCATCATGATCGCGCGTGGCTCCTTCGGGAACCCGTGGCTCTTTGCGCAGGCGCGGGATCTGCTCGCCGGTCGCGCCAAGCGGCCCGATCCGACGCCCCAAGAGCGCTTCGCGGTGGCCCTCGATCACGCGCGTCTGGCGCTGCGGTTGCAGGGTGATACGCGCAAGACGGCACTCGAATTCCGCAAGCACCTTGGCTGGTACACAAAAGGCCTACCGGGCGCGTCCGATCTTCGCCAACGACTGTTTGCCATCGAATCGATGGCGGAGGCCGAAGTGATCTTCTGCGAGTATCTGTTCGGATCAGCGAGCGCTGCGGCGGCGGCGTGAACGTCGAGCGGCTCCCCTTCGCGACGATCGATCACCTCCGGCCCATCACCCAGGGGCATCAGGAGGTGATTTTCTGTCCGGGCAAAACCGTCGGCCAGGTCGTCGCGATCGCGGAGCGGCTGGAGCATGCCGCCGGGAGCTTCCTCGCGACGCGCGCGGACACGCCGCAGGCCGACGCCCTCGCGGCACGTTTTCCCCGCGCCGAGGTCAACGCGCTGGGACGCACGGTGTACCTGCCGCCCGATCCCGAACCTGCGCCAACCGGACGCGGCACGGTGCTGGTGTGCACCGCAGGTACGAGCGACCTGGCGGTCGCGGAAGAAGCCGCCGTGAGCGCGCGCGCGCTGAAGAATCGCGTCGAGCGGCTCACTGATGTCGGCGTCGCGGGCATCCACCGGCTGCTCACGCAGACCGACGTGCTGCGCTCCGCAGCGATCATCATCGTCGTGGCGGGCATGGAGGGCGCACTGCCCAGTGTCGTGGGCGGGCTTGTCAAAGTCCCCGTCATTGCGGTGCCAACCAGCGTGGGCTATGGGGCCTCGTTCGGCGGGCTGGCCGCGCTACTGGCCATGCTGAATTCCTGCGCGTCCGGCGTCACCGTCGTCAATATCGACAACGGCTTCGGCGCCGCCGCCGCCGCCAGCCGCATCAACCACTCGTGACATTCAAGCGCGGCGCGTGGATTGCGCCCGCGCTGGCCGTTCTCGCCGGCAGCCTGCTGGTCGAAGCCCTGTGGCGCGGCACGGCGTGGACGCTGCTCGGCGTCGCGAGTGGTCTCCTGCTGGGGCTCGCGTTCCGGTCGGGCCGGCCTGATCGGCTGTCCGATACCGATTCCTTCGACCTGCCCCATACCCTCGATTTGTTGCGACGCGCACATGACGCGCGCGCGGGATGGGCGATCGGCCTTGCCCAGGGACCGGTGGAGGTCGTCGGCGACGCAGTTCTGGAAGAGCAGGGCGCCGACGCGCGGCGGCGGGGTGCGGCCTTCGTGCAGCTCGCATCCGTGGATGGTCGCGTCCACGTCGCGCACGAAATCGAGGGGACGTACGTCGCCACCGGAGATTTCCCCTACGGCACCGCGTTGCTGCTCACGGGGAGCGGGCGGGGGG
>DASZCG010000253.1:0-3246 GCA_035943355.1 Gemmatimonadales bacterium
GCGCAGGCGATCGAGACTCATCGATGGAGCTCCAGCCGCTGTCGCATCGCGTCGAGCGCGCGGTACACGTGGTTGTAGACCGCCTTCGCGTTCGACCATCCCATGACCTTCGCCACGGCCTCCGCCGGCATCTCTTCCACCACATAGAGCTCGACCGCGACGCGTTCCTCGGCGCTCAGTGAGCTGAGAGCATGCTCGAGCTCCTCACGACGATCACTCACCGTCGAGGTCTCATCCTCCGCGTCCATCATGGGCGGCGTCGACCCACCCAGCTCGCGCAGGATGCGTCCCCGCCGTCCGTCGCTCACGGCCCGATACGTGGCGCTGACCTCGATCAGGAACTGGCCAAACGAGAGATCGATGCACTCTCCGCTCCGCATCAGCTCATACGTCTCGACATGACTGCGCTTATGAAGGAAGACGTGCTCGAAAATGCGCCGCCGCAGCGGCGGCAGCGCCGTGGCCGCGGCGGAGAGGCGGTGCCGGCCGTCGCGGTGGCGAAACCAATCGACGGTGAGATGACGCACGACGGTGACGAGCCAGGTGGAAAAGCGCGCGCGGTGAACGGGCTGCTGGAGGTACGCGCGGAGGCGCCGCATGTCTTCTTCGCGTAACGCCTCACACACGTGCGCGAACACATCCATTACGTCGTCATAGTCCTGGGCGTAGTGGCGGATTGCGGAGAAAATCAGCCGGCGGTAACGATCGAGAAACAGGTCCCACGCCGCGTCGAACCGCGATCGCGCGAGTTCGGCTTGCCAAGGTTCCATAGCAGCCTCGAAGACGCGAGGGCGGATATAGCCCCGGACGTTGCTTAAGGCAACCGGCAGCGCCTGAACCGGCAGGGGCAGAAAGTCATTGGGGTCGCCTTTCATGCACGACCCCATTGAACGGACTTGCGCTGCTCGATTGCTCGTGACTAGGGCAGCGCCGCTCCTGCCGCCGCGGTATTCGCCGGCAGGTTCTCTTCGACGAACCTGGTCAGCAGCGTGTACAGATGCTGGCGGGTGGCTCCGCCCGAAATCGAGTGCGTGCGATTCGGATACACCATCAGGGAGAACGGCCGGTTCGCCGCCACCAGCGCGTTGACCATCGCCTCGGTGTTCTGGAAATGCACGTTGTCATCGCCGGACCCGTGCACGATCAGCAGCCGGCCTTTCAGGTTCTTGGCGTACGTGAGCGGCGAGCCTTTGTCGTACCCCGCCGCGTTGTCCTGCGGCAGGCCGTTGTAGCGCTCCGTGTAGATCGTGTCGTAGTACTTCCAGTGCGTCACCGGTGCCACCGCGATGGCCATGCGATACACGTCGGGCGCCTGCGTGATGACGTTCAGCGACATAAACCCGCCGTAGCTCCAGCCCCAGATCCCGATCCGCGTCGAGTCGACGAAGGGCAGCCGGCCCACGGCGCGCGCCGCGGCCGCCTGGTCACGGGTCTCGATCACGCCCATCTGCTTATAGATGATCTTGCGCCACGCCCGCCCGCGCGCGCCGGTGCCGCGGTTGTCCACGCTCGCCACGATGTAGCCGCGCTGCGCGAGCATCTGGTACCAGAGGTAGTTCTGCCCGCCCCACGCGTCGGTGACGGTCTGCGATCCGGGCCCGCCGTACACAGCGAAGAGCACCGGATAGCGCGTGGTCGAGTCGAAACCCGGCGGTCTGATAAACCACGCGTTGAGCTTCACCCCGCTCCCGATGTCCACTTGCCGGAAGTCGCTCGTGCCCAGCCGCAGGCTCCCGACCTTGGCCTTGAGCGGCGCGTTGTCGACGAGCGTGCGCACCACGCGATGCTCGGGCAGGCTGACGATCGTCACCACCGGCGGCACACCGAACCGCGAGTACGTGTGCACCGCGAAGGCGCCGCTCGGCGAGATGTTATAGGTGTGCGTTCCCGTCTCCGCGGCGGGTGAGACGCGTTGCGGCGCCAGCTCGGGCTTGGCGTAGTTGATGCGGTACAGATACCGCTGCGTCGGATTGTCCGGCGCAGCGACGTAGTATATGGAAGTACTGAGCGTATCCACCCGCAGCACGTCGAGCACGTCGAATTCGCCATGCGTCAGCGGGCGCGGGGCCCCCCCCCCGCCCCCGCCCCCGCCGCCGCGCGGCACCAGATAGAGCTGGCTCCAGCCGCTCCGCTCGGAGAGCCAGAGGATGTCCTTCCCGCCGTTCAGGAAGCGCAACTGGTCGAATTGCTCGACCCACGCGCTGTCGCGTTCGGTGAACACGGTCTGCACCTGACCGCTCTGGGCGTCCGCCAGCATCACCTGGAGCGTGTCCTGCAGCCGATTGAGATGCTGGATGACCAGCTCTTTGCTGCTCGAGCCCTTGCTGGGCGGCGCCCACTCCATGCGCGCGATGTAATTGTTGCGCGGGTCGCCCGGCACGTTCATCCAGCGGGTCTCTCCGCCCGCCGCGCTCACGACACCCACGCGGCTCGCCGAGTTCGTCTGGCCCGCCTTCGGGTATTGGACGGGGGTGGTGTACGCGTAGAGCGAATCCGTCACGTCATACAGAAGGAAGTCACGCACCCCGCTCGCGTCGAGCTGCCAGTAGGCGATCGACTGGCCGTCGGGATTCCAGCGCCAGCCGTCCTGCAGGCTGAGCTCCTCTTCGTAGACCCAGTCGAACGTGCCGTTGATCGTGGTGCGCGAGCCGTCCTTGGTCAGCTGCGTGATTTTCCCGCTGGCCAAGTCCTCGACATAGATGTTGTTCTCACCGTAGCGCACCCAGCCGACGCGGCCGCCGTCGGGCGAGAACTTCGCGAACATGAGCGTCGACGGCGGCCCATCGCCGCCGAGTTTTTTGAGGGTCCAGCCGCTGAGATCGAGCACCCAGTAGTCGCCGCGCGTGTTGGTGCGCCAGACCTGCTGCGAATTCGTGAAGATCAGCACCTTCCGCCCGTCGCGCGACCAGGTGTAGTCCTCGATATCGAGCGGCGTCGTGTCGCCGGGCGGAATGAGGTGAGAGGCCGCGACGAGTGTGGTGCGAAATCCGGACTCGACGTCGTAGCGCACGATGTCACGGCCGGGCTTGCCACTCGGTGGGTGTTCCAGCGTGGTGTACCCGACGCCATCGCTGAGCCACGCGAGCGGACCGAACGTTCCGCTGCGGAACTCGGGCGAGGCGAAAATGCGGTCGACGGTGAGAAGACTGGAGTCGTTCTCGGCGCGCTGGGCCGCCACCGAGGGGCTGCCCAACGCGACGAGTACGGCGACAAGACAAATCCTGCGCATCGTTCGAGACCCGTGTG
>DASZCG010000254.1:0-1754 GCA_035943355.1 Gemmatimonadales bacterium
GGACGGTCAACGGATGGCCATGGGAGGAACGTTCACGGAGATCGTGCGGCCCGCGCGGATGGTGGCAACGCAGCTGTTCGACGAGGATTGGACCGGCGGCGAGACGCTGGTCATGACCGAGATCGTCGAGCAGAAGGGCAAATCGACGGTGACGACCACCGTCCACTACGCGTCGCGTGAGGCGCGGGACGCCGCCCTCCAAACGGGAATGGCGCAGGGGATGGAAGCGGGTTACGAACGACTGGAAGATTTGCTCAAGGAGATCCCCCATGCCTAATCAGAAAATCACCCCGTTCCTCTGGTTCGATAACCAGGCGGAGGAGGGCGCAGTTCTACACCTCGATCTTCAAAAACTCCAAGATCCCCGGAAAGCGAACCGTGTGATGCAGGTCTTGCTAAAGATGAAGAAGCTCGACATCGCCAAGCTCACAGCGGCCGCGGAGGGTTAGCCGTTGACCGTCCGCATCCCGCCTTCTGGGTAGCGCGCGCCCGCCGCGCTGCCCACGTCCTCCAGCTCCTCAAGCTCGGCGCCCGACAACGTCACGTTGAGGGCGCCGACGTTTTCTTCGACATACGTGCGGCGCTTGGTGCCGGGAATCGGGACGATGTCGTCACCCTGGGCGAGCAGCCAAGCCAGGGCAAGCTGTCCGGGGGTGCACCGCTTCTTGCGGGCGAGTGCCGCGACACGCGTGACGAGGTCGAGGTTCTTCTGGAAGTTCTCCCCCTGAAACCGCGGGTGGTTTTTGCGCCAGTCACCGTCCTGGATGTCCTCGGGCCGCTGGATCTGACCGGTGAGAAACCCGCGGCCGAGCGGGCTGTACGCGACGAATCCGATCCGCAGCTCGCGAACGGCGGGGAGAATCTCGGCCTCGACGTCGCGGCTCCAGAGCGAGTATTCAGTCTGCAACGCGGTGATCGGGTGTACGCCATGCGCGCGGCGGATGGTGTGCGCGGCAGCCTCGGAGAGCCCGAGGTAGCGCACTTTCCCCTGACGGACCAGATCGGCCATGGCGCCGACGGTGTCTTCGATCGGCACCGCGCGATCCACGCGATGCTGGTAGTACAGGTCGATGTGGTCGACGCCGAGCCGCTGTAGCGAGGCGTCGCAGGCGGCGTGCACATACTCAGGACGCCCGTTCTGGCCGATGAATCTGCCATCCGGCGCGCGCACGTTGCCGAACTTGGTGGCGAGGATGACCGCGCTGCGCTTGCCCTTGATGGCTTTCCCGACGAGCACCTCGTTCGTGAACGGGCCATAGACATCGGCCGTGTCGAGAAAGGTGATACCCAGGTCGAGCGCGCGGTGAATCGTCGCGATGGATTCAGCGTCATTGCGGGCGCCGTAGAACTCGGACATGCCCATACAGCCCAAGCCCAACGCGGATACGGTCAGCCCCTGGCTGCCGAGTGCACGAGTTTCCATAGCCTGCATCAACCCTCCACGGCGTGTCTGAGTTCCGTGACTGTTGCATCGCTGCAATATGACGTTTGGTGCGGCACCCGTGACGCGGCGGGGGTATCGCTTGGTATCCTTGTGGAGGACCCTTTACCGTCGAGGTCTCTATGAACCCGTCCGGCCTCCGGGCCGTCTGTCTCGCCGTTCCGCTGTTGTGTTGCATCAGTCCCTCCGCTGCCGCGCAGCTGATCCCGATCAAGACGATTCCGATCGCGCAGGGCGATCAGTTCCAGCTCTTTCCGTCCGACAATCTCGGCATGGGGGGCGTCTCGATCGCGCTGCCCGATTCGATCGGCGA
>DASZCG010000255.1:0-30355 GCA_035943355.1 Gemmatimonadales bacterium
CCAATGGACCAGCTCGGATTGTTCGCGCCGTTGCCGCATCCGGTGGTCGAGCAACTGGCCCGTGTCGACGCCAACACCCTCACCCCGATCGAAGCGCTGTCGCTGCTCGCCAAACTGGCCGACGAGGCCAAGCGCCCGAGCTAGCACCCGGGCTTGATCGCGGTCGGTGACGACGTTCATAGATTGGACCGCCTACGTTTAAGCCGATGCCCTCCGCGCACGCCCCACGGCACGAGCTGCCGTATGAGACCGTACTCGAGCTGATCGGCTGGACGCCGCTCATTCGTCTGACGCGGGTCACTCGCGGAATCCGGACGCCGGTGTACGCGAAGGCGGAGTTCTTCAATCCGGGGGGGTCGGTGAAGGATCGTATCGGTCTCGCGATGATCGAGGCCGCAGAGCGAGACGGCCGGCTCAAGCCGGGTGGCTTGATTGTCGAGGCAACATCGGGCAACACCGGCGTCGGCCTCGCGCTGGCCGCGGCGGTGAAGGGTTATCGCTGCGTCTTCACGATGCCGGATAAGATGTCGCAGGAAAAAGCCCGGCTGCTGCGCGCGCTCGGCGCCGAGGTCATCATCACGCCAACCGCCGTGCCTCCCGATCACCCGGACAACTACATCATGAAAGGCCGCGCGATCGCCGCAGCCCACGAGAACGCGATCTTCGCCGATCAGCATTACAACCCGGTCAACCCGCACGTGCACTATCAGACCACGGGGCCGGAGATCTGGGAGCAGACGAGCGGTGCGGTGACGCACTTCGTGTGCGCGCCGGGAACGGGCGGGACAGTCAGCGGCGCGGGTCGCTACCTCAAGCAGAAGAATCCCAAGATTCGCGTCGTGGCCGGCGATCCGGCGGGATCGATTTACACCGACTACGCCAAGACCCATGTGATGAGTGAAGGCGAGCCGTACAAGGTCGAAGGAATCGGCGGCGACAAGATCCCGACCTCACTGCACTGGGATGTGATCGACGAGTGGGTGGTGGTGAGCGACAAGGACGCGATGCAGATGGCACGCCGGCTCGCGAAAGAGGAAGGGCTTTTTGCCGGCGGATCGACGGGAGTGAATGTCGTCGCCGCGTTGGACGTCGCGCGCCGGCTCGATGATCCCAAGGCGCTCGTCGTGACGGTGCTCGCGGATACCGGCGAACGCTACCTGTCGAAGGTCTACAACGAAGAGTGGCTGCGCGAGAATCAGCTCATCGACGACGAGCGCCCTACCGTCGGACGCTTGGTCGCCGGGAAGCGCAACGAGTCGCCGCCGTTGATTCACGTCGCGCCTGAAGCATCGGTGCGCCAGGCGCTCAATCTGATGACCTCGTACAACGTGTCGCAGCTCCCGGTGATCGAGGGCGACGATGGCATCGGCGCGGTGTCCGAGCAGGCGTTGATGGCGCGCGCGATCGGGCAGCCCAAGATCCTGGACAGCCCCGTGCGCGACGTGATGGATGCCCCCTTCCCAGTGGTCGATAGTCACTCTCCGGTCGCGCTGCTCACGACCCTCCTCTCGCGCACCACGCCCGCGGCGTTGGTGCGGCGTGACGGCAAGGTCGTCGGGATCGTGACGCGGTATGATCTGCTGCACCAGCTGGCGGGAATTCGGTGATGCGTGTGACGGTGCTCACCGGGGGAGCCACTGCCGAGCGCGCGGTGGCTTTCGCGAGCGCATCGCAGATTGTAGCAGCGCTCCGCAGCCGCAAGCACGATGTGAAGGTCGTGGACACGGCCGGCGGGCAGCTGGACGAGCGAAGTGAGCGTGAGCTGCTTGGCGGCGCCGTCGGCCTCACACCGCCTGCGGTGGACGCCCTCGCCGCGCGCGAAAAGCAGATGCTGTCGGAGGGTCTGGCAGAGCTGCCTTCGGTCCGTGAAGCGGATGTGCTGTTTCTGGCGGTGCACGGCGGGGCACTGGAAGGGGGCACCCTCCAGGCCGTATTGGACGTGATCGGCGTCCCCTATACCGGGAGTGGGCCCCTTGCCAGCGCCCTGGCGATGGACAAGGACCTAGCCAAGCGGCTGTTCCGGGCCACCGGCGTGCCCGTACCGGCGTGGTTCATGGCTCCCGTGGCCGCCGACGATGTGACGACCGCCCTCGGTTGGCCGGTCATCGTCAAGCCGTCCAAGCAGGGTTCGTCCGTCGGATTGACGCTGGTGAAGAAAGCACAGGACTTGGACAATGCGGTAAAGCTTGCAGGACACTACGACGATGAGGTAATGGCGGAACAATTCATTCCGGGGCGAGAGTTGACCGTAGGGGTATTGGGGGACGTCCCGCTACCGGTAGGGGAGATTGTTCCGAAGCACGAATTGTTCGATTACGAGACGAAGTACACGCCGGGGATGTCGGACGAGACCTTCCCGGCGAAGATCGATACCCTGCTAGCCCGACAATTGCAGGAATATGCGTTGATGGCGCACCGCGCCTTGAAGCTCAGCGGTTACTCGCGGGTCGACTTTCGGGTCACCCCCGATGGGGATGTCTTCTGTTTGGAGGCGAATTCGCTGCCGGGCATGACCCGCACGAGCCTCTTTCCCCAGGCTGCGCAGGCGGCGGGTATCCCCTTCGCAGATTTGTGCGAGCGAATTGCACGCCTGGCCCGGAACAACCAGGCGGCAAGAGGGGGATAAAAAACTAGTACCGATCGAGGGACAGATGGGCCCGCAGCGGATGTACGGATTGACGTTATGGGTGCGACGCTTGCTCGTCGCCAACCTGCTCGTCTTCCTGGTTCAAAGCACTTTGCTGACCTCCCCGAGCTTCCGGGTGGCGCTGGGATTCGACCCACTGCGCGCCTGGGAGCAGCCTTGGTCGTTTCTCACCTACATGTTCCTGCACGAGAACGTGCTGCACCTGGCGTTCAACATGCTGATGTTGTTCGTGTTCGGCGCTTCGGTCGAGGACCGGATGGGCGGCCGGGTCTTCTTCCTCTATTACCTCCTTTGCGGACTCGGCGGGGCGGTCCTGTCGTTCCTGCTCATGCAGTGGGCGCCGGTCGGCGTGGTCATCGGTGCCTCCGGCGCGATCCTGGGGGTCGTAGTCGCCTTCGCGTGGTATTGGCCGAATCACCAGGTCTTCGTCTTTCCGCTACCCGAGCCGATCCCGGCCAAATGGCTGGTCACCTTCCTCGTTGCGTTTGACTTGGCGCTCGCCTGGGCAGGTGTGCTGTCGCACGGTGGTGTCGACGACAAGCTGGCACACCTGGCGCACCTGGGCGGCGTCGCCATGGCGCTCCTTTGTCTGAAAGCCCAGGATTGGCGCGCCACCCGCCGGGAAGGTCGACAGGGGCGTATGGCCGAGTCGAGCGTGCTCGTCAGCCAGCCGCCGCGCGTCAGCCGGAGCAGCGCCGTGTCGTCGGGAAAACGCGTCAAGCCTCACATCGAGCGCGATGCACGGGCGACCGCCGAGATCGACCGCGTGCTGGACAAGATCAACGCGAGCGGCGTCGACAGCCTGACGCCGGCAGAGCGGAAGTTCCTCACCGAGATCAGCCGCAGGATGCGGACGCCGCCGAAGTCCTGATGCAATGACTGCGCTGCTCCTGGCCGTCTTGCTCGCACAAGGCATCAGCCAGGACAGCCTCGATGTACGCGCCGAGTCGGCGCTCGCCGCCGGCGACCCGCAAACCGCGCTGAAGCTCGCACAGAAGCTCGCCGAACGGCGTCCCGACGATCCCCAGGCTCACTTTCTCCTCGGACGCGTGCAATACAGCCGCCCCATCGTCGGACGATGGGCCGCGCTCGAAGAATTCAAGAAGGCCGCCCGCCTGGCTCCGCAGGATCCGGCCCCCGTGTACTGGCAGATGAAGGTAGGGTTCTACCTGCGCAGCGATGATGGCGACCGCATCGCACGCGACGCGCTGCTGAAGCTGTTCGCGATCACACCCGACTATCAGGACGCGTGGACGCGCTTCCACGATGTTTACCAGGGCCCGGCCATCTGGAAGCAGGCTGAGCGCGCGCTGGCACGTCATGGCGACGACCCCACCGCACTCGAGCACCGCGCCGAGCTGCTGATCGACCTGGCAGATGGGCAGCGCGCGGACTCGCTACTCGCGATCGCGATGGCTCGTCGGGCGCCAACCGTGAAGACGTTCCTACTGCGCTCGGAGGCGAGCTTTCTCGCCGCGGACGCACTGGCCGGGTATGCGTGGCACGACTCGGCACTTGCGCACGCGAACGAGGACGCGAGCGAAGCGTTGTGGGAGGAGGCCTGGAGCATCGCCTCGCCGGAGGAAGCGCAGCACTACGTCGCCCTCGGGCCGGGCGAGATGCGAGAGTTTTTCGAGCGATTTTGGGGCGAGCGCGATCCCAATCTGTTGACACCGGCAAACGAACGCCTGGTCGAGCATTACGCACGGCGGGCGGAGGCGCGTCGCATGTACAGGCTGCTGCAGCCGCAGCGTTCTTCATACCACTCAGAAGGGGCGCGGGCGTTGCACGCGTACGAGATGCGCCGGGAAGGAGAGAGCATAGCCTTTGAGGTCCCGGGGGCGACCGGGGCGTCGTCCGAGCAGCTTGCCGCGCAAGCACGGACCGCCATGCTGGCGTGGCCTGCCACGTCATTGGGGGATACCGCACTCGCGATCGCGGCCCACTCAGGGTTGACCGCTCAAGGCCTCGTCTTCTTGCGCCACGGCCGCCCCGATCGCCAGACCTCGTGCATTACCGATCTCCTGCGACCGTACCCAGTGGGCCGACGTTGCAACAGCTTTCTCAAGCAGGAGACATGGCTGTACTTAACGCCGGCGGGCCCGCTGAGCCTCAGTTTCTGGGAAAACGAGTACTTCTTTCCTATTTCCGAGATGCAGCTGCAAAGCACGCGCATCGCGCTGCACACCGATCGTTCGACGCTGCCCGCGCCGCTCGAAGCGCGCGCCTGGTCGGCACTGTTCCGCAGCTCGGAGCTTGGACTCACCGACGTGTACTACAGGACCAACGGTGATTCAGCGGCCGCAGTGCTGTGGGACACGGCCGGGCAAATTCAACCGATCCGCGCGAGTGGCCCGGGACTGTTGCTGCTGTCCGTGCCGCCGGGGCTCTACCACCTTGGTGTGGACGTAGACTCCGCCGGCAACCTGGGTCGCTGGCGGAGCGAGGTCCGCATACCGCACTTCTCGCCCGTGGACCTCGGGTTGTCGAGTCTCGTACTCGCGCCGAGCGCCGTGCTGCTCGATCGCGAAGCGGCGCTGCGTGGCATGCCGGTCGATCTCGCGTATCCCGCGGGTACGCCGCTCGCATCCTATGTGGAAATCTACGGGCTGACGCCCGACCGGAGCGGCCGGGCGCACTACCACCTGCGCTATTCGTTCGCGCCGGTGCAGTCGCTGGTCGGAAAACTGCTTTCCAACGCGCGGTCTGTCGTATTCGAATTCGACCGCGAGACCGAAAGCAGCACGGCGTTCGAGCGCCTCATCATCGAGCCGGATCGCTTGCCGGCGGGACGCTACCGTCTCACGCTCTCGGTGACCGACCTCGTGCGAAATGTCAAGTCGGAGGCGGCGACGCTCGACATCGTCATCCGCTGACGACCGCTTGTCATGGACCGGCGTCGTTCCCAAATTGGGGCCGGCACCGGATGCTCGTTAATCTCGTTCCAGAATTTCTGGCGACACTCACCGCGGCTGATCCATCCGCGGCCTACCACGAGTATCTCGATCGCCATCGCCCCGTCTTAGCCGCCTACTGGCAGAACTACGTCATCGACCCCGAATCCGCGCACGCCGAGTCGGTCATTGCGACCGCGTTGCGCGCCGACCGAGCCGATCTCAAGCGCCTGCTCGAGGACGTCGATGTCGTCGCCATCGCCGAAGAGGCACTGCGGCGCTCGACCGAGCTGCTCGAGGCCGACTGCCCGGTGGACCTGTACCTCATGGTCGGCGTGGGCGCAGCCAACGCCGGCGAGCTGGTCGTCGGAGGACGCGGCATCGCGTTCGTGTGCCTGGAGCACTTCACCGGAAGGGCCAACGCGCAGACGTACGGCATGGGCCTCGCGCCGCAGCTGTTACCCTTGTGGATCGCGCACGAGGTCGCGCACGTGTTGCGCTACACGTCGCCGACCAGCCGCGCCGCGCTGCGACGCCTCGTCGCGGAGCTGGACGGCTATTACGATGCCTGGGAGCTGGGCTCGCGGGCGACGCTGCGCGAGCTCGTCGTGAACGAAGGCTCGGCGATCGCCGCCGCGCAGGCGATCGCCCCCGGATTCGAGCCGTGGGAGTACCTCGGCTACAACCGGCGCCAGTATCGCCGGTTGCGCGAGCTGGACGCCTTCTTGCGGCGCGCGTCCGCGAACGATCTGGAAACGGCAGGCCTTGGCCTGCGCCTGCGCTATTTGTCCGGCGGGATGAGCCCCGCCGCGCGGCTGCTGGCCGGGAAGGTGCTCCCGGAGCGATCCGGCTACTACCTCGGCCTGCGGCTGGTCGAGAACTACCTCGCCGAACACGGTGCCGCCTCGACGGTACGTGCGGCCGTGGAGGAACTGCGGCAAGCGGACGAGCGCGCCTCAGGCATCCAAACGGCGTGAGCGCGCGAGGCCGCGCGGGAGCGGATGCTGAGCGCCGGCGCAACCGGCCGCTGCGGGAGGTTTTGGACGAGCTGCTGGCGCACACCCGCGAAATTGCCCGCCGCGCCAAGACGATGTCACACGCCGAGCTGGATTACGCCCAGCAGCGGCTCGAGTGGCTGGCCGACGAGGTCTGGCGGGTGGCAACCGGCGAGGCTCCTCCTCCCGAGTAGATTACGCGATGTATGGGGACCCGCGGCGAATTCACCGTCTCGATCACGAAAGAAGATCTGGTCTTCGCGGCCGCGCACTTCATCACGTTCGCCGGGCATCGCTGCGAAAAACTCCACGGGCACAACTATCGAGCCAGCCTGCGCGTCGCAGGCGGTCTCGAGCAAGACAGCTGGTTCGTCGTGGACTTTTCCGCCGTGAAGAAGGTCATGCGCGCGCTGACGGCGGAGCTCGATCATCGGGTGCTGCTGCCGCGCGACAATCCCAAGCTCGCGATCGCGGAGAAAAACGGCAGCGTTCACGTCGCGTTCGACGGCCAGCCACGCTACGTCTTTCCGGCCGGCGACTGCGTGATCCTTCCCATCCCCAACACCACGGTCGAAATGCTGGCGCAGTATCTCGCGGGCCGCGTACGCAACGAGCTGCACGCCATGCATCTGAAGACGATCGAGGTGGAGGTGGAGGAAAACTTCGGGCAGTCGGCAAGCTACCGCGAGACACTGGACTGACTCATGGCCAATCCCAAACCACTGACTGCTTCTGAGATTGCCGAACGCCTGAAAAGGCTCCCCGGGTGGCGCATCGAGGGTGGAGCGATCGTGCGCGACTACACGACCGACGGCTGGCCGACCACGCTGATGCTCGTGAACGCGATCGGCTTTGTCGCCGAGGCGGCGGACCACCACCCCGATCTCGCCGTGAGCTGGGGCAAGGTCCAGGTGAAGCTCTGGACCCACAGCGCCGGCGGCGTCACGGCGAGCGACATGGAGCTCGCCCAAGTAATCGAGCAGACGGCCCTGTGGCGGCCGGCGGCGGGCAAGAGCGACCTGCGAGGGACGACCAAGAAGTTCGTGAGCTCGTGACGCTCGTCGTCCCACTCCACCCGGGCCCGGATCCGCTCGGGACGTGCGTTCGCTTCAGCGGCACTCCCTATCTCCTGTTCCTCGACAGCTCGGCGCAGGGCTCGCTGAGCCGGTACTCGTTTCTCGCGGCCGACCCGGTCGCCATCGCGGGCACGCCGTACGCAGCGCGCAATCTGCTTCGTCCACATCAGCTGCCGCCCGCCCAAGGTGTGCCGCCGTTTCAGGGCGGGATCGGGGGCTATGTGAGCTATGACTGGGGCGCCGACGCGGAGCGCGTCGTGCGCCCGCCGGCCGACCGCTTCACCGCGCAGCTACCGGACGCCGTGCTCGCATTGTACGACTGGGTGATCGCGTGGGACCACCTCGAAGCGAAAGCGTGGATCATCTCGACGGGCATCGGCGAAGGCGGCCAAGGACGCAGCGACGAGCGCGCCGCGTCGCGGGCCGCCTGGGTGCGCGAGCGGCTCATGGCACCGCCGCCGGCCGCCCCGGATCACCCCGCGCCGACTCCCGTGCCGCCGCGATCTAACGTCGGGCGCACGGGGTTCGAGGCCGCGGTATCGCGAATTCGTGACTACATCGCCGCGGGCGACGTCTACCAGGTCAATCTGGCGCAGCGGTTTCGCGCACCGTTCGCGGGCTCCCCCCTGGGGCTGTATCGCCGCCTGCGCGCGCGCAATCCGGCGCCGTTCGGGGCCTTCCTCGAGTTTGCGGGCGCATCGATCGCGAGCATCTCGCCGGAGCGATTCCTCCGGCTCGACCCGCGCACGCGCACGGCCGAAGCGCGGCCGATCAAGGGGACGCGGCCGCGGGGCATCACGCCCGACAAGGATGTCGCGCTGGCGCGCGAGCTCCTCGCGAGCGAGAAGGACCGAGCCGAGAACGTGATGATCGTAGATCTGCTGCGCAACGACCTCGGAAAAGTCTGTCGCACCGGATCAGTCGAGGTGCCGAAACTGTTCGCGCTGGAGTCGCACCCGACGGTGCACCATCTCGTCTCGACGGTGACGGGGGTATTGCGGGATGGCGCCGATGGGTTCGACCTGTTGCGCGCGGCGTTCCCCGGCGGCTCGGTCACGGGTGCTCCGAAGATCCGTGCCATGCAGATCATCGCCGAGCTGGAGCGCGCGCCGCGCGGCGTGTACTGTGGCGCCATCGGGTACGTATCGACCACCGGGGCGATGGACTTCAACATCCCCATTCGGACGATCGTGCTGCGTGATGGGAACGCGACGTTTCACGCGGGCGCCGGCATCGTGTGGGATTCCGAGCCGGCGGCCGAGTATCAGGAAACGCTCGTGAAGGCGCGGACGATGATCGAGGCGCTCACTTCCCCACGCAGAAGGCCGCGAACACACGGTCGAGCACATCCTGCGGTGTAACCACACCGATCAGATCGTCGAGCGCGGCGACCGCCGCGCGCAGATGAGTCGCCGCGGCCGCGGTGTCGACGCCGGCCTCGCCTGCCGCCCGAAATTCGTCCAGCTCCAGCGCCGCCCGCTCGAGGGCGGCGCGATGGCGCGCCCGCGTCACGACGGGCTCGACATCGCCGAGTGCGAGTAAACGACCGAAGGCGACTGCAGCGAGCCGGCGACGCAGCTCGGGCAGGCCCTCGCCCGTTAGGACTGAAAGCGACCGCGCGTCGGGCGGACGGCCCGACGGCCGGTTGGGCAAGTCCGCTTTCGTTACGACTTCGACCACGGGTGTTGGCCCGACATCCGGTAGCTCGTCGTCGTCGCTGTCGCGACAGAACAGGATGAGATCCGCGGCATCGAGGTAGCGCTTCGAGATTGCGATGCCGAGCCGCTCGATGCGCTCTGCACTGTCGTGAATCCCCGCCGTATCGACCAACCGGAACGGGAAACCCTCGATCACCGCGTGCGCCTCGATCGCGTCTCGGGTCGTGCCGGGAATCTCGGTCACGATCGCCCGCTCGGTGCCGAGCAGCGCGTTGAAGAGCGACGACTTGCCGGCGTTGGGCCGGCCCGCGATGACGAGCAGCGCGCCCTCGCGGAGCCGCTCGCCTTCAGGAGCAGTGCGGAGCAGGTCGGCGACGCGCCCACGTACCACGGACCACGCACCACGCACCCGCTCGGGGCTGACAGGACCCTCATCTTCTTCGGGGAAGTCGATGTCGTGCGCGATCAGCGCCTCGAACTCGAGGATCTCGCTGCGCAACGCAGCCAGGCGGTCGGACAGGCCGCGCTCGAGCTGTTGCAGCGCGCGGCGGCGCTGCACCGGCGAGCCCGCGTCGATCAGGTCCGCCGTCGCCTCGGCCTGCAGCAGGTCCATCTTGGCGTTGAGCACAGCGCGCCGGGTGAACTCCCCCGGCTGCGCCGGGCGCGCACCGGCGGCGACGAGCGCGGCGACCGCCGCCGCCGGAACCGTCAAGCCGCCGTGCGTCGAGATCTCGACCACATCCTCGCCCGTATAGGAGTGCGGCGCGGGAAAGCACGCCGCGAGCACGTCATCCACCGGCTCGCGCGAGTGGGGATGCACAAGGCGCGCGCGGAATACGGTGCGCGCGGGCGCGGGGTGAAAGGGCTGGAGACAGCGGGCGGCGACCGAGAAACCGGAGGCGCCTGAGAGACGAATCAGCGCGAGTGCGCCGCGACCCGGTGGCGTCGCGAGCGCGACGATGGGGTCGGAGAGCAGTTCTAGGTCTTGGCGGGTGTCGGCGCTCGCGCGCCGGCCACGGGGGCTTGGCGCAGACGCTTCTTCGCAATCCGGTATTGTTGCGGGATACTGAAGATGTTCTGTGCCGCGTAATAGAGGTTCAGACCCGAGGCAAAGTTCAGGAACAGCACCGTCATGAAGACCGGCATGAAGTACAACATGGTCTTGGTCTGCGGGTTGGGCGGCACACCGATCTGGCCGACCTTGGACAGCCCGAACATCGACAGTCCCAGCAGGATGGGAATGATGTAGTACGGATCGGGACGCGACAGGTCGGGCAGCCAGAGGAACGGCACGCCCCGGAAGATGATCGTGTTGGCGAAGACGAAGAACAGCGCGATGAGCACCGGCCAGGGGAGCAGCATCGGCAAGCAACCGCCGAACGGATTGACGCTGTGCTCCTTGTAGATCCGCATCATCTCGCGCTGCAACCGCTCCGGCTCGTTTTTGTACTTGTCTTGTATCTCCTTGAGCAGGGGCGCGACCGCCTGCATGCGGATGCCCGACTCCATCGCCTTCTGATTCAGCGGCCAGAGCAGAATGCGGACGATGATGCCGAACAGAATGAGGCCCCAGCCGTACGCGATGTGCAGGCGCTCATGCAACCACAACAGAATGCTGGTGACGAACAGGGAGACGGGGCGAATGATCGGACGGAAGAGGCTCCACCCGTAGGGATTGGCGTCGTCCAAGTCGTGTCCCATCTTCGACAGCTGCCGATAATCGAGCGGGCCGGCGTACACCTGATAGCGAAAAGCGCCACCCTGAACCGGCAGCGTCAGCGTCACATCGGCACGCGACGCCATTTTTCCGCTGCGGACGCCGCCGACCGCGATCGCGCCACCGAACGTCGGTTGCCCTTCCTCCAGCGCGAGCGCGGCGGTGAAGAAGTACTTCGATTTCACACCGACCCACTCGAACGGACCGTCGAGCAGCGCGCGCTCACCCGGCTTGATCTTGGAGAAGCCCGTAAGCTCAGTCTTTGACGCTTTCGTCACGACGGCGTAGTGGCGGTAGTCGTCCAGCGAATCCTTCTCGGCCGAGCGCAATCCGTCCGCCAAGCCGATCAGGAGCACCGCCCCGCCGCCGCCCAACCCTGTCACGGTGCCGCTGACATCGAAGCGATACTCGTCGGGCACGAAGCGATACTCGAGCGTGACGTGCGATCCGCCGCGGTCCGCGTCGAGCCGCAGCGTTTTCTGACCCTGCCCCACGGACACGACGAGGCCCCCCCCCGGCGCATCGGGCGTCGGCTGAAAATTCCAATCGCCGAGCGAGACCGTGTCGCCGCCCGGCAGCACGAGGCGATGCTCCAGGAACGCGCTCCCGGGCGAGACCAGCTGCACCGGCTTTCCTGAGTCGCCCGGCGCAAACGATTGGTATTGTGTCAGTTCTGCGGAAACGAGACGGCCGCCATGGGTGCTGAAGCCGAGCCGGTAGAACGGTGAGGTGACCCAGACGATGCGGCCCGTGTCCGACGGGCTGGCGGGCTGACGGGCCGGCGGGCGGCCAGCCAGAGCAGCCGAATCAGGCGCGCGTGGCTGGGCGAGACTGCTGTCCGCGGGCGCGCCAGTCTGCGTGCCCGGCCTCGGTTTCGGTCGCCAAATGAGCATCGGCACGAACCAGATCACGAGGATCAGCACAACGGCGAGGACGATACGCTGGCGATCGTTCATGGCACCGGGTCGTAGCCACCTTCGTGGAACGGATGACACTTGAGGATGCGCCGCACGCCCATCCAGCTGCCGCGCAGCGCGCCGTACCGCCCGACTGCTTCATACGTGTATCGCGAGCACGACGGTTCAAAGCGGCATTGCGTGAACACGAGATGCGACAGGGTGAGCTGGTAGCCGCGGATCATGGTCATCACGGCCAGTCGCGGCAGTTTGCGCAGCGTCACGTCAGCGTCTCCACCGCGCCCGTCAATTCGGCGCGCAGCACTGCAAAGGAGGCGGCGTACGCGGAGCGCTTGGCGCGAATCACGAGATCGATCGGCGGGAGCCGGCGCAGTACGTCGCGCCGCAGGATTTCACGCAGCCGCCGCCGCAGCCGGTTGCGCCGGGCGGCGGTCGATTGATGACGCGGCACGATGAGTCCGAGCCGCGCGTGACCCGAACTATTGTGACGCCAGGCCAGATCGAGATGCCGCGTGCGACGACGTTGGCTCCCCCCACCTGCTTCCCAGCAGGCGGTGAGCTCCGAGCCGCGCGTGATGCGAACACGGCGCGGGTACCGCTCGCTCGTTACCGACTCCGGTGTTTGGAAGGAGAACGGACGGTGAGACGCTTGCGACCCTTCTTGCGCCGGCGGGACAGTGTGGCGCGGCCCCACACAGTTTTCATCCGCGCGCGAAATCCATGCTTATTGATGCGCCGCCGATTGCGCGGCCGATATGTCGGACCCATGATTTTCCTCGAGTAAGGCCGGGAAAGTTACCCGGCGCGACGCGCGACGGTCAAGGTTGACTTTTCCACATAGGGCCCGTAGTTTCGGCCCGCCCTTGTTGGACGTCCTTCCTAAATTTCGACAATCGCAATGGAGCAGTCAGTCAACGAAGCTTGGAAGCGCCTCCTCGATGAGGCGCGACGCGAACTGCCCGAGGCAACGGTGCGGACGTGGCTCGAGCCGTCGGAGCCGATCGCGCTCGACGAGGGACGGCTGATCCTCGGCGCGCCCGATCAATTCGCCGCGGAGTGGAACGAGTCGAAGCACGCGAGCCTGTTGGCGCGCGCCGCCGAGCGCGTGCTGGGCCGGCCGACGACCGTCGTGTTCCGCGTGCAGGAAGATCGCCAGCGCCGGCCGCAGATGGATTTCTTCGTCGCGCCGCGGGAGCATGCGGGCAACACCGCGACTGCATCCGCCGTCGCGACCACCCCGCTCAACGAGCGCTACACCTTCCAGACGTTCGTCATCGGAAAATCGAACGAGCTCGCCGCCGCGGCCGCCCACGCCGTCGCCGAAGCGCCCGGAAAGACGTACAACCCGCTCTTCATCTACGGCGCGACGGGACTCGGCAAGACGCACTTGATGCAGGCGATCGCGCACGCGGTGCTCGAGAGGAACCCGGAGACGCGGCTGCAGTACTTCGGCGCCGAACAGTTCATCAACGACGTGATCGAATCGATTCACGCGCGCACGATGTCCGAGTTCCGGCGGCGCTATCGCAACGACGTGGACCTCCTGCTGGTGGACGACGTCCATTTCCTCGAGGGCAAGGAAATGACGCAGGAGGAGTTCTTCCACACGTTCAACGCGCTGTTCGAGGCGCATAAACAGATCGTGCTCACGTCGGATCGGCCGCCGAAGGAGATTCCCGGGCTCGAGGAGCGGCTGATCTCGCGCTTCGAGTGGGGCATGGTCGCCGACATCGGCCATCCCGATCTCGAGCACCGCGTCGCGATCCTGCGAAAGAAGGCCGAGCAGGATCATCTCGAGCTCACGATTCCGGACGACGTCTTGCGCTTCATCGCGGAGCATATCCGGTCCAGCGTGCGCGAGCTCGAGGGATGCATCATCAAGCTGCTGCTCTTCGCCTCGCTCAAGAACCGCGAGGTCACGATCGAGCTGGCTCGCGAAGCGTTGTCGGACAAGATCCGCCAGGGCGACGAGGGATCGGGCTACGGCAGCAGCCAGTCGGCGCCGAGCATCGACCGCGTCCAGGAGGTCGTGGCACGGCGCTGGGGCGTGACGCCGGAAGGCATGCGCTCCAAGGCGCGAACCAAGACGCTCGTGATTCCGCGCCAGGTCGCGATGTACCTCGCGCGCGACATGCTGGGCATGCAGCTGGTCGAGATCGGGCAGGCGTTCGGCGGCCGCGATCACTCCACCGTCATTCACAGCGTCGACAAGGTCGAGCGGCAAATGATGCGCGACCGCACGTTCAAGGAGCGCGTCGAGATGGCGCGGCAGGAGTTGTCCGCACTGTAGCCAACAGGCGGCGTGGGAAGACGGCGCGCGATGTGGGCAGTGGGGAAACGCGCCCGAGTATCCGCAAAGTGCCAACAGTGCCAACAGTGCACCAACATTGTGTGATGGACGACAGGTGATGCACTGGTTGCGCTTTAGCGACATCGCCCACATATCCCCGATGTCTACTACTACTACTAGTATTTCTATATAGAGAAGTAGTAGTAAAGACTTTCCCCAAACCGGAGACGACGCAGGCGGTCATGAAGTTCACGATTACGCGCGAACAACTGCAGGAAGGGCTGGCGGCCGTCGCAGCCGCCATTCCCGCGAAGACGACGTTGCCCGTATTGGCCAACGTCCTGGTCGAAGCGTCCAAACAAGGCGGTGGCCTCAGGCTGTCCGGAACGGATCTCGACATCGCCGTGAGCACGACCGTCGCGGCCGAGGTCGATGCGGACGGGGCGGTCACGCTGCCGGCCAAGAAGCTCGTCGATATCGCGCGCGAGCTCCCCTCCGGGCCGGTCCGCATCACGGCCGCGGGTGAAGCGCGCGTCTCGATCGAGTCCGGGCGCTCCAAGTTCAAGCTGCTCGGCCTGCCGCGGGAAGAGTTTCCATCGTTCCCGGCGGTCAAGTTCGACAAGGCATGGAAGGCCGCGGCCGGCGTGGTGCACAAGTTGGTGGGTCACGTGTCGTTCGCCGCCTCGACGGAAGAGAGCCGGCCCATCCTGAACGGCGTGCTGTGGGAGCTGCGGCCCGACCGGATGCGCATGGTGGCGACGAACGGCCATCGGCTCGCCAAGATGGATGTGCCGGCCACGGGCGGATCCACGGCGGATCTCATTGTGCCGCCGAAGGCGCTCGAGCAGATCCGCCGGCTGTACGCAGGAGACGCCGAGATCGAGCTCGCCAAGAGCGACAACCACATCGGCTTTCGGGCGGGCGGCACGTTCGTGTTCTCGCGGCTGATCGAAGGCCCGTATCCCAATTACGAACAGGTGATCCCGCGCGAGAACGACAAACAGGCGACGGTCGATAAGGCGGCCATGGCGGCGGCGCTGCGGCGCATGAGCGTGGTTGCGAGCGACCAGACACACCGCATTCGCCTCGCGTTTTCGGGCGGCAACGCCAAGTTCTCGGTGCAGACGCCCGACCTGGGTGAGGCGCAGGACGAGCTCGCGGTCACCTACGAGGGCGAGCCCCTCGAGATCGGGTTCAACGCGATGTACCTGCTCGAGATCCTCAAGTACATGCCGACCGACGAGGTGCGCTTCACATTCAAGGCCCCGGAGCGCGCGGCGACGATTGAGCCCGTGGGCTGGAACGATCCGGCGTCCTACATGGCGCTCGTGATGCCGCTACGGCTGGTGGATTAGCGAGTCCGTCAGGGAGTCCGTAAGCGAGTCGGTCAGCGAATCTGCTAACGAATCCAGTGGAATGAGGGGAAGTATTGGCGGAGGCTCGATCACCGGCACATCGGGGATCGAGTCTTCTGCTATCGGGGGGACTGGCGTCTTGCCGCCGTAATACCGCGCCAGAATCAGATCGCGCCGCGCGAGCATCCGCGCGGGCCGATATGCCGGATTCGACGTCCGGGGCTGCGGCAGGGTGGCAGCCAGCGCCGCGGCCTGCGCTGCGGTGAGTCGACCCGGCGGCACACCGTAGTACGCTTCACTCGCCGCCGTCATTCCCCACACACCCGGCCCCAGCTCGGCGACGGTCAGATACAAGCCCATGATGCGACTCTTGCTCAGCGCGAGGTCGAGCCGGACCGCGGTCACGGCCTCCTTCAGCTTTCGAAACACCGAGCGCGAGGGCGAGAGGTACAGATTCTTCGCGAGCTGCTGCGTGATCGTGCTGGCGCCGCGATGCCCACCGGACGCCCATGCGTCACGCAATTCGACAAAGTCGATTCCGTGGTGCGTTTTGAAGCGGGAGTCCTCGGCGATGATGACCATTCGCTCGAGGAGTGGTACATCCTCGTACCGACGTGCAGTCGTGCCGACCTGGGAGGCGCCTCGGAGTAACGCACGTCGGCATGTCGGCACGTCGGCACGTAACCGCATCATCGCCGTGCAGCGCGGCTCATGATCGCGCCACCACATCGGCGGCGGCCAGACGGCGAACAACCACACGACGAACGCGGCGCTGGTGACTAGCAGAACGCGGCCCGCAATTCTAGCTTTTGGCACCGCCATGGACCTCGAAGCCCTCCAACCGCGCCTGCAAGAAGCGCTTGGCCAGGAATTTACCGTTGGCCCCCTGCTGGGTGAGGGGGGGTTTGCCGCCGTGTTCCGCGCGCATGACAATGTCTTGAATCGTGATGTCGCAGTGAAGGTCCTGGACGTGGAGCTCGCGCCGTCGCCCACCGTCGCCGCGCGCTTCCTGCGCGAAGCGCAAACCGTCGCGCGCCTCGAGCACCCGCACATCGTGCCGATCTACAAGGTCGGACGGCAGCAAGAGATCTTCTACATCATCATGCGGTGCATCGACGGCCCGTCGTTGCGCCAGCTCCTGGAAACGCAGCGGAGGCTCCCCGTCGGGGACGCGGCCCGCATTGCCCGGCAAGTCGCCGACGCGCTCGCCTACGCGCACACCCACGAAATCGTCCACCGCGACATCAAGCCCGACAACATCCTGCTCGACAAGAGCGGGCACGTCCTCGTTACGGATTTCGGCATCGCGAAGGCCGCGCAGGATGCGCATGATGCGGCGAAGCCCGGCTCCAAGTCGCTCACCAGCGAGGGGATGATCGTCGGGACGCCGGAGTACATGAGTCCCGAACAGGCATCCGGCGATCCGGTCGACGGTCGCTCCGACATCTACTCCGTCGGTGTTGTGCTCTATCACATGCTTGCCGGATCGCCGCCGTTCCAGGGTCCCTCCTCCGCCTCGATTCTTGCCCAGCAGATCACCGAGGCGCCCGAGCCGATTCGCCGCCGGCGCCCCGATGTCCCGGAAGAGATGGTGGTGGTCCTGGACCGCATGATGGAGAAGAATCGCACCAAGCGGTTTCAGATGGCCAGCGAAGTCAGCCGGGCGCTCGTGGGCGCGTTGCCCACAGCGGCGAGCGACCGTGTGCGCGTGCCGCTGCGCCGCCGGCTCCGCTTGATGTTCTACAGGTCCCTCGTCGGCATCGGCGTTGCCGGATGCCTGCTCTTCATTGCGTTCGCCGGCGGCGCCGCGGCGGTCGCGTACTACGTCTTCAGCAAGCCTCCACGCATCGCCGCGCAGCGTCCCATCCCCGACAGCCTGGTGCATCGGTTGCGGAGTCGTCGGGCCCTCGTCAGCGGTGATGTCGTCGAGTACGTCTATCAGCCCGCCGGCCAGGAGGACACCACGCTGTTGCTGCTCACGCGACGCCGCCTCGCCGTCGTCACGCCAGGCCAGGTGCGCTCGTACCTCCGCGACAGTATCCGGACCGATTTCGATCTCGACTTCCGTGGTGGATTGGCGTTCCGGCTGGCGGTTTACGGCAAGCGGCCCAATCAGCTGGCGGACACCGTCTTCCGCAACCTCTCATTCCGCGACATGGTGACGCTCGCCCCGCGGCTCAACGCTCTCAATCAGGATGCAGCAGGACGCCGCCTCCGGGTCCGGAACCGCGCGGCGCGAAGCTAGCGGCGTCCTGGCCCCGGTTGGCGGCTGGAGACACCATAGAGGCTCGCCGCCTCAATGCTCGAGACATCTCCTGGTGTCGTCGTGATCAGGCCGATCCGGTCTGGATCACCAATCGACAGGCCGAAGGCAAAGGCGCCGCGGCGCAGGTTTCCGTCGGTATCGAGTCGCGCGATGATCCCGACCGGCCACTTGCCCGTGCCAGACGTCCAGCTCAGCCCGAATGCGTACGCGCTCAAGCCCAGCGTATATGTCGAGCCTGAATCGGGCACCGCGCGCGCGTCCGTCGAGAAGCGCACGGCTGACACGGGCCGCCAGGTGAACCCCGGAATCAGCGTGAAATGCTGCTCGATCCCGCGGACGATGGGCTCCCCGATATTGGCCCCCACGAGGCCCACCGTCAGCGACGGCAGGGCGACGTACGACGTGCCGATGTCCCAGCCCGTCCCCTTTCCGCCCCCACCGGCGTAGCGAGCGATGGCCAGCCCGGCCCCGAGCCCGCCCGATCCTCCAGCGAACCCCAGGCGGTAGGTGTTGCCGTGCACGCCGTCGTCGAGGATGTCGTGCTGCCAGCCGAAGGCGAGCCCGCGCGCGTTAAAGCCGGCATTCACCTGGCGGAGCTTGCCTGTCGATCCCGGATCGCCCACTGAGGCTTCTGCGTACACCGAGGCCTCACGCGCCACGCCGAGCCCCGCGGGATTGACCCAGATGGCGCGGACGTCTTTGACATCCGTGGAGAAGAGGTAGGAGTTGGCGCGGTTGGGGGCGACTTGTTGCGCGGGCAGGCGGGCGGCCGGGCTGGCGGACTGAAAGCAGATGATCACGGCTAACAGTCCGCCCGCCCGCCACCCCGCCCGTCCGCCCATCTACGGCAGCACCGAGATCGTCGTCTTCGACACCTGGGTCCGCGGGATCGTCATCGACTGGACCGGCAGGGTGATGGTCATGTTGGTGGAGTCAGTCGACTCTCCACCCATGTATCGACCATCCACGGCGATGAAGTCGACGCCGTTGCGCGCGCCCGTTCCATTGACGTCGAAATGCTGGCCCAATTGCTCGCCTCCGCCCTGGATCGTAAACGCCGACGCGGCCTCAATGCGCGCACACCGCACCCCGTCGCGTTGCTCCCATGCTGACGCATGCGAGCGAATGATGCTTTTGACGGTCACATTGCCCGTGGCGCGGTCGTTCATCGTGAGCGTGTCGGTCCACGTCGCGCCCAGCGTGACTCCCGAGGCCGGCAGTCGCGGGAAAAAGTTCCTGAATGAGCCTACAAACGGCGAGACTGATTGAGCGGCAACACTGTCCGACGGGATTGGATTGCGAAAGTCGCCCTGCGGAGTCAGCCTGCCAAGGAACGTCAGACGCTTGGCGACTCCCAGATCGACTGCCATCGGTACAGTCGTCCCAGAGTCGGCGACAAGGGAATCGATGCTCACCGTCATGGGATATCCAAGCGAGTCAGCCGGTCCGGTGATCGTGACGCGAAAAAAAGCGCCCAACCCGTAGCTGACCTGCTGCCGCCCCGTCGGCAAATCCTGCTCGATTTGCACGACCTGGTGCATCCCGTACCGCTGGGTGCTCGGCCCCAGCCGGACGACTTCGGGCTTCCCCGGTGGTGGAGGAGGAGGGGGAGCAGCCGGATTCGCGGGGGTCGGTGACGTGTTCGGTGGAGTGTGTGGAGCACACGCCGTGGCAAGCACCACCACAGCGATGTGGAGCGGGCGCCGCATCTTATTCCTTTGTTTTCGTGCGTCCGAAGATCGCCACCACTTCGCTGCCTTCACTCGACACCTTCAGCAGCTTCCATCCCCGCTTGCGCATGTCGGTCCGCCACCCGATGAGCTTTTCCCACTCTTCGGCGGTGGTTCGGAAGACGCGCAGGTCGGCGACGTTCTCCCAGTGCGGCGGGTAGAGCGCGGCGTGCGGCTTGCCGGTCACAGGGGAGGAAGTGGTGAGACCATAAGCCGAGTTCTGTTTACTCGTTGGTACGAGCAGATGGTCATCTCTCTGGGACGGCTGTCGCCAGCCATCTCGTGCGGCCTACCCGCAGCTCGAACGACCCGGGCCGGGTCTCGCTGCTTACTTGGCCTTGCTCCGACCGGGGGTTACCGTGCCGCGCCTGTTACCAGACGCGCGGTGGGCTCTTACCCCACCTTTTCACCCTTACCCTTTGGATACAAGGGCGGTCTGTTCTCTGTGGCCCTGTTCCGTCGCCTTGCGGCGCCCAGGCGTTACCTGGCGGTCTGCCCTGTGGAGCTCGGACTTTCCTCGAATGGCCCCTTCAGCCGGCCACCCGCGACCATCGGCCCCACCACTTCCAGGGCATGAAATTACCGGACCGCCGGGGCTTCCTGCAAGGCTTTACCGCACGACGCGCCTGATCATGCGACCGATGCTGTCCGGCGCCGCGTGATCCAGCCAGAAACCGCTGTGCTCGCCGAACACCATAGGCCGCAGCCGGTTCCACTCACCCGGGGCGAACGTGTTGCGATCTGGTTCAAGACGCGCGGCGGAGAGCGCGTAAATGCCGTGCTCGCGGTAGCGTCGCAACAGCTCGCCCGCGCGGCGGTCCCGCAGCCACAAGAGCACGGGCGCATCGGCGCTCGAGAAGCCCTGCAACAAGCCAAGCGAGAACCAATCCGTCGGCGGCTCGTCGGACCGGTAGGCAAAGCGCAGATCAGGACGCAGGCGCCGCAGCTCGGTGCGCAATGCACTCGAGCGCTCGGCGACCGCCGCTTGCAGCGTCTCGAAGTAGCGTCCCAGCAGTCCACGTTCGAGCAGAGTGTCGTAGCGCTGCGCGGACGGCACCGTCGCCAACCATTCGGCATCCGCGCGGTCGAGTCCTAGCGCTGCCAGCCCGGTGCGATAATCGGCGTCGCAGAATCCCGTCCCGCCGTAGAAGGTCTGCGCGCTGTCCAGGTCGAGCGCGACGCCCCCGATGACTTCGGCGCGCGGCGGAGCGCCGCCGAGCCGCGCCAGCGTACGGTAGGCGGACCGCAACGGGCCACGCCACAGCAGCGAGTCCAGGCCGCAGGGAACGGGTCGCAGATCTCCGTGGCGGTCGACCTCTTCCGCACCGGGGGCGGGAATGTCGACGAGCGAGACGGCGGGAAACCAGCGCACACTCGTCGTCTGCAGTCGCGCGACCGTACTGCGCCAGATGGAGCGGGTGCCCATCGTATCGGCGATCGCCGGTACCGGGATCACGGTCGCCAGCGCGTTCAACGCCGCGACATCGACGAACCCCAGCGCCGAGTCAAATGTTTGCGGCGTAAAGCGCGTCCACATCACGCGCATGCCTTGGCGCCGGATCCAGCTGGGCACGATCGGCCTTTCCGCTTCGCTCACGGCCACGGGTTGCGGCAAGATGAGCGCGGCAGCGCCGGCAGGCGGCTCAAGTAAAGGCGGATGCGGTGCGACAGGCCGCGGCGCGCCCGCCAATCGCAGCGGCGCCAGCGCCACCCCCCCACGCTCCCCAGCCGCTCGAACGTTGGCCCATTCGGCAGGTCGGCGAGTCCACCGCGCCAGCGCCACCAGGTAGTCGCGAGTCAGCAGATCCGCGTCACCCGAGGCGAGCAGATTGCGGCCGGTCACGACAATCAGGCCATCGTTTACCCGGCTCGCGGCGACGAAGGCGCTGCTGGGTGCGCGGGCCAGAACCTGTGTCGGATCGGGCACCTGCAGCAGCTGATTGCGGCCCGCGGGAAAGGGCGCGAACCCGGCATTGTCGAGCGACGAGCGCGGCAGCGGGACGGCTGGTGCGTCGAGCGGCTGCGCCTCGATCGTGATCCCGGCGCCCTGCGACGCGAGCCACTGATTCATGATCCAGCGATCGAGCGTGCCGGCGGGAGTGCGAGGCCCGTCGCTCGTAAAGGCCAGCACGACGACGCCGTCCCGGCCTCTCTCCGCGCCGACCCATTCGTTCAGAATCGCGAGATCGCCCAGGGTCAACGCGTCGGAGAGCCCCTGCGGCTCGCGCCCGCCGAGAATGAGGACGGTGCGATATCGCGTGAGGTCGGCGCGTGTGAGATGCGGATAGAAGCGGCGATACTCGACGCGGTACCCAGCGTCGTGCCAGGGGGCCACGGTGCCTTCCAGCGCCAGCGGATCCGCCAGGTTCATATCGAGCACCAGCAGGCGGTGAGCTGACGGCTGGCACGCCGCGACCAGCGCCAGCAGCGCGACAGCGAGCCACCTCATTGCCCGGGCTCGACCAGCCCATTGTACGATGGCTTCCTCGGTTGCCTGAATCGTTGCTTCGAAGAGCGGGATGATGATGATAGAGCCTTTCTCACCGTCCGCGCGAGCCATAGTTGCATTGTACCAGCACGCCGACGGTATACGCAAAGGTTCAGGGCGCCGAGGCGCAGGGTGGGGCTCACTGTCACGGTCTTGTCCGCACTCGCTTTCTCGAGCAACCGGGTGAGGGCTTCACACGTCCAACAGAGCATGGGGAATGCTCGACGTTTCTAACATGAACGGGAGGTTGAACCGGAGCAACTCACGCCGTCGAACGCCATGTAATCGGGAGGTGGTTATGAAGACGGCTCTGACTCTTCTTGCAGTCGCCGCAATCCTTGTCGCACCAATTCTCTCGGCTGGACAATCACCCGCCGATCCCGGAAATCCGGTCGTGCGCGCGGGCATTCAAGAATCCGACAGCGAGCTCACGCCCGACGTGCAGATCCACGTCCAGCGCGGCGATCTGTTGCGCAGCCAGCTGCGCTTCGCCGATGCGGCAGTGGAGTATCGCAGGGCAGCCGACGTTGTGCGACGCGAGGGGCACCTGCCGAGCGGCACCACGTGGATGTTGGCGAACGCCTATTTCAACGATGGCAACCTGGTCGGTGCAGCCGTGGCGTTGGACCAGCTCACGGTTGAGGCCGGGCGCGTGGGCGATCTTGCGGTGGAAGCGCTCGCGCTGTTCAACGCCGCCTGGTTGAACGGCAAGGCCGGTCGCAAGACCGAGACGGCGTCGCGCGTGGCGCGGCTCGAGACTTTGCTGCGCTCACCGTATATGCCGGTCGCAATCCGTGATCATCTCAGCAGCTGGCTAAAGACGTCGAAAGAGCTCGCGGCGCTCGAGCCGGTTAGCTGACTGTCGCGTACGGCAGCAGCGCCCGACGCAAGTCGGACGCTGTTTGCCAGCGTGCCTCGCGCGCTTTCGTGAGCGACTTCATCACCGCATCACTGAGCGCGCGCGGCACGTCGCGCCGCAGCTTGCGCAGATCGGGTGGTGGCGCGTGCTGCTGCATGTCGAGCACCGCGGCGGCGCTCGCCGCGGAGAAGGGCGGCCGGCCGGCGAGCGACTCGAACAGCACGACACCGAGCGAATAGATGTCCGTTCGTCCGTCAATGTCGGGCGAGCCTCCCGCCTGCTCGGGGCTCATATACTCCTCCGTCCCCACCACAAACCCGCTGCGCGTGACGCGGTCCTCTCCGGACGTGGCGATCGCGCGCGCTATGCCGAAATCGACGAGGATGGCGCCCGACTCGCCCGAGCAGACGATGTTGTCGGGTTTGATATCGCGATGCGCGAGGCCGTGCTCGTGCGCATGGCTCAGCGCGTCGAGCACCTCCGTCGCGACGCGTACGGCGCGGTCGATGGGCAGCATCCGCTCGCGGCGCAATACCTGGCGCAGCGTGTCGCCGGGAACGAAGGGCATGACGAACCAGAGCAGGTAATCGCTCTCGCCCGAATCGAGCAGTCGCGCGATGTGGGGATGATTGAGCTGCGACGCGTAGCGGATCTCGCGCAGGAAGCGGTCGGCGGCGACCGAGACCGCAAGCTCGGGATGGAGCACCTTGATCGCCACTTTCTGCCCCTGTGGGTCGTAGGCGCCGAACAGGGTCGCGTTGCCACCGCGGCCTACCGACGTGATGACGTTGTAGCGACCGCCCAACGCCTCACGCACCCGCCCGATCAAATCGCGAGCCAGCACCACTCCTTGGTCAGCGGCGTCTGGTTCATCTGTACGCTCGGCGGGTCGGCATGAGGCTAGAGAATAAAGGAAGGGCGGCTCGCTGGCGAGCCGCCCTGTTTCTCGTGCAGTCGCCGCCGCCTAAGGGCTCGCGATTCTGGAAAACGACAGGTTATCGAACCGTGCGAGCGTGGTCCCGACTCCCGCGAATCGCACGGCAGCGATAGCCGCACCGCTGACGCAGATGGATTGTGTTTGTGGCGTGGCGCTTGCCGACGTTCTGCCGATCACGGTGCCGTCGCTACCGAGTGCCTCGAGGAACGGGCCCGCGAGGACACCACCAAGCAGGGGCAGCTGTGGGAGAACCGGCGTGGCGTCGATGCATGCTGACGCGACGGGAACGGTGAAGGTCGCGACAATCACACCGGACAGAGCGCTGAAGGCCGGTGGGGTTCCCTGGGGGCAGAGGCTGATGGTGTTCGTGCCATTGATCGCGTTCGCGTATACCGCCGTCCCCTGACACCCGCCCACGCCGCCCCCGCCCGTGCGGCTAAACGTCACGCCGATGCGGGAATACGCCGAGTTGATCACGGCTCCCGGGCTGATTGCCGTAAGATCCGGAGTCACGTCGAAGTTGCTGAGCCCTGTCGCCGGCAAGGCCCAGGTAAAACGGCTGAAGCCATCCGCGCTGCCGCCGGCACCGAGATCGAACGCCGCCCGGGTCGTGCTCGCAAAGAGCGGCTGTGGGGCGATCAGGGAAGCCAGCGCGCGCCCGACGTCTCCCAGCAGCGATCGGCGCGAGCCGAACGATGGAGAGTACAGGGGGTCGCACTGCAAGAACGGAGCGGGGATGTTGCGGAGGGGCTGCGTGAGTGTGTTCCCGCTTCCGAAATCGTCGAACTGGAAGATCTGCAGCAGATCCAGCACCGCGTGCGGGCCTTGCAGCGCGTTGATCGGCGGACAGATGCCCACAGTCACGCTGCTGTTGAACGTGAACGGTCCGATCTGTTCGGTCAGTCCATCCAGCGGCGTGGCGTGGTAGTCATAGCAGGAGTTGTCCACGTTCGGACTGCCCGAATATTGCTGCAGCAGTCCGGGAATACAGCCGGCGGCGGCGTTGTCGACGGATTGAACCGTGACCGTGACGTCGTCCGTGACCGCGCCGGCAGGGATGAAGACACCGGCCCGGCCGCTCGTCGTGACAACGGTCGTATTGATGCCCGGTCGCGCCACTGCCTCGCCACAGTCTGACACCCCGGCGTCACACAGCGAACCCACGCCCACAAAGAACTTGATGGGCAACGTGCGGCCGTCGAGCAGGGCGATGTACTGGTCGGTGTTCACGTTTTTGAGCTCGTCGCCGGAATCGACGACGACCACGTCCGCGAGACCCAATGGGTGTGAGCCGACATTGACGGTGATGCGGTAGATGCACGTGGGGTCGAGGTTGTCGTCGGGCGTATGCCAATTTGCTTGGTATGCCCCGTCACCCAGTTGGACTGCGGAGCCTGCGAACGTCCTGATGATGTTGCCCGTGCAGAGATTGGTGATGGCGATCGTAGGCGTGAGCTGCTTCGAAAAGACCTGACTCGCCGGGGGGTCCTGCTGCACTAACGGCGCCAGCCAGTAGAAGAAGGCGTTGCCGTTGTGATTGCCGTCCTCGATGAGGAACGACGGTCCGGGCGGATAGCTGCGATCGCTGTGACAGTTTGCGACAACGATCGTCAGCAGCACTACGACAGCCAGGGATTTCATGCGATTGTCTTAACCGAGTTGGTGTACCGCTGCCACACTGCGATAGTCGTACCACAACCGGGCTGTAAATGCACCCTGCTGTAACAAAAACCGCGGTCAGTCCAGCACGGCGAGCGACGAGCTCATTCCAAAGAGTGAGGCGTGGTCACGGCACGTGTGGCGGGACGGCCACAAAAACCCAAGGGCGGCCCCGAGTCGGGCCGCCCTGGTCGCTGCGGTTTGTCGTTGGCGAGCGGCTCTATTCGATGCTGCTCGGCAACGCCCACGCAAACCGGCTGAAGCCATCCGTGCTGCCGCCGGCGCCCAGGTCGAACACCATGCTCCTGGTGCCCGCAAACAGCGGCTGCGGAGTGACGAGGGACGCGAGCGCATTTCTCAGATCCCCGAACAGCGAGCGGCGCGACCCGAACGATGGTGAGAAATGCGGATCACAACGGAGGAAGGGTGCGGCAACGTTTTCGAGCGCGAGGATGCTACCACCCTCGCCAGACGCGTCAAACCGGAAAATCTGAATGCGATCGAGTATCGCGTGATCGAGGCTCAGAGCGGCCGCCGGCGGACAGATAGCCACGATCGCATTGTGATCAGGATTGAACGTGCCGTCGTTGTCGTTGACGTCGCCCAGCGGCGGGTCGGCTCGGAAATCATAACAGCCATTGTCGGTCGTCTTGGGTGTGCCGGGGTATTGTGACAGCAACTCTGGAATACAGAGGTCCCCGTCCCCGAATCGCTCGTCAACTGACTGGATCGTAATGGTGACCTCGTCGGACACCGCGCCAGCGGGAATGAACACGCCGGCGTTACCGCTCGTGGTGACGATCACGGTGTTGTGATCGGGTCGTGCAACACCCTCGCCGCAGTCACCGCCACCAAGCGGATCGCAGGTCGATCCCACGCCAACGAAAAACTTGATCGGCAGCGTCCGGTCATCGAGCAAGGGAATGAATTGGTCGTTATTGACGTTCTTCAGCTGATTGCCGCTGCTCACGACATCGACGTCCGCGAACCCAAGCCGCGGCGAATCGACTCTCGGTCCCACGAACACCGTGATGCGATACGTGCACTCCGCATGAAGATCATCCTGATCGGTGTGCCAGTTCACGTTGTACTGCGCATTGCTGATCGTGAGGTCGGACCCTGAGAACGTGCGCACGATGGTGCCCGGATGACAGTTGGCGGATGGTGCGCCCGATGGTCCCTGGTCGGTGATTTGCACGACGGGACGGAGGTTACGCGAAAACGTTTGGGTCGATGGAGCCTGTTGGTTGACCGTCGGCGGGAGCCAGAAAAAGAACTGGTTACCACCCAAGTGAGTCGCGTCTTGTATCTCCGCCGACGGTCCTGGCGGCAATGCTCGATCCGCACGACACCCGACGATTACGGCGACAGCGAGGGACATGAAGCCGATCGGTTTCATGGGCAACTCCCAGTTGGGGCCTGGTACAACCCCCAGCTGGACGGGTGATCTGGGATGGTTGCGGCGGCCTGCGGTGATGGCAAAAGGCGACAACGCTTCAGAGAGGTAATAGACTCTTCACGGGCGATCCGTCAAGCAGCGAGACTCGTCACGAATGCGGGCGGGCCAGCGCCTGGAAACCCGGGTGTTTCTGCAGATCCCACCACCACCAGAAGACGTCGCCGCCGACGCGGAAGGAATGCTCCGGATTAGCAGCTACGTAGCGCTGTAGCAAGCGGATAGCCTCATCCTGCTCGCCCAGCAGCGTGCGCACGAACGCCTCCATGGCAACCAGGTCATGCTCGGGATCGAGCTCCGGCGTCCCCCGCGAGCGCTCGATGACACGGTGGGCGCTGTCTTGTAACCCGGCTCTCGCGATCGTGGCTGCTACGATCATCTGTTCCCGCAGGTGGATGGTCGGTCGCCGCGGCGGCGGCGTAAGGGAGTCGATCCCCCCAAGGAGGCGCCACGCGCGTGGCACATCCGGCGCTTCCAACCGGGTCATCATGTAGAGCTGACACTCGAGAAAGCGGAAGTCCTGCGGAAATCGCCGCGCTCCCTCCTGACACCAGCGCTGCGCCTGGCGCTGCTGATCGAGATCGTAGGAAGTAAAAAAGAGACGGTAAAGAATGTCGGGGGCGTTGCTCAAATAGGCGTCTTCTTCATACGCCCGCCGCGCCGCGAGGGCCGCGCCCTGCAGGTCTTTGGTCTGATAGTACAGACTGCTCAACGTGGAGTATGCGCTCGCCAGGTTTGGATCGAGCGTCGTGGCGCGCTCGAGATCTGTGCGGGCATCATTGAGCAGAGCAGCAGCCTGCTGCGGATCCGGTGGACGGGCGAGCTGCCAGCGCCGGTATCGCAGGGTACCTCGCAAGTCCAGCGCGCGGGCGTCCCCGGGCGCCAAGGCGAGGGCGCGCGCGGCGTGTCCGAGTCCCTCATCGATCAGGTTCACCGCTCGCGTGAGTCGGACGCGTCGCTCGCTGAGCTGGCCACGCATGATGATGGGGTCATCCCAGCGCGGGTCAGCGCGCTCCGCGTCCGCAAGCGCCGAATCGGCGCGAGCGAACCGCGCCGTCGCGCTATCCATCTTCCCGGTGAGCACAGCACCCTCCGCGTTCTTGCGGAGGCGCTCCGCCTGCTGATAGAGGGTCCAAGCGGCCGTGTTGTTTGTCCCGGCCCGCTCCTCGCGCAGCCGGACTTCCTCACCCAGCCGTTCGCGGAGTACGCGCGCGACTTCGGCTGCGAGGGTGTCGCGAATGCCCAGTGGATTCGCGGACGGCTGTTCGACCGTTGCGCGCCGCAGGAGATCAGCGCCACTTGCTCCGTCGACCAGACGGATCGTGACCCGCACGCGATCGCGCACGGGTTCGACGCTGCCTTCGACCAGTGTGCCCGCGCCGAGCGCGCGTGCAATGCTGTCGCGGGGCAGATCCGAGTGCCGGAATGAAATGACGCCGTTGCGCGAGACGACGTCGAGCGTGCGGACCTGTGACAACTGATCGATCAGGCCTTCGGTGAGCCCATCGGCGAGGACACCCATCGACGTGTCGGGGCTCAGATCCTGGAAGTACAGCACCGCAACGCGACGCACATCCATCGCGCCTTCTGTATTCGCCGCTCCCGCCGCACCCCGTCGCCCGAAGAGGAGCCACGCGCCCACGGCTAACGAAATCACGCCGAGCCCGATGCCAATGTTGACGGGGCTCCGCCAGCCGCTCGCGCGGGTGCGCCGCCGCGCCGCGGTTACGCGCGACACGTGCCCGGTGCTGGCCGCCGTGAGCGCCTTGGCGAATTCTCCGGATGTCTGATAGCGGTCGGCGGGCACTTTCTCGAGCGCGCGCTCGATCACCACCTCGAGCTCATCGGGAATGGCGTCCCGCACGATCTTGAGCCGGGGCACCGCGTCGAGGGAATGGCGCGCCATGATTGCCTGCGCCGTGGGACCCGTGAACGGCGGCTGGCCCGCGAGCGTCTCGTACAGCACGCACGCGAGGCTGTAGATGTCGCTGCGCCGGTCGACCTGTCCCGATCCGGACGCTTGCTCGGGGGGCATGTACGCCGGCGTTCCGATCGCGAGTCCCGTTTGCGTCAGCTTGTCGCCGCCCGCCGCACTGACGGCGCGCGCGATGCCGAAGTCCGTGACGATCGCATGCCCGCCCGAGAGCATGATGTTCTCGGGTTTGATGTCGCGATGCACGACGTCGTGGCTATGCGCGTACGCGAGCGCCTCAGCGACTTCCTTGGTGATTTGCAGCGCATCGTCGACCGGCAGCTGCGGCTCCCGTTGCAACCGCTCGCGTAGGGATTCCCCTTCGACAAACGGCATCACGTAATACAGGGTCCCGGCCGCGTCACCCGAATCGTAGACGGGCAGGATGTTGGGATGCTGTAACCGGGCGGCGAGCTTGATTTCGCGCAGGAACCGCTCGCGGCCGAGTGCAATCGCGATTTCAGGACGCAATGTCTTGAGGGCGACGAAGCGCTCGTGGCGGGTATCGCGCGCGAGATACACCAACGCCATCCCGCCACGGCCCAGCTCTCGATCGATGATGTAATGTGGCGGCAGCGCGGCGTTCAGTTCTGCAAAGGCATCCTGGGGCGGAGTGGGCTCAGTCACTGGAATAACGATAGTTCTGACGCACTTGAAGGGCGAGGACCCGTGCGAGACGCTCGAGCTGCGCCGTGGCCCAGCGCCGCTCGAGGCCGATCAGAACGCGTCCCGTCCCGGCTTCGATCACGATCATCTGCACGCGCACCGAATCGTTGCTGTTCGCGACAGGATCGAGGCGGCCATAGATCGCGAGACCGGCGCTGGTGCGGCGTGCCAGCTCCACGGCGGCGATCTCGGGACGTGATTGCCCCCGCCACCGTTCCCGCACGACCGCCTGCGAGATCGCCGACAGCGGCGGCAGGCTGTCGAGCTGAGCAGTGACGCCCTCGGCGAGCCGCACTCGCCAGGGTTCCAAGCCGGGTATGAAGATGTCGAAGGGCGCCACCGCGACAACGAGAGGGTTTGGTTTGTGGTGACGCACGTAGCGGACGAAGCTGACCGCGCCCCCCACCATCAAACCGATCACGAGGAACGAGAATGCGATCAGCAGGCGACGTGATCGTGCCGCGCGCGAGATGTCTGGTACCGTCATGGCGACCCCTCCAGCCGCGGGTAGCTTCGCATCTGACCCACCCGTTCACAAGGAGCCCCGGCTGCCCCCGACAGCAGCGCGACTTCACGCATGCGGGGCATCCGTGCAAACGGCGAGTCGTTAGCGTCCCATCGCACTTTTTGGGGCGGTCCCACGCCGAAAAATCACCGACTATGACGTGATGAACCGCGTGCGCGTGGTGACCGTCCGTTGAAAGGGCGCCGTTACCATTCGCGTGCATGGTCACCGTCTGCACAGTTCTTCCCCCCCCCGAACGCCCGCGCAT
>DASZCG010000256.1:0-7075 GCA_035943355.1 Gemmatimonadales bacterium
CCCCGCTTCCGCGCGGTGCTTCCGCATCCTCCCGACGTGGGCGGCCGCTATTCGGCGCTGACCGCGATCGGTATGCTGCCGGCCGCGCTGCTCGGCATCGATGGCCGGACGCTGCTCGAGCGGACGCGCGGCGTCGACGTCAAGGCGGCGCAGACGTTGGGCGTCACGATCGCCGATCGCGCGATGGCCGGACGGGATAAGCTGGTGGTGGCCCCCCCCACTCCCCCGCCGCAGCAGGTCGATTGGCTGGCGCCCTGGGTGGAGCAGCTGGTGGCGGAGAGCTCGGGGAAGGACGGCCGCGGCGTCATTCCCATCGTGCACGATCCCGTCGGCATCCCGCTGCCGGACATGCAGTCGGTCGGCCCGAAGGAGATGTCCAGCGACCCGCTCGATCTCGGCGTCGAGTTCTTGCGCTGGGAATACGCCACGCAGGCGCTGTGCGAGCGGCTCGGCGTGAATGCGTTCGATCAGCCGGACGTGGACGAAGCGAAGCGGCTGGCGCGAGCGGAGTTGTCGGGCGCGCAGCAGTCCGGTCCATTGCCGACGCTCTCACTCGACATGCTGCGGCGCAGTGCGCGAGCGGGAGACTACTGCGCGATCCTGGCGTATCTCCCACCGGGGCCCGACGTGCTGGCGACGCTGCAGCGCGTGCGCGCGGCATGGGGAACAGCGCTGCACTGCGCCACGACCCTCGGCTTCGGCCCGCGCTACCTCCATTCGACCGGCCAGCTCCATAAAGGCGGGCCCAACACCGGACTGTTCCTCGTGATTACCGCGGACACCCGCGAGGACATGCCGATCCCCGGGATGGCGTGGACATTTGGTGAGCTCCATCGCGCCCAGGCGCGCGGCGACGTCCGCGCACTCCTGGCACGGGGGCGCCGGGTCGCGCACGTCCATCTCTCGAGCCTCGCGGAGATCGCGCAGCTGCTTACGTGACCGGCGGGGCGGGCGCGAGCGGGGCATACATCTTCCACCTGATCCCGCACACCCATTGGGATCGTGAATGGTTCCTGCCGCGCGCGACGTTCCACGCCCGTCTCATCGCCCTCATCGATGATCTGATCGAGCGTCTCCAGGCCGACCCGTCATTTCGCAGCTTCCTGCTCGATGGGCAGACTGTCCTGGTCGAGGACTATCTGCGCTCGCGATCCGAGCGCGAGGGTGACATCAAGGCGCTCGTAAAGACCGGACGCCTCCAGGTCGGCCCGTGGTATGTGCTCGCCGATGAGCAGATCCCGTCGGGAGAATCGCTGTTGCGCAACCTGCTCCTTGGCTCGGCCGACGCCGAACGGTGGGGCGGCAGGCTCGATGTTCTGTACTCGCCGGACGCGTTCGGCCATCCGGCAGTGTTGCCGGCGCTGGCCCGCGAATTCGGAATCAAGTTCGGCGTGCTGTGGCGGGGTCTCGGAGCGGGCGGCCAGCCGGGACACGAGCGTGACCTGTTTCGTTGGAAGGGTCCGGACGGGCGGGAGATCCTGCTGTGGCACATGCCGCCGAGCGGCTACGAGATCGGCGCGGCGCTGCCCGGCTCCGGGTCGCGGCTCCCCGACCTCTGGAAAGAAGTTCGCGCAACGCTCGTGCAGCGCGCGGCGGGGAAGCATGTCCCGGTCTTCATTGGTGCCGACCATCACGCGCCACACCCCGCGCTGCCGCGGCTTCGCGACGTGCTCGCCGAGCTGGAGCCCGCGAGCGCGTTTCGCATCTCGCGCCTCGACGAATTCTTCCAGGCTGCCGAGAGCACGTCCGCCCGCGGCATTGCAGGCGAGCTGCGCTGGTCGTACGGCTATACCTGGACTCTGCAGGGCGTACACGGTACGCGTGCCCCGTTCAAGCGGCACTACGGCGCGGTGGAGCTGTTCCTCGAGCGCATTGCTGAGCCGTTGAGCGCACTCGCCCGCTACACGACTGGTCGCGATCGTCGAGCGCTGCTCGACACCGCGTGGCGCACGCTCGTGCGCACCCAGTTTCACGACACGATTTGTGGATGCTCGGCGGACGAAGTGACCGCCACGGCGGAGCGACGTCTCAACGAAGTCGCCGCCTATGCCGCCGAGCTTCGGCGCGACGCATTGCATGCGCTCATCGGATATGATCCCGACACCGCGCGCGAGCAGACGCCGGCGACAGATTCGGCGCTGGTGCTGTGGAATCCCACGGCACGCCCTCGCGGCGGCGTCACGGTTCTCGACGTAACGTTTTTTCGGCGCGATGTGCTCGTCGGACCGCCCTCGGATGATCACAGGCCCCGCGAAGGAGCGGGATTCCGGCCCTTCGCCTTGTACGGTGCCCCCCCCCCGGACGGTCGCGCGATTCCTGTGCAAGTACTGGCGCGCCGCGTCGCGCAGGAGCGGACCGACGCGGCCCGCCATTATCCCGACCAGGACGAAGTGGACCAGGTGCGCATCGCGTTTCGCGCGCCCTCGGCGGCGGCACTGGGCCTCGTGGCACTGCGTCCGGGCGCGGCGGTTACACTGGGAAGGGCCGACGACGTGCACGTCCGCGGGCGCTCGCTCGAGAATCGGTTCGTGGAGGTCGCGCTCGAGCCGAATGGCGCGATCACGATCGTCGACCGTCGCCGGAACGAACGGTACAGCGAGCTGTTGCGTCTCGAGGATTCGGGCGACGCCGGGGACGCCTACAGCTACTGCCCGCCCGTTCGCGACCGCGTCCACCAGAGTCGTGGACCGATCGCGTTCCGCCGGCTCGCCGCCGGCCCGCTGGTTGCCGCGCTCGATGCGCGGTGGGAAGTGACGCGTGGGATCGATGCGCGCCTGGTGATCCAGTTGTATGCGGACAGCCCGATCGTCCGCGCGACGCTCGAGATCGACAATCGCAACACACACCATCGCTTGCGCGCGCGCGTGCCGACGGGTCTTGCGGATGTCCCGGCGACGGCGGGAGCGGCCTTTGGCGTCGTCGAGCGGGACGCCGTTGCGCTCGATCCGGAGGCGTATCCCCGGGAGACTCCCGTGCGCACCGCGCCGGCGCACCGCTTCGTGGCCGCGGCACGCGGCGGTCGTGGGCTGGCCGTCCTTGCGCCCGCTTTCTTCGAGTATGAGTGGACCGCCAAGGGTGATTTTCTCGTGACGCTGCTGCGCGCGATCGGAGACTTGTCGCGTGGCGATCTGCCATCGCGCCCCGGCCACGCGGCCTGGCCCACGCCGATTCCCGACGCGCAATGCGTCGGTACGACGCGGATCGATCTCGCGTTGGCGCCGGTCAGTGCCGCCGAAGTCGAGCGTGGCGATTTCCTTGCCCACATGTGGGAAGACGCGTTCCTGCCGCTTACCGGTCTGTGGCTGCGCGCTGGCACGCCACTCACGCTCGCGCCGCTGGACATCGCCCTGGAGGGAAGCGGCCTGGTCTTCTCGGGAGTGAAGCCCGCCCAGGTCGGCTCGCCGATGGTACTACGCTGCTACAACGCCACCAGCCGCAAAGTGACCGGAGCGTGGCGGTTCGGCACCGGTGTCAAGACGGCGCATCGCGTGCGCGCCGACGAGCGGGAAGCGGTGGCGCTCGTGCTGGAGCTGCGCGGCAACCTGGTGCGGTTCGTCGCCGAGCCGCACGAAATCGTTTCGATCATGGTGACGTGATTGCAGGAACACATCCTCACCACGCCGCGGACCGCGCGGTACTTCACGATCGGCTCTCTCGCAGAGGCGGGTGAGCTATGGGTCGTGTGTCACGGCTACGGCCAGCTCGCCGCGCGCTTTCTCGAGCGGTTTAGTCCCATTGCGGATGACCGGCGCTGCGTCGTGGCGCCGGAAGGTCTCTCGCGGTTCTACCTAACCGAGAACGCGACCGAGCGGCGTGTCGGCGCGAGCTGGATGACGAAGGAAGATCGGTTGCACGAGATCGGTGACTATGTGCGGTATCTCGACGCGCTCTACGAACACGTCGCGACGGGAAAAGAAAAAGTCACCGCGTTGGGGTTCTCCCAGGGCTCGGCGACGGCCTGTCGCTGGACGGTGCTGGGGGCGGCCCGTGTCGATCGCCTGATCGTCTGGGGCGGGGAAGTGCCGCCGGATCCCGACCTCGGAGAGCGTCCCGCCGCGGAGCGGTTGCGCAATGCCCGGCTGACTCTGGTCTACGGCAATCGCGACGAGTTCTTCACGCCCAAAATCGTTGCGACGACCGAAGCGAGGCTCCGCGACCACGACATTCCCTACGAGTTGGTCAGCTTCGAGGGCGGCCACGAGATTCACGCGGCGACGCTACGGAAGCTGGTGTGAAGGGTCGAGGACGTCCCGCAGCGCATCCCCCAGCATGGTGCAGGCGATCACCACCAGCACCAGCGCCACGCCCGGCGCGGCGGCGACCCACGGTGCGTTGACGAGCACGTCGCGCCCCGAGGCGATCATGTTGCCCCACGACGGCGTCGGTGGCTGCACGCCGAGCCCGAAATACGACAGCCCCGCTTCCAGGGTGATCGCGTTCCCGACGCCCAACGCCGCCGCCACGATCACCGGCGTCAGCGCATTCGGCAGGATGTGCCGGGCGAGCACGCGCAGGCGGGGAGCGCCGACCGCCCTCGCGCCCTCGACGAAGGGCCGCGCCGCCAGGGCCCGCACCTCACCCTGCACCAGCCGCGCGATGCTCATCCACCCCGTGAGTCCGAGGACGACAACCACCAGGGCGGTACTCGGCTGCCATAATGCTGCGATCAGCAGGAGCAGGACGACGCGCGGGATCGCCAGCGCGAAGTCGGTGAGCCCCAGCAGCGTCAGGGCGATCGGTCCGCGCCAGAATCCGGCGACCGCGCCGACCACCACCCCGAGGACAATCGAGACCAGGACGGCAACCACGCCGACGCCCATTGACACCCGGGCGCCGTAGACCAACCGCGTCCAGACATCGCGTCCGAACCGGTCCGTGCCGAGCGCATGAAATTCTCCGTGCATGTCGCTCGAGAGCGGGGGAACGAAGCGGGTCGCCACGATGTCGCGCTGCGCGGCGGGCTGGCCGTTCGTCACCAGCGGTGCGAACACCGCGCAGAGGAGCACGACGAGCAGCACCAGCGCGCCGAAGGCAGCCCGCCTGTCTCTGAATAGGCGCGTCATGCGGGAGCGCTCCGCACGCGCGGGTCGAGCCACGCGGCCAGGACGTCGGCCAGCAGATTGCCGGCGACGACCAGGACCGCACTCACCGTTGTCGCCGCCATCACCACGGGGTAGTCGCGCGCCTGCACGGCCTCCACGAGAATGCGGCCCACGCCCGGCCAGGCGAACACGGCTTCGATGAACACCGCGCCGGAGAACAGCGCCGGCAGCGACAAGCCGAGCAGGATGACGATCGGTGTGAGCGCGTTGCGCAGCGCGTGACGGCCGAGCACCTGGCGCGGCGTGAGCCCCTTGGCGCGCGCCGTCGTGATGAACGGCTGGCTCAACGTGTCGAGCATCGTGCCGCGCACAAAGCGCGCGGCGCCACCGACACCGATCAGCGTGAGCGTAGCGAGCGGCAAGGCGAGGTGGCGCAGGCGATCCGCCAGCCACGCGCCGCCGCTCAAATAATCAGCGTCGAATCCGGCAGCGCCGAAGGCGGGCAGCCAGCGCGCCCAGTACGTGAAGACGAGCACCAGCATCAGGGCCAGCCAGAAGCCCGGCAGGGCGAACAGGGTTACGGTGGTGACCGAGAGTATCGTGTCGGTGCGGGATCTGCTGCGCGCCGCCTGAGTCGCGCCGATGAACAATCCGATCAGGTAGCTCAGGATCAACGACAACGCGACGAGGCGCACGGTGGCCGGCCAGGCATCGCCCAAGATCGTCCGGACCGGCTGCCCCTTGGCGATGCTGGTTCCCCAATCCCCGCGCGCCAAACGTCCTAACCAGCCTGCAAATTGCGCCGGGAGCGGCCGATCCAGCCCCAGCGCGCGCCGCTGCGCGGCGACCTGCTCCGCGCTCGCCGTCTGACCCAGCATCAGCTCGACGGGATCGCCTGGTGCGACGTGCAACAGAAAGAAGGTGAGGGTGACGACGCCGAGCACCACGGCGCAACCGGCGAGCAGACGGTGTGCCAGTCTGGCAAGCATCGGCGGGAATCTCGCGCCACCTCTCGTGCCCCGCTAGAATGCGTGCGTGTCGCGCGTGTCGCTACCCATCCTGGTCGCGGCAGCTCTGGTGACGTGCGCGTGCGGCGACGAGGCCGCGCGCCGCGGTGCCACGGTGCTGTTCGCGTCCGGCGCCGATCTGCAGAGCATCAACCCGCTGCTCACGCTGCATCCGCTCGCGCGTCAGGTGCAACGGTACGTGCTGCTCACGACGCTGGCGCGCTACGACTCCCTGCTCGTGCCGCAGCCCTATCTCGCGCGCAGCTGGCGCTGGTCGGCCGATGGCCGCGCGCTCACGTTCCGCCTGCGGACGGATGTGCGCTGGCACGATGCGGTGCCGACGACCGCTCGCGATGTCGTCTGGACATTGCAGGCCGCGCGCGATCCTGCGACCGGGTATCCGCGGTCCGCCGAGCTGGAGACACTTGCGTCCGTTGCGGCGTTGGATGATTCCACCGTCGAGCTGCGCTTTACGCGGCCGGCGGGAGACTTCCCCTTCGTTCTCACCGACCTCGCGATCCTGCCTGCCCATCTCCTCGACAGTGTCCCCCATGCCCGCCTCCGCGAGGCCGCGTGGAATGTCCACCCTGTCGGCAACGGTCCTTTCCGGTTCGTTACGCACGAGCCAAACCGCCGCTGGGTCTTCGCCAGGAACCCCGATTTTCCCGCCGGCATGGGTGGGCCGCCGCACGTCGAGCGGTTCATCGTGGTCGTCGTGGACGAGCCGATGGTCAAGCTGTCGGCGCTCGCGGCCGGAGAGCTGGACTTTGCCGGCATCAGTCCCCAGCACGTGGCGTTTGTGCGCCGCCGCGCTGGGCTCGCGGTTCGCGAGTATCCCATGGTTCTTCCATATGGACTCGTGTTCAACACGCGGCGTCCGCCCTTCAACGACCGTCGTGCGCGAGTCGCCACCGCGCTCGCGATCGACCGGCAGGAGATCGTAGATGGCTACCTGTTTGGGCTCGCGACTGTTGCCGACGGTCCGGTCCCGCCCGGGCTCCCCCGATACGTCGCGCCTCCCCATGT
>DASZCG010000257.1:0-8129 GCA_035943355.1 Gemmatimonadales bacterium
GCAGAGCGACGAGGGCGCGGCGGGACAACGTGCGAACTGCCACCATAGGACTCCCTGGCTGAATCCTAGAACGGGGGCGCGCGGGGCGGATTATGAAGCAGGTGCGGCCGCTCGGCAAGGCTCCTTTCGCCCGACCCCACAAATCCAGCCTTCTTTCACTATCGGGAGAGGGAGACCGGCACACCCAGAAACCGTTCGTAGCGCGCGACCTCGCGTCGCACCGCGCGCGTCTCGGCGGTGGTCAATGGGCGCAGCGGCGCGAGGTTGACGTCCACTCCGGCGCGCGTTGCCACGCCACGCCACGTCCCAGCCACCTGGCCCTTGATCACCAGGGCGTGCTGGAATCGCGTATACCCGCCCGAGCGCGCGCGAACCATCGATGGTCCGTGCGGGACAGCCCGACGATCCCGGTAGGCGACGAGATACTCGTCGTAGACCGGCAGCAGATGTGCGGGCTGGCGGCGCGGCCGCCCACTCGCGGCGTGGAGGGTCCAGTAGCTCTTGTCGGCCACTTTCAATTGTCGGGCTCGAATCATTTCCAACCCGCGCTTCGCGTCGGGAGTCGTCAGACCGGACCACCAGACAAAGTCGCGCAGCGTTGCCGGCCCATGGCTGCGGAAATACCGCCGCGCCAGCTCGCCCAGCGCTTCTTCTCGCGACAGACGCACCGCTGTGGGCGCACGTTCCGCCAGCAACGCGTACGTCGACTGCTTCCCGCGACGCGGCCCGCTGCAGATCACGCCTTCGGCTTCGATGTAGAGCGCGATGTGGCCCAGCGCCCACCCGCTGCCGGGCACCCCCGCTGCCGCGAAGTGGGTACCGAGCTCCTCGCGAGTGAGGAAGTTGCGGTCGCGCAGCACCCGCTCGCAGAGCCGCGCGGCTCGCCTGAAGATTGACGCGTCCAGACCCAGCTGGCGATCGTACGTCGCCATCCGGCGGTGGACGCTCGCTCCAGTGAGCTCGACCATCCACCCGATGTCGGCCGGCGTGACAAAATGCCAGGTGGGACGCATCACGTGCGTGCGCAGGATGCGGCCGGCGTCGAAGGCGCGCTGGATTGTCGCGTCGCTGATGCCGGGCGAGAGGCGCAAGCCGAGGCCCCATTTCGCGGGCCCAAACTCCTGGGCCTGCACCGCTCCGAGCCACGCCACGAGCTTGGCCGGGTCACGCTGACCATGTTGCGTGACGCGCTGGTTGGCGAGTCGCTGCTGGGCGATGGTGGCCTTCGAGCCTGATCGACCCCGCACTAGCGACAGATCGCCGCCTGCAACCGGAGAAACCGCGCCGCATTGACGCACAGGATGTCGCGTTTCTGAGTCGCGGTGAGAAAGGGCGCCTGCTCGACGGCAGTGATCGCCTTGGGCAGCGCGTCCGGCCAAATCATCTCGTCCGATCCGAACATGATCCGCTGCTCGAACCCCGCTTCGACGAGACGTCGCAGGTAGTCGTAGAACTGCGCGCGCGGTACCAGCCAATCGATGACCGCGATGTCCACGTACACCTGCGGATGGGCCTCCAGGAGCGCGAGCATCGACTCCAACCGCGGAAAGCCGGCGTGCATCACGTAGATGCGCAGATGCGGGTGCCGGATGAGCGTTTCCTCGAGGAGTAGCGGGTCGCCGAGGCGCACGCGGTAGCGCGGGCTCTCCGTATAGGCCACGCCGGGCGGCCCGAGCGCCATGTGGATCCCCACCGGCAGGTCGAGTTGCTCGGCGAGCGCGAAATGCGCCTCGGCAATGGAGTCTGCCGGGCTGATCCCGACGTATTGAAACGTCAGCTCCCCCAGCACGCGGATGGTGCTGTCAGCCGCCCAGGCCCGAATCGAGTCGAGCGCCACGCTACCGCCCGTCAACAATGCCGGGACGACTCGTTGCGGTGCGGCCGCGTGCCAGCGGCGCACGTACGCGATGGGACCGCTCGTCACACCAAGCACATTCCAGCGCTCGAGTTGATCAAGCGTCCGCCGCAGCAGGGCCGAGTCCGTCGGTGGCGAGGTGAGCTTCTGTGTGCAGCTCACCGGCCAGGGCTGCCGCGGTTGCCCGGCGTCCTGAGGCTCGAAGCGGTCGATCGGCGCGCAGATCGAGGCTGGCGGCGGCCCGGCAAAATCCGCGGCCAGCGCATGGAGATGCATGTCAATGACGAGGGGGTGGTGCGGTGTTGCCGCCTGAGCACGCGCGGTGGCTGGCGCGCAGAGCAGCGCCAGGAGCGAAGCGGCGACGCGGGACGCTTTCATCGGTAGTCTCATGTCGTTCTGTTGGTCTGCACGGCATGACCGCCGAACTCGCGGCGCAGCGCGGCAATCACTTTGGCCCCGAACGACTCCTCCTGACGCGAGCGGAAGCGCGCGAGCAGCGACAACGTGATCACCGGCGCCGGCACGTTCAGGCGTATCGCCTCCTCGACGGTCCAGCGCCCTTCCCCGGAGTCCTCGACATATCCTCTGATTCCGGCCAACTGCGGATCACCTGAAAACGCCCGCTCCGCCAGCTCATTCAGCCAGGAACGCACCACGCTGCCGTGGTTCCACAGCTTCGCGATTTCGCCGAGATCGAGCTTGAAGTCCTGAGAGGCGTGCAGGATCTCGTAGCCCTCGGCGTACGCCTGCAGCATCCCGTACTCGATCCCATTGTGCACCATCTTCACGTAGTGACCGGCGCCGGGCGGGCCCACATGGGCGTACCCGTCTGGCGCGGCGAGCGTCTGGAACACCGGCTCACAGTGCCGGAATGCGGCCGGCGACGCGCCGACCATCAGACAATAGCCCAGCGTCACCCCCCAGATCCCACCGCTCGTTCCCACGTCCACAAACTCGATTCCTCGTGATTTGAGCGCTTCCGCGCGGCGCAGGGAGTCGTGGAAGTTTGAGTTGCCGCCATCGATCACGATGTCCCCGCGGGAGAGGGTCGACGCAAGCTGCTCGATGGTGCCCTCGACGGCCCCGCCGGCCGGCACCATCACCCAAACAATCCGCCGCGGCGTCAGCTGCTTGACGACGTCGGCGAGATCCTTTGCGGCTTTAACTCCCTTGCCCGCGTGCGCCTTGACGGCAGCGGCGCTCTGGTCGTACACGATGACCTCGTGCCCGCCCTGGGTCAGCCGCTGCGCCATGTTGCCACCCATGCGACCCAATCCGATCATCGCCACTTGCATCGTCATTCCTGGGAGGACGTCGCGGTAAGCGTAGCACCGAATCCATTCACGGGATAGCATTGGGCGACTTGTGAACACAGGACGCTACGTGGTCATGGGTGTCGCGGGCTCCGGCAAAACGACGATCGGAGCAAAACTGGCTCACGCGCTCGGCGTCGAGTTCATCGACGGCGACGATTTGCATCCGCCGCAGAACGTGCAGCGCATGGCGGCAGGGATTCCGTTGACCGACGAGGATCGCGAGCCCTGGTTGCTCGCGATTGCGGCCCGGCTCCGCGCAGCGAAGCGCGCGCGGCGTGGACTCGTCGTCGCCTGTTCGGCACTCAAGCGCCGCTATCGTGATCTGCTGCGATCCCAGGGAGCGGCGGACACTCGCTTCGTGCATCTCGCCGGAGAGAGACCGCTGCTCGCCGAGCGCCTGAGCATTCGCCGCGGCCACTACATGCCTGCCGGACTGCTCGACAGTCAGCTCGCCGCACTCGAGCAACCAGAACCCGACGAGCAGGCCTGGGTATGCGACATCCGCGAGACACCCGACGCGATCGTTGCCGATCTCCTGGCGCGCTCGACATGAGCCCGACCACTCGACTGCTGGTCTACGCATTGCTGGCCGTTGTCGCGCTGATCGTACTGATCGCGCGGTTCAAGCTCCATCCCTTCGTGGCGTTGATCACGGTATCGCTGATCCTGGGCATGGTCGCCGGCATGCCGCTTGGCACGGTGGTGAAGGCGTTCCAGGACGGTGTCGCCAGTGTGCTGGGATTCATCGCCATCGTGGTAGGCCTCGGCACGATGCTGGGCAAGATGATGGCGGAGTCCGGCGGTGCCACCCGCATCGCCACCACGCTGATCGCGCGGTTCGGCGAGCGGCGCGTGCACTGGGCGATCATGTTCGTCGCCTTCATCGTCGGCATTCCCGTCTTCTTTCAGGTCGGCTTCGTGCTGCTGATCCCGCTGGTCTTCACGATCGCCCGCCGCTCGGGGGTCTCGCTCCTGAAGATCGGCATTCCGCTGGTCGCGGGGTTGTCGGTGGTCCATGGGATGGTGCCGCCTCACCCGGCGGCGACGCTCGCCGTCGTCGCGTATCACGCCGATCTCGGCCGCACGATCGCGTACGCGCTACTTGTCGGCCTCCCGACCGCTGCTCTCGCCGGCCCGATCTTCGCTTCGTGGATTGCACCACGCATCGCACTGCCGGCTGACAATCCCATGGCTGCGCAATTGACGGGCGAGACGACGGGCAAGACGGGCCAGACGGGCGGGACGGGCGGGACGGGCGAGTTGCCGAGCTTTGGGATCTCGCTGTTTACCGTGCTACTCCCTGTGATTCTCATGTTGGGCGCGAGCACCGCGGATGTCTTGCTCGACGCTGCGCATCCGCTGCACCGGGTTCTGGATTTCATCGGCGGTCCGATCCTGGCGCTGCTCCTGGCGCTCCTATTCTCCTTCTGGTCACTCGGATACAGGCGGCACTTCACGCGCGACCAGATCCTCAAGTTTGCCAACGATTGCCTCGCGCCCACCGCCGCGATCCTGCTGATCATCGGCGCAGGTGGCGGCTTCAACCGGGTGTTACTCGAGAGCGGTGTGGGAAAGGCGATTGCCGCTCTCGCCCTGGGATCCCACACCTCGCCGCTGCTGCTCGCCTGGGGTGTGGCCGCGCTGATCCGGGTGGCCACCGGCTCGGCGACGGTGGCAATGACCACGAGCGCGGGAATCGTGGCGCCGATTGCGGCAGCGACACCAGGAACATCGCCCGAGCTGTTGGTGCTCGCGACCGGCGCGGGCTCGCTCATCCTCTCACACGTGAATGACGCGGGATTCTGGCTCATCAAGGAGTTCTTCAACATGACCGTGCCTCAGACGCTGAAGACGTGGACCGTTGCCGAAACGATCATTGGCGTGGCGGGATTGGGTTTCACGCTGCTGCTCAGTCTGCTGGTGGGCTGCGCGCCTCGCGACAAGAACACCGCAGACCTGACTGCCCAAGGATGGGTGGACGTGACCGCCAGCCTCGATCCGGCCACGACGCCGGTGTACGCGGGCGACGCGCCACTGAAGTTCGATTTTCTGAAGGACATGCGGAAAGGCGACAAACTGACGCTCTCCGCCTATTCAATGGGTGCGCACAGTGGGACGCATGTCGACGCACCGATGCATTTCATCAACCGCGGCGCCTCGATCGACCAGCTGATGCTCGACCCGCTGATCGGGCGCGCGCGCGTGATCGAGATTCCCGACAGTGTGCAGGCGATCGATGCTGCGGAGTTGAACAAGCATGACTGGAAAGGGGCTCAACGGGTGCTGTTCCGGACCCGGAGCTCGCTGCGTGGCTGGATGGACTCAGCGGTGTTTCATCGGGATTTCGCCTACATCGCGCCGGACGCGGCGCAGCTGCTCGCGGACGCCGGCGTAGTGCTGGTGGGCGTGGACTACATTTCGGCGGAGCAGTTCGGCGCGCCTGCGCCGAGGACTCATCAGATCCTGCTCGGGCGCGGGATTCCCATCGTGGAGGGGCTGGACCTGCGCTCCGTGCGAGCCGGCAATTACGATCTGATCGTCCTACCGATCAAGGTCCGAGGGCACGAAGGCGCACCGGCGAGGGCTATCGCGCGTGCGGCGGCATGAGCCTGGTCTAGGTTCTCCTCGCGACCAGTTTCCAGAACTGCGACTCGCCGATGACGGTGACCCGATGTCCCCTCCCCGCGAGACGTCTGATCTCCATCAGCTTGAGCCCGCCATCCTTGCCGGCGATCTGTAGCGCGTTGGGGCGACCGCGCACGAGAATGTCGGTGGTGGGCCCGGGACTGCGCTGCACCGTGGCGCCGGAGCGCGTGGCCGCCTTGATCGCATCACGCCGCGGGCGTTTGAGGAAGCCGGTGAACGATACTCGGCGTCCCTTGAGCGATTTGACGACGCCCTTGTGGAGCTGCCGGGGGGCATTCTGGAGCGCCTCGATCATCTCACCGGCCGATTGATAGCGCTTGCCCCGCGCGCCCAGGCAGCGATGAATGACTTCCTTCAGATGATCGCTGCAGGGGAGTTTGCGGACGTCGCGCGTGCGCATCGGGCTGTGCACGTCGCCGCGCAGCAGCATCGCGATCAGCTGCCCCACCTGATACACGTCGTCGCGTTGCTGCCATTTCCGCACCTTCCCCCAGGCGATTTCGGTCGGTGCGCCTAGGGGATTGAATGCGTCGGCCGTGACGCCGCGACGGCTGGCCTGGTGGGTGGCGATTCCGAAATCCCCCAGTTTCAGGCACTCGTTCTCGCACACGAAGACGTTGAACGGTGTCAGGTCGCGGTGTAGCGCCTGGCCCCGGTGGAGCACATCCAGCGTTTCCAGAATCGCCGCGATTTCGTGGCGGACGAATTTCTCCGGCTGCCCTCCCTTCGCGCCCAGCCAGGTACCCAGGTCCCCGTGCTCCGCATACTCCATGACCAGGCAGTAGCGCGTGAGCGCCGACTCGATCTGCACGAATCGGTCGAAGACCGGAAGCGCGCGGGCCTGCCGGGAGAGGAGTTCCGCGAAGTACGCCTCGCGCAGCCAGCCGGTGAGCCGGTAGCTGACCTTGACGCAGACGCGCGGCGGGAGGGATCCCGCGGGAGTGGGGCCGGCGAGATAGACCTCACCAAACCCGCCCTTGCCGATCAGCCGCTCGAGACGGTAGGTGCGCCCCGTCTCGGAGCTATAGAGGCTGGGAAGGACCGGAGTCGCTGGAGGCGGCTGCGGTTTGACCGCTCGCGTGGCTGGTCGGGTCATGGCATTCACAAACTAACATCACTCGACGGGATCCTGCCGCGACGCCACAAAGACGAGCCGAACGGCAGTGCACATGCCCACCAGTCCGATCGCCATCACACACAGCACCAGCGCGGCGCGCAGCGGGTGATCGAATGGGTCGCCCGCGGACAGGCCGCCGCGCGCCACGAAGATGATGATGGCCGCGAGCGACGGCACGAGACACACAGCCGCGACGACGGTCCATGCGACCGCGCTACGCAGGCTCGCCTGGCGATTGGCGGCGAGCCGCTTTGCGACCTCGTCGTCGACGAGCGTGCGACTCAGCATGAACGCCAAGACGAGCAACAAGAGGAACAGGACAAACCCGAAGAACACCCCGTCCATGGGCTCCCCGGTCACGGCGTCTCTTGGATCAGGCGCCCGTTCACCAGCTGCACAGGGCGGGAATTGTGAGGATACTTGTGCGCGAACGTGGCGATCTGGTCCCGGGAAACCGTAGCCGGCTCCTTGAGCACGAACCAGGTGACCCCTTCCGTGCAGGGTGGCGTGGTCAGTGACCCGGCGAACGTGAAGTACCCGCGCATGGCGGGGAGCAGCTCGTTCGCGTCGACCGAGACACCCTGAGGGGCAACTTCCTCTCCATGCTCGGCGGGGAGGTTGCTCCAAAGCCGCGTGATGAGCCCGTTCTCCTCACCTTCTTTTAAGAGGACGGCGACGACGGCGAGCTTCCCCTGCGCATTTTTGTGCACGAGGTGCACGACCATCGGGTACGAATTGCCGAAGACTTTCTCCTCGGCGGGATGATGGAAGTGGAATTGCAGCAGCTCGTACCGCTGATCGCCGACGGTGATGAAGCTGCCTGGCGCGTAGGTCACCTGAACGGTGTGCCCGTTGTCGATCACGTTCAGCGGTGAGGGCTGGTAGGAAAACGTGATCGCGGGAAGAGGAGCGGGCTTGACGTGCCGGATGTCGATCGGCGATTGCTGCTTGCCCGCCACACAGGCCTTGTAGGCCGTATCCAGGGTGCCCCAGTACTCCGGCCCGTGTGTACCTTCGTACCCCCAGTGTGGCGCCGTGCCGTGTTGCGCAGCCAGGGGCAGAGCACTCCACGTCAGGGCACCAATGACGATCAACGTTACGCGCATGGTCGTACCTCTTTCGGGTCTCTGTCGTAAATAAGGACGTCACCGCTCATCCTGGAAATCAATCAGGATTGGCGTGGACAGAATTGGAC
>DASZCG010000258.1:0-10281 GCA_035943355.1 Gemmatimonadales bacterium
CCTTACTACGAAGCCGGCGTCAAAGCCACGTGGACGGCGAGCAGCAAACTCACGGGGCAGTTTCACATTCTGAACGGCTGGCAGAATATCTCCGAAACCAACAGCGACAAGGCGATGGGCATGCGGCTCGACTACGCGGCCACGCCCCATCTTGCGCTCGGATACACCAATTTCCTCGGCAACGAAGCGCCCGATACGGCGCCGTCACGTCTCCGTGTCTTCAATGAAGTCTTTGGCCTCGTGACGAGCGGGCCGCTCAATTTTTGGCTGACGCTGGACTACGGATTGCAAAGGCGCGCCCCAGCCTCCGGCAATTCCCGCTGGTGGGGGGGCGCGGCCATCGGGCGGCTGACGCTGAGCCCGACGACGTGGCTATCCGCCCGGCTCGAGCGCTATGCGGATCCAGATGCGGTGATCATCACGACCGGCACTGCCAATCCGTTCCGTGCCTGGGGCGGCTCGCTCGGCTTCGATGTCGCGCCAGTTGCGGGAGTGCTGTGGCGTAGCGAAATGCGCGGCTTCTTCGCGCAAGATCCGATCTTTCCGGAGCATGCGAGCGGTGGTTTCTCAAAGCGGGACGGCTTTCTCGTGACATCTCTCGCGCTCACTTTCTAATGGGTTATCTGCGCGCCACCCTCGTCCTTGCCTGCTGCACCATGCTCGGCACGGTGCTGATCAAGTGGCTCTCGATTACCGATGTCGCCACGCTGTATCTCCTGGGCGTTGGCGTCGTGGCCTCGTGGGTCCCGCGCCGGGAGGCGGTCGTGACGGCGGTGCTGTCGGTCGCGTTGTTCGATTTCTTCTTCGTGCCTCCGCGATTCACATTCACGGTTGCGGACCTGCACTACATCTTCACATTCAGCGTGATGCTCATGACCGCGCTCGTCATCAGCCGTCTGGCCGAGCGGGTACGGACCGAGGCGCGGGCGAGCGAGACGCGCGAGCGGGGCACGGCCGCGTTGTATCCCCTGACGGGTGACCTGCTCCAGGCGAGCACCCTCGACGAGGCGGTCGCCGTGATCAGCCGGCAGGTGCGTGCCGCGTTCGCCGCCGACGTACGCGTGCTGCTGCGCCAAGGCAGCGACTTCGCGACCGCCGGCGACTCAGCGGACCTTGAGTCCGACGCGAATCTGGCGAATGTGGCATTCCAGACCTGGCAAGCGGCTGGTCGAGGAACGCAGGACTCTCCAGAGGCGTCGAGCGCGTACCTGCCGTTGGTCGGCAGCCACGGGCGACTCGGCGTGCTTCAGGTGCATCCCGATCACCCGGAATCCTTCGACGAGCCCGCTCTGCAGTGGCTGCTGCAGACGTTCGCGGCACAGGCGGCGCTGGCAATCGAACGGGTATCCGCCCTACGTTAGCGTCTTCATGACAGGACGCCGGCCAGATCCCGAAGCACTGCTCGAGCGGGTGCGTGAGGAAGAACGCCGCGCGGGTCGGGGGCGTCTCAAAATCTTCTTCGGCGCGTCCCCCGGCGTCGGCAAGACTTACACGATGCTGGAAGACGCCCGCGCGAAGCGGCGGAACAGCGTGGACGTCGTCGTCGGACTGGTGGAAACGCACGGCCGGGCCGATACTGCGGTGTTGCTCGAAGGCCTTGACGTGCTGCCCCGTCGTTCCATCGACTACCGCGGTGTGACACTCAGCGAATTCGATCTCGACGCCGCGCTCGCTCGCCGCCCGGCCATCCTCTTGGTCGATGAGCTGGCCCATACCAACGCCCCCGGCTCGCGCCACGCGCGCCGGTTCCAAGATGTCCAGGAGTTGCTCGCGGCTGGGATCAACGTCTACACCACGCTCAACGTGCAGCATATCGAAAGCCTCAACGACGTGGTCGCGCAGATCACCGGCGTCGCCGTGCGCGAAACTGTGCCGGACTCGATCTTCGACGAGGCGGACGAGCTCGAGATCGCCGATCTCACGGCCGAGGACCTGTTGCAGCGGCTCAAGGACGGCAAAGTCTACGTTCCCGAGCAGGCCATGCGCGCCGTCGATCAATTTTTCCGCAAAGGCAATCTCATCGCCCTGCGCGAGCTCACGCTGCGACGCGCCGCCCAGCGCGTGGATGCGCAGATGCGCGGCTACATGCGCGAGCACGGGATCCGCGAGACGTGGCCCGCCGGTGAGCGGCTGCTCGTGTGCGTCGGGCCGAATCCTGCCAGCGCGCGGCTGATCCGGTCGGGCAAACGGATGGCCACGGGACTGCAGGCCGACTGGGTCGTCATGTTCGTCGAGGCCCCGGGCCTGCGCATCTCCGCCTCCGACCGGGAGCAGCTGGCCCGCAACCTCCAACTCGCGCAGGAGCTCGGCGCTCAGACCGTGAGCGTCGGGGGGGTGAACGTGGCGGATGAGATCCTGGCATACGCGCGCGAGCACAACGTCACCAAGATTCTGGTCGGGAAACCCACACATCCTCGCTGGCGCGATCGCGTGTTCGGCTCAGTGCACGATCAACTGGTGCGCGGCAGCGGCCACATCGATGTGTACGTGATCACGGGCGAGATCGACGAGCCGCGCCGCGCACCGCCGCGGCCGGAAGACCGGCGCGTTCCTGTCGGTGAGTATCTGCAGGCCGCTCTCATTCTGGCTCTCTGTACCGCACTCGGCCTCCTGGTCTTCCCGCGGTATCTGACGCTGACGGACGTCGCCATGTTGTTCGTGCTCGCGACCGGCGTCGTGGCCTACCGCTACAGCCGCGCTCCCACAGTGCTGGCGGCGTTCCTGGCGATCGTGCTGTTCGATTTCTTCTTCGTTCCGCCCCGCTACACGTTCGCCGTCAGCGACGCGCGCTATGTTCTCACGTTCGCCGTCATGTTGAGCATCGCGCTGTTGATCAGCATGCTGACGCTGCGGGTGCGCGCCCAGGCGGAAATGGCGCGTGCGCGCGAGCGCGGCACTGCGGCGCTGTATGCGATGACGCGCGAACTCGCGGCGACACGGGGCGTACCCGAGCTCACGGCCGTCGCTGCCCGCCACATCCACGACACCTTTGGTGCACCCGCCACGGTCTTGCTGCCCGCGCCGGGAGGGGGCCGCGGCCTGGTCCTGCCGGCCGACGAGAAGGAGCGGAGTGTGGCGCAATGGGTGTTGGACCGCGGGCAGCGCGCCGGTGCCGGGAGTGACACGCTTCCTGCGGCCAGGGGATTGTACGTTCCGCTGGCGACGACGACCGGAACGATCGGCGTGCTGGGCGTCACCCCTGTGGATCCCCGGCAATTCCGCGACCCGACCGCGCTGCCTCTGCTCGAGACATTTGCGCGTCAGATCGCCGTTGCCTTGGAGCGGGATATTCTCGCCGATCGGACACAGCGCGAGCAGCTCGAGATTGAGGCCGAGCGGCTGCGGACATCGCTCCTGAGCTCAGTGTCGCACGATCTGCGGACACCGCTCGCGACGATCAGCGGCGCCGCGAGCAGCCTGCTCGAGTCCGCGATGGCGGAGCCCACGCGGCGCGAGCTGCTGCGCTCCATCCTCGCTGAATCGCAGCGCATGAATCGGCTGATCGGCAACCTGCTCGACATGATCCGGCTGGACAGCGGATCATTGCAGGTGAACAAGCAATGGCAGTCGCTGGAGGAGATCGTCGGGGTTGCGCTGATTCGCCTCGATGAGCGCTTACGGGGCCGCCAGGTGACCGTCGCGCTCCCTCCCGATCTGCCCCTTGTGCCGATGGACGAAGTCCTGATCGAGCAGGTCTTTGTGAATCTGCTCGAGAATGCGGCGCGCTACACCCCCGCCGGGACGCCGATCCAGATCTCGGCGGCCGTCGTGGAACGAGCCGTCCGTGTCGATGTCGCCGACCACGGCCCCGGCATTCCACCCGGTGAGGAAGAGCGCATCTTCGAGAAATTCCGTCGCGGCACCCAGGATGCGGGCGGCGGCGTGGGGTTGGGGCTCACGATTTGCCGCGGCATCGTTACGGCTCATGGCGGACGCATCTGGGCCGCGAATCGGGTTGCGGGTGGCGCAATCTTTCATTTCACACTGCCGCTGGGCAGCACGCCACCGCCCAGCGTACCAGGAGAGCCCGGCGACGAGTAATTTGGGCCCGATGCCAGGCCCGGTCGCGCTTCTCATCGAAGATGAGCTGCAGATGCGGCGCTTTCTGCGCGCCGCCCTGGAAAGCCATGCATATCAGTTCGTCGAGGCGACCACTGCGCGCGACGGATTGGCCCAGGCAGCTGGCCGCAATCCGGACGTGATTCTGCTCGATCTGGGGCTTCCGGACGGTGACGGGATCGATTTGACTCGCCGCATCCGCGAATGGTCCAACGTGCCCATCATCGTTTTGTCGGCCCGCGGCCGGGAGCAAGACAAAGTCGCCGCGCTCGACGCCGGTGCCGATGACTATCTCACGAAACCGTTCGGGATCGGCGAGCTACTGGCGCGGTTGCGAGTCGCGTTGCGCCACGCCACCCCCGCCGCCGGCGAGCCGGAGTTCACACTGGGCGGTCTCACGGTGAACTTCGAGCAGCGGCGCGTGACCGTCGACGGCACAGCGGTGCACCTCACGCCCACCGAATACAAACTGCTCGGCGTGCTGATCCGGCACGCGGGCAAGGTGTTGACCCACCGGCAGCTGCTGAAAGAAATCTGGGGACCGAACGCCGTCGAACACACGCACTATCTGCGGGTGTACATGACCCAGCTCCGGCACAAACTGGAGTCCGACGCGGCGCGACCGCGCTACCTGCTGACCGAGCCCGGGGTAGGCTACCGGCTGAACGCGGAGTGAGCTCGCGTTGGGCGCGAGGGTCGAAATCGAGTGGCTGGCGATGGCAGGCTAGAAGCTTCAGCAGCGCGATGAGCGTGCCCAGCGTACCGACCCAGAACAGCAACATCCATCGGATCAGCTTCGTCTCGAGGTGCGCGAGTTCGGCGCCGCAGGGAATCAATCCGCTGCTGCTGACATCATTCCACCGCTAATCGCTTGCCAGGAGGGTAGTGGGCACGAACGGAGCCTCGTGCACCATTGCCGGTTTGCGACGCGATAACACCAGCCACCACTCTCGAGCCGATGTCACCACGAGCATGGCGACGACGGCCATAAAGAAGAGCGCGACGATTGCGTTGAGCCGGTCATTGAAAACCAGCCGCGCGGCCTCTGGAGCAGCCGAGCCCACGAGCGTCGCGGCGTGAGAGAGGAAGCCGAGTTTGGGATCGGTCGAAAAGACCTTCTGATAGCCGGCGGTCATCGTGACCGTGATCAGCCAGGCCAGCGGAACGAGCGTGACCCAGATGTAACGCAGCCGGCCCATCTTGAGCAGGATCGTAGTCGCGACACAGAGCGCGACCGCCGCGAGCAGCTGGTTGGAGATGCCGAACAGCGGCCACAGCGAGTTGATCCCGCCGAGTGGGTCCACCACGCCCTGGTAGAGGAAGTAGCCCCAGGCCGCGCACACCGCACCGCTCGCCAGCCACACGCTGGGAAGCCACGACGTCTGCCCAAAGCGGGGCCACACGTGCCCGACGATTTCCTGCAGCATGAAGCGGCCCACGCGCGTGCCCGTGTCGATCGTCGTCAGAATGAACAGCGCCTCGAACATGATCGCGAAGTGATACCACAACGCCGTCAATGTCTTGCCGCCGCCCCCGAGGGCGCTGGTGAAGCCGGAGAAGATGTGGGCCATCCCGACGGCGAGGGACGGCGCGCCGCCGGTGCGCGCGATCAGGGTCTGCTCGCCCATTTGCCGCGCCAGCGCCTGCATGTACTCCGGAGTGACGACGAATCCCGCCTGCTGCAGCACCTGCGATGCGGACGCCAGGGCGGTGGGCGTCGTGTTCATCGAGAAATAGACGCCCGGATCGAGCGTGCACGCCGCGATCATCGCCATGACGCCGACGAACGACTCCATAATCATCCCGCCGTAGCCGATCACGCGGGCGTCGGTCTCGCGCGAGATCATCTTGGGCGTCGTCCCGGAGGCGACGAGTGAGTGGAAGCCGGAGATCGCGCCACACGCGATGGTGATGAACGCAAAGGGGAACAGCTTGCCGGCAAACACGGGCCCTTCGCCCGCCGTTGCGAACGGCGTCAGCGCCGGCATCCGCAGTGGCGGCAGGATGACGAGGATCGCGATACCCAGCACCACGACCGTCGTGATCTTGAGGAACGTCGAGAGGTAATCGCGCGGGCAGAGCAGCATCCAGACCGGCAGGACTGACGCAATGAAACCGTACGCAATCATCATCCAGGTGAGCGACGTGCCGCTCTGTGTGAACGCGGCGGCGAGCCCGGGATGCGCCGCCACGCGCCCACCGGCGACAAGCGCGACAAGCAACAGCAGCGCACCGACGATCGAGGCCTCGGCTACTTTGCCGGGCCGCCAGCGCTTCATCCACCAGCCCATGAGCAGGGCGATGGGAATCGTGCACGCGATGGTGAACAGGCCCCACGGCGAGGCGCGCAGCGCATTCACCACGATCAGCGCGAGTACCCCGAGCAGGATGATCATGATCGCCAGCACCGCGATCATCGCGGTTACTCCCGTCACCCTGCTGACTTCCTCCTTGGCCATTTGACCGAGCGACTTGCCGTCGCGGCGCAGCGAGCAGAACAGAATCGTGAAATCCTGCACCGCGCCGCCCACCACGACGCCGATGACGAGCCACAGGGTGCCGGGCAGGAAGCCGAACTGCGCTGCGAGCACCGGCCCGACCAGAGGTCCCGCCCCGGCGATCGCCGCAAAGTGGTGACCGAACAGCACCCACTTGTTGGTCGGCACGAAGTCATGGCCATTGTTGAAGCGCTCAGCCGGCGTGGCACGGCGCGGGTCGAGCCCGAACACCCGGTTGGCGAGAAACCTCGAGTAGAAGCGGTAGCCGATGACGTACGTACAGACGGCCGCCGTCAGCAGCCACGCCGCATTGATGGTCTCCCCACGAGACAGCGCGAGCACGCCGAAGGCCGCGGCGCCGAGCAGCGCCACCAACCCCCACACCATCACTTTGAGCGGTCGCACGTCGGCTAAGTTGTGGCGCCGCTTGCCGATGTTCAAGTTCGAACATAGGTTCGAATCGCTTGAGCTCCTCGCCGTCGTACCCTTGGTCGTCGAGCGGGCGCGGCACCGCTGCGTCGGCAGTTCAAGAACGGCCCCAACCCCAGTTGAGTGCTGAGACCTTCCGCGGACGAGTCGTCATCGTCACCGGCGGTGCGACCGGACTCGGCCGCGCCGTCGCCCTCGAGTTTGCCCAGGCGGGATGCGGCGTCGCATTCAACTATCTGGAGCTGCCGGGACGCGATGTCGGAGCACAGGCGCTGCTCACCGAAACGGCGATCAAGGCGCTTGGCGTCCCCTGCTATTCCGCCCTCTGCGATGTCCGGAGGATGACAGCGGTCGAGCAATTCATCGCCGAGGCGAAGGGCAAGCTGGGCGGGGTGCACTATCTCATCAACAACGCCGGTGTGACGCATGACGGAGCGCTGTGGCGCCTGACCGAGGAGGCGTGGCAGGAGGTCATCGAAACGAACGTCAGCGGCGCATTCAACTGCATTCACACCGTCGCGCCGGTGCTGCGCGGGCAACGGTACGGCAAGATCGTCAACATCGCGAGCCACCAGGCGTTCAGACCGGGCTTCGGGATCGCCAATTACGCGGCCAGCAAAGCCGCGCTGATCGGCCTCACCAAAGCGGCGGCAGTGGACCTGGGGTCGGCCGGCATCAACGTGAACGCGGTCGCGCCGGGATTCGTGAAAACGGAGCTACTCGCCCAGCTGCCGCGGGAAGTGCTCGAGCGCGCCGAGCACGAGTCAGTGCTGGGACGTGTGGCGGAGCCGGAAGACATCTCCCGCGTGATTCTGTTTCTGTGTAGCGAGGCGGCACGGCACATCACCGGACAGGTGATCATAGTGGACGGTGGCCTCACGCTCGCTTAAATTCTGGCCGTGACTAACCTGTTAAAAACCAAGAACTTGGTGCGTGGCGCGTGGCGCGTGCTTGCACTCGGGGCCGCCTTGAGTTGCGGCGGCAAGAAGGTCGATCAGAAGCCCGCGCCGGAGCCCCCCACCGCTCCCCTCCCGACAGCCGGACTCGCCGGACAGCGCGTCGCGCTTACGCCTCTGGAGCTCGTGGGCGCCGAGGACACGCTCCATTGGGATGCGCTCATCGCCGACCGGCGCACGACCCTGACCAAGTGCGACAGCATCATTGCGACGCTGCTCGGCGCGCGCGCGCCGGAAGTCACCTGGGTGGGACCTGCCGAGCTGCGGCACATCGCGCGACGGGGGGCAGGCATTGTGGCGGACCCCGACCAGATGGGCACGCCCTTCTTAAGAGCCACGAATATCATTGACGTGCCGGATCCGCTCCGCTATCAATTGCGGACGTTGATGGGCTTGGTGGGCGGACGGTACGCGCTGATACCAGCAGGTGTCGTGTTTCGCGTACCGCCCGGCCGCCCGCCCGCCGGCCCGCTGGTCGCGACTGCGGAGTTGTCCATGGTCATGATCGATACGCGAGTCGGTAAGGTCGGCTGGCGGACGACCGCGCGCGGCCAGGGCGAGGATCCCTGGACCGCGCTCACCCGCGCTGTAAAGGCCCTGACGCCAGGTATGCCTTGAGCATCCGTGAGGCGACGCTGATTGCGGGTGATGGCATCGGGCCCGAGATCACGCAGGCCACGTTACAGGTGCTGGAAGCGTTGGGAATGCAGTTCGATTGGGACGAGCAGTACGGCGGCATGGCGGCGGTCGACAAGGCCGGCACGCCGCTGCCCAACGCCACGCTCGACTCGATCCGCCGCACGAAACTCTGCCTGAAAGGCCCGCTCACGACGCCGGTCGGCGGGGGGTATCGCTCGGTCAACGTCGCGCTGCGGCAGGAATTCGACCTCTACGCCAATGTCCGGCCGACAAAGACGATGGTGCCGGGCGGGCGCTACGAGCATGTCGATCTCGTCATCATCCGCGAAAACACGGAAGGGCTGTACGTCGGCCTCGATCACACGTTCAAGATCGGCGGCGATCGCCGCGCGCTGGCGCAGGCGATGTCCATCGTGACGCGCGAGGGCAGCGAGCGCATCGCGCGCTACGCCTTCGAGTACGCCAAGACACACGGCCGCAAGAAAGTCACGATCGTGCACAAGGCTAACATTCTGAAGGCGACGTCGGGCCTGTTTCTCGAAGTCGCGCGGCGCGTCGCGGAGCACTACGCGGGCACCATTGCGTGCGACGACAAGATCGTCGACAACACCGCGATGCAGCTCGTCATCAAGCCGGAGCAGTTTGACGTGATCGTCACGACGAACCTGTTCGGCGACATCTTGTCCGATGAGGCCGCGGGTCTCATCGGGGGGCTGGGCCTCGCGCCCGGCGCCAACATCGGCACGCACGCGGCCATCTTCGAGCCGGTGCATGGCTCCGCGCCCGACATTGCGGGGAAGGGGATAGGCAATCCGTCCGCGCAAATGCTGGCGGCGGCCATGATGCTCGACCATATCGCGGAGCTGGATGCCGCGCAGCGGCTTCGCTGCGCCATCGAGGCGGCCATCGTGACGGACAACGTCCGGACACCGGATTTGGGAGGTCACGCTGCTACGGCCGAGTTCGCCCGCGCCGTGGTTAAGCGGGTTAGGGCCTAGGCATCCGTGCGCGAAGTGCGGCGAGTCTACCGCAGGCATCGCGATCGGGGGCTTGTGCGCCAACTGCACGCGTTTGCTGGATCACCGGGCGACGCGGGTCGCGCGGCTGGCGGCCATCGGCACGAGTGTCCCCCTTGCGGTGTATGTCGCCGTAACGTTGCCCGTCGAACGGACCGCACGGATCGTTGTGGCGGCCGGTGTGCTCCTGTGGTACGTCTGTACGTTTCTCATAGCTAAGCGAGTGGCGTGGGAGTGGCTTAAATGAGGTTATCAGGCATGGGGTATTGGGTATTGGCGGCCCTCGTGTTGGTGGGAGCACCCACATCAGCACAGACGTCGCTTTCCATTTATAGAGACGGTCGCGTCGTGGTCCGGCGCACGTTCCCGCAGGCGTTGCAGCAGGGTCGCAATGCCGTCACGCTGCGGCTCGAGGCGCTCGATCCGGCCACGCTATTTTCCACGGACACAGCGGTCTCTGTAACCTCCGCCACGGTGCGGTATCCCAGCACGGCGAATGATGTGCTGGCTCGAGCGGCGGGCCAGACGCTCTCATTTGTGCGGGCAAAGGGCGACACGGTGCGGGCCACAGTGGTGCGCACCGATCCGCCGCAGTACAAGCTGCCGGATGGGCGCATGCTGCTCAGCCCGCCCGGTGAGCCATTGTTCCCCGCTGAGCTGGTGCGAACGACACCCGAGGCGCAG